>JAMPXZ010000262.1 GCA_023700925.1 Oligoflexia bacterium | reverse complement strand
GTCTCGTCGCGAAATCTCTATCTCCGGCACGTCTTGCACACGACCCTGGATGACTTCAAGGAGCGCGGCTTCGGGGTGTTCATGAGAAAGGCGACGACGGAATTTCTCAAACCGGTCCTTCCGCATGAGCGCATCCATATCCGCTCGTGGGTCCGCGAGGTGAGGAACACGAGCTTCTTCATCGAATTCGAAATGCTCTCCGGCGATCAGAAAGACGTCCATGCCCGCGGCGAGCTGCTGATCGTGTGGATGGATCTCGCCACCGGCAAGCCCTGCGGCTTCCCGGACTGGGCGCATCGTTACTTCTTCAAGCCGCTTCCGGCTTAGCTGCTGCGGTACTAGCGGCTAGCTGCCCGCCGTGCGACGGGTGGAGGCCGGCCACATCGGCTCACAGCTCGAGGAGCGGGGCTCGGCGCCCCGCAGGTACTTCTCGGTGATGAGCTGGGTGAGCGGACAATCCGGCGCGGCCTGCAGCCCCGTATGCCGGTCGATCGGAATATCGACGAGGTGCGGGCTCAGCGGGAAGGCCAGGGGCGGCTCTCCGGCGAGCGCTTTTTTCATGTACGTGACCCAGATGGGGAGCGCCGACGTCGCACCCGTCAGCTTGATCGGGCTCTTCTTGCTCGCGGGGGCGGGGCCGGGCCCGGGCTGGTCCATGCCCACCCAGACCACGGTAGTGAGCTGGGGCGTGTAGCCGGCGAACCAGCTGTCGCGGTGATTGCTCGTCGTGCCGGTCTTGCCGGCGGCGGCGCGGTCAAAGCCGAGGGCGGCCGCGGAGCGAGCGGTCCCTTCCGTGAATACCGACTGCAGCATCTCGGTGAGCAGGTCCACCGCCCCCGGGGGCACCACCTGCTGCGGATGGTAGACAAAGCGCGCGAACTCGGCGCCGTCGCTCTCGGTGATCGCGCGGATCACCGTGAGCTCGTCTTGCACGCCGTGGTTGGCGAAAACCGCGTAAGCGCGCAGCAGCTCGATCGGCGATAGCTCGGCCACGCCCAAGGCCAGCGAGGGCACCTCCGGGAGCTCCGATTCGACGCCGAGCGACCGGGCGGTGGCGATGAGGGCGTCGATGCCGATCTCCCAGCCGAGCTTCGCGGTCACCGTGTTGACGGAATGAGCGAGGGCGGTGCGGTAGGAGATCCAGCCCTTGTGTTCGTTCTCATAGTTTCGCGGGGCCCAGCTTTGCTTGCCGCGGTCGTAGGTGAGCATCCACGGGGCGTCTTCGGCCGGGTGGCCTGGTCCATACGGCGCGCCGTTGCTGTCGAATCCTTTCTGAAAGGCCGTGAGGTACACGATCGGCTTGAAGGTGGAGCCGATCTGGCGTTTCATGTTGAGGATCCGGTTGAAGGTCGACTGCACATAGCTGCGACCGCCCACGAGCGCCCGGATGTGGCCGTTGGAATGGTCCACCGACGCCAGCGCCCCCTCGAGCCGGTCAGAAGGCGTCAGGCCCGAGAGGCCTATCCGCTTCTCGAGGTCGGCGATTCCCTGGGAGACCGCCTGCTGAGCGGCCTGATTCAGGCCCAGATCGAGGGTCGTATAGACGCGAAAGCCCGAGTCGACGATCTCGTCCTCCGCGCGGCGGCCTTTGAGCTTGCGGATCAGCTCGGCCTTCACGTAGTCGGTGAAATACGGCGCCTTGTTGGCGACGTTCTGCGGGGCCGCGAGCCGGATCGGCATCTCGTGCGCCTCGCGCGCCTCTTCCTCGGCGATCATGCCCGTTTCCACCATCCGCTTGAGGACCATGCGCTGTCTTTCGAGCGCGCGGTCGTAGTGGCGATAAGGGGAGTAGTAGCCTGGCCCGCGGATCAGGCCGGCCATCAGGGCCGTCTCGGCGAGATTCAGCTCGTCGAGCTTCTTGCCGAAGAAGTACTTCGCTCCCTCGCTCACGCCGTGCACCTCGAACGTTCCGACCTGCCCGAGGTACACCTCGTTGAGATAGCGCTCGAGAATCTGGTTCTTGTCGAAGGTGGCCTCGAGCAGCAGCGCGAGGACAAGCTCGTTGACCTTCCGGAGGAGGGTCTTGTCCCGCCGGGCCGTGAGGTTCTTGACGAGCTGCTGGGTGATGGTGCTTCCGCCCTGGGCGAAGGATCGCGTCCTGAGATTGACCAGGATCGCGCGTGCGAGCCCGCGCGGGTCAAAGCCCCGATGCTCAAGGAAGGTGTGGTCCTCGATCGCCATGATCGCCTTGGCGACGGGGGAGGGGATATCGTCGAAGCGCACGATTTCGCGGATCAGCTTCCTTTCGCCGCTTCCGGGCCGCGCGAGCGTCGCGACGAGCTCCGGCTCCAGGAAGAGCTCGGAGACCTCGCTGCCGCCGAAGCTGATCGAGCTGAGGGGGGAGTCCGGCTCCGTGCCGCTGAACTCGAGCACCACCGGTTTTTGATCGAAGGAAGCGGGATCTCCGAGCGCGGTCAGGGCCGTGCCGGGAAGAAGGTAGCTCGGGTAGTCCACCGCATGGAGGCCGAAACGGAAGCGCTCACCCTCGACCTCAGGGCGGTAGCCGAGGTTCCGGAGTCGCTCCTCGATCCACTGGCGGGGCGCGGGCGGGGAGATGCGGGTCACATCCGAG
>JAMPXZ010000104.1 GCA_023700925.1 Oligoflexia bacterium | reverse complement strand
CGTTGGCGAAGCGATAGATTTTCACGTGAAACTTGCGTGCGAGTGCGTACGTGAGGTGTTTCACGCGTTTTTCGTGCTTCGATTTCAAGAGTGACCAGTCGCCTTTGGCTCGTTCGGACCTCAGGATCACGTGCAGCGGCAGGCGCGGACTCATCGGGCGCGCCGTTTTGCGCCGACCTTCGCCGAGGCGTCCGCCATGCTCGCGTCGGTTCAGATCACGAAACGTCGGCGTCTTCAGAAAGTCGAGCTGGGCGCGGCCCGGGCTGCGCTTTTTGCGGGAGCTTTTCGGCAGTTGGGAATCAGCTTTCACGTGAGACATGGCCTGCGGTGCGTTTATCGAAACTGCCGTATAGGGTCAAGCCAAAAGATCCAGATAGCTGCAGGGGCAATGTTATTTCAGAATCCTCCGGTAAGCGGATGGGTCCGGACCTGGTACAAGGTTTACACTTTGGACCCCAGGACATCGTTAACACTGACTCAGGACATCCTTTACACTTTGGGTTCATCATCAGCACAGGGAGGGCCTGCCGGTGGGATTGGGGCGAGGCTCATCCCGCGCACCGTTGAAGATCATACGGATGGTGTGACTCAGGATTCGGTGGGCACAGCGCTCTGAAATTCCTGGAATTTTCTCGCATCCCATTTCGAATTAGGAGCTACAAAAGAACTGAAATGTTGCGCCGCGTCAAAAACAAGTCTATAACGATCGACATGATGCCGCTCCTTCGGAATTCCAGTTTAGGACTCAGTATTTTTGCGTTCCTGGCTTCGGCGGAGCTCGCTTTCGTTACATCGGCAAGCGCGATGGGACCCGCTCCGGCTCCGGCGCAGGCGTCAGGCCCCGCGACGGCTCCCTCAGGAGAATCGACAGCGCCTCAAGCAGCAGTGCCGGCATCGCCTCAAACAGCATCGCCTCAAGCAGCATCGCCTCAAGCAGCATCGTCTCAAGCAGCATCGTCTCAAGCAGCATCGTCTCAAGCAGCATCGTCTCAAGCAGCGGAGTCCGCCACGACCTCCGCAATCAACGACGCCGACTGGCTCGCGATCGGCGAGAAAATCTACCAGGACCTCGAGGCGAAGCTCCCCGGCAAGTGGAGCGCGGAGAGGCCTTACGAGAAATATCCCGAGGATCCGTACTGGCAAGGGAATCTCACCTATACCTACGTGAAGCACGACAATGACGGGAAGTCGGCGATGTCGATCCGGTTCACGGTGCTAGCCGAGAAGAAAGAGATCTTCGTCGACTCGATGAGCGTCAGCGGCAATAAGTACAAAGGCAAAGGCTATTCGCATCTGGTGTTCGGGCGGATGCTGCGGGATTTCCCGGAGACCCAGGTGGTATCCGGCGAGATGGGCTGGGATAATGAGACGGTTCTCCTGAGAGCCTTGCCCGGGGGGGATTTCCACCTCGCCAGCCGCGAAGAGCAGGAGCGCGCCGTCATGGCAACGCCTTTTTACAGGTCGCTCAGCAAGTTCGGGTTCAGCGAGTGGGACCCTACGCGGATCGGCAACAGCCTTCAGATCCTGGTCGTGCTCAGGCGGCCTTCTTCTGGTTGAGCCGCTCCAGAGTGCAGATTCTTCGAAACGGCGTTGTCGCGGATATACCGCAGCTCGAAACGGTTGAGAGCTCCTCCAAAATAGTCAGATTGAGACATCTTCGATTTTCCAGCATAGAATCAGCTCATGTCCGATACCGATACTGATACCGCTGGAAAACTGGCCCGTCTCGAGAACCGACTCAACGCGATGGAGTCGCGCCTCGCTCATCTCGAGAAAACAGGGGAGGGCAAGGCGCGGCCCACGGCCTTTGTGCCTACGGTCTCCCTGCCACGCCCGACGACCGATGCCGGAAAGGAAACCCGGTCCGCGGGGAATGCGTTGGGTGCGGTCGGCGTCGTGTGTTTCGCGCTGGCCGGAATATTCATCGTCAAGCTTGCGATCGAGGAGGGGTGGCTCACCCCGTTGCGCCAGCTCGGGCTGGCCGTGATCTTCGGGTTGAGCCTGGTGGTCTCGGGTTTCGTGCTTCGCAAGCGCGACACGAGCTATTCGGGGTACCTGCCGGCGGCCGGGGTGATCGTTCTGTACGCCGCTGCGCTCGCGGCTCACGCCTACCTTGGACTCGTGCCTTGGGAAGGAGCGGTTTTGCTAGCGGGCCTGGTCTCGGCGCTCTGCTTCTTGCTGCAGCGGGAATTCAAGAGCGATCTCTACGCGGTGACCGCGGCGATCGGCGCGTATCTCGTGCCTTTGCTGGCCGGCGCCCGTACCGCGGGAGCGCTGCTGCCCCTGTACTTCGTCCTCGCGTCCATGACCTTCGGTGCCGTCGCGGTCGCAGCCCGTTCCCGCGTGCTTCCCTTGGCCGCCGCCTACTTCGCGATCGGCTGCACGGAGCTTTGGGCGCTGGGCGCGCGCTCGGACGAGCATCTTCTGCTCGCGGGCCTTCAGGCCTTTCAGTTCCTGATCTTCGCCGGCGGAGCGGCCTGGTACTCGAAGCGTAACCGGGTGCCCTTGAGCGCGGTGGAGGCTTGGGCGTATTTCCCTGCGCTGATCTTCTTTTACGTCGTGGAGTACCGGCATCTGCAGCTGCTTTTACCCGGCCTGGCACCCTGGTTCAGTATGGGTTTCGCGTTCGCCCTGCTCGTGATCCAGCGCGCCGCCGGAAAGGAGCTCGACCAGGACGCCCGGGCCAGTCGTGAGCTCGCCGTGGCGTTCAGCGCGGTGGTGCTTTTGCATTCGGGTTATCTCGTCTTGTTGCCGGCGAATTATCGCGGGATTCCGCTCGTGCTCCTGACCGCGGCCCTCGCGCTCGGGGCGGGTTCACGATTGAGCACGGAGTTCATCCGTAAGAGCGGCCTCGGTGGCGGTCTGCTGCTCATCGTTTTCGGGCTCTTCGCGCTCAGCGAGTACCTGAATCTCGCGAATCGCGCCCTGACTCATCTTGAAGCGTTGGACGGGATTCCTGCCTTGCTCTTCGCGATGTGCGTTGTCGTGGTCGCGGCGCGGGCGGGTGGCGGCGGCTTTTTTCCCAAGAGGCTCAGCGAAGTGCTTCTCTTCACTGCCCATCTTCAGGGAATCCTTGGTTTGTACCGGATCGTGGAAGCGAACGGCTCACTCGCGGTTTCGGCGAGCTGGGCGGGCTATGCGGGCATGATCCTAGCGTTCGCGGCTCGCAAGCGCGAGGCGGTCTGGGCGCGATCCTCGCTGATCGTGCTGGGACTCGCGGCCGGAAAGGCGCTGCTTTATGACGTGAGCAATGCGACGCCGGGCGTTCGGATTCTTTGCCTTCTGCTCACGGGCGGGCTGCTCTATGCCGGAGGGTGGCTATTCCGACGCGTGAACGAGTGGGAGCGGGGGGGGCGGAACTGAATCACTCGTCCCGGGACGAGTTCCGTCTGGTTTCATTTTTTGAAACCACTTTGTTTTCAAAATAATTGACAGGCCCGGGGCCCCTCGCTAGAAGCACCTTCGAATACGGAAGGACTTTAGCGATGAATCCCGCCATGAATCCAAAAGAGCTGATCCAAGCCGAGCTCTCCGAGCGGATCGGCAAAAATCCCCGCTACTCGCTCCGTGCCTTCTCCCGTTCGAGCGGGATCAGCCATACGGTGCTTTCGCTCTTTCTCTCCGGCAAGCGCCCCCTTTCCAAGAAGGCCACGCTCCGGCTGGCCGAGCATCTGGGCCTTGATCCCGCGCAAAAGGCGAGGCTCCTGGCCAGTCGCAAGCCCGGTACGCCTTCGCTCGCCGCAGCCGAGTATCGCGAGCTGCCTCTTGATGTTTTCACCGCGATCGCCGATTGGCAGCACTACGCGATCCTGAGCGCGCTCGAGCTCCCGAAGGCGCGCTTGGAGGCCCGCTGGATCGCGCGCCGTCTCGGGATCCCGGAGCTGCAGGCCAAACTCTCGATCGAAAGACTGAAACGCCTCGAACTCGTCGGGAAAACCGCCGAGGGCCGTTGGCGCCAGAGCGGCAAGCCCCTGAAGATGGAGAACGTGGAGTCCACCGCCGCGACCCGGCGTTTCCACCGCCAGCTCCTCGACAAGGCCCAGGCTTCCCTCGAAAACGATCCGGCCGAGCTGCGGGACTTCTCCTCGATCACCCTGGCGATGGACCCCGAGCTTGTGCCGTATGCGAAGGAACGCATCCGCGCGTTTCGGCGCGAGCTCGCCGCGGAGCTCGAAGCGCGCTCGGCGCGCGAGGAATCGTCGGCGCGCCAAGACCGTTCGGCGGATGCCCGCTCTCCGCGCGAGGCCGAAGTCTATCACCTGAGCGTCCAGGTTTTCCCGTTGTCGTCTTCTAAAAGAAAGTCCTCAAACACTAAGGAGTCTTGAAATGAAAAACGTATTTTTGCTTGTGATGAGCCTGCTCTCCCTCACGGCCTTTGCTGCCAACGAAGGCCCTCATGGCACTCCTGCCTTTGAACCTTATGTCGTCGCTGAAAAGGTCATGTCTCCCGGCTTTTTCGCACCGCCTCATATGCGGTTCGAGCGCGGGGTGCGCATCTACTCGGATGGCCAGGTCATGGCCATGGAAGGCGGCGTGAATCGCTCTTTGTCCCGGCTTTCCTGGCGCAAGCTCCGGCAATTGAACGCGCAGGTCGAAGCCATCAACGAAAGCGAGCTGATCGATCTGAATGCCGGCGAGCCCCGGTGCGAAGATGCGCCCTCGACCCGCTACACGGTTCGCAAGAGCTCGGCCGCCGTTGAGCTCGAGATTGCCGCGTGGGAGGGTTGCCACGATTTCGCGCTGAGAGGCGGCGCCGGCCAGGTGGTCAAGGCGTTCCTGGATAAGATCGAGGAGCAGGCTCGGCGGAACTGAATTGCCCTTTCCTGGACACCCCAAAATCCGGATGCTACCTTCGCGGAAAAGCTCGCGAGGAGATCCCATGTTTCTGAGGCTGACTGAAGGCGGCGTTCTTTTGGCATTAGTGCTGGCGGTGGCTACTTCCGCCTGTGGCCCGGGCAATGGCTCTGAGGACAGCTGGGATGAGACGGGCAGTTTCAGCTATGATTACAGGGCGAACGGTTGCCCAACCGGCAAGCAGGTCTTCACGAGGAAGGCGGATTACTGCCGGGCTTTGACTGATCGGACCCGGAACTCCGGCTGCGCGCTCGAGATGAGACGCAGCACCTACTTGCGTGAGTGCGGCAGCGATTTCCGCGAGTCCAACATCGTCCCGCGGAGCTTCTCGGGTTACGACTCGGTCCTTCGGCGGAGCTGCGCCACTCAGGACACCCGGGGTGACGCTCTGGCGACGATGGCCGAGTACTGTGAATTCCTGAAGGATGAGACCCTGCATCAGCAGTGCTTTTGGGAGCGACGAAAGGCGGAGTTCGAAGAGGAGGGGTGCCCGGGTGAGTTCTCAGCGCCACCCCGGAGCGTGACTCCCACGCCAACGCCGACCGCGACGCCGACACCCGAGCCCACTCTGAGTCCCACGCCGCGCCCGACGCCGACCGAGAGGCCTGATCCCAGGCCCGACGTGGCGCGGGAGCTTGAGGCGGCCGGAATCAAGGTCACGATCATTCCGGGCTACCAGATCCCGGGAGAGGACCCATTCGAGTGGCGGCTCGAAGTCTTCTGGTCCGTGCTCGAGACCGTCAAGGGCGAACTTCTTGCGCGAAAGAGCGCGATCCGGCAGCTTCTGATCTCCTCCTATACTCGCTATAAGTCGTCTGATCAGGCGCTGATCGTGGATGTGGATTTCAGCGCCGCTGAGCTCAGGTCCTATTTCCCTTACCTGGATCGCCGTCTTGCGCTCGAGCGCGCGGCGCAGCTCCGGCTTGAGCTGGGTATCGAGAGTTACGGGCAGGAAGATGACCAGTTCGCCGAGCTCGGCGTGAAGCTCGCCTTTTTTGAGCAGCGCCTGGAGCGGCTCAAGACTCTTTCACCCGCCGTTCGAGTGATCAGGCTCGAGGGTTATTCCCGTTACAGGATTCAAGATCGGGAGCTCTATCTTGAAGAGGACCGCTATGCGGAGGCGCTCGAAAAGTATTTCGCCTGGCTGCCGCAGGCGTCGCCTTTCCTGGCTTTTGCCGATGCCTCGGGCCTGGAGGCGAGAGGACTCTTTGATGCCGACAAGTACCCCGAGAATTTCATCAAGACGCTTCAGACTCTTTATGCCGAGCGCGCGGCCCTGCTTGAGCTCAAGGCCCGAAGCGGGCTCACGCGGCTTGAGCTCAGTGATTACCGGGAGGTGACGTCTTTCTTCTCCGGCGAGCTGCGCCCGGCGACCCGCGATCCGGGGCTGTCGCTTCTGGCTGAGGTCGTCAAGGCGTTAGCCTATCAGGAGCGTGCGGCAGGAGAGCTGGGTATCCCCATCGAGACGCGCCTGGACTATAACGCGAACTATCTTGAAACGATCCGCCGGCTCAAGCTGGCGTTAGCGTTGATTCATTCCAAGAAGGCCTCGATCGACAAGATCAGGTTGTCGATCACGTCGGAGTATTCCTATAGAACGCTTTACGTGGGCTATGAGGGAACCGTTCAGGATCTTCAACGGATCATCGCGCGGGTTCCCTAAACTCTTCCTTTGTCGCCTCAATGAAGCCGCGGTCCAGGGCAGGGTTCATCAGCTGCCCCTCGCAGGATCTGCTATTTCCGTCGGGTGCCGCCATGGGAATAGCCCGCAAGCAGAGCGATCTCTGGGGCGTATTCCAGCACTGGACCTATGTGGAGCTATGCGGATGGACATCTGGTGATGCAGAAGCTGGGGCCTGGCCGTTGCCGCCGTTTCGTCTCACTTCCGTCTCACCTAATAAGTTTTCATGATAACGCAACGCATCGCCGCAGGGTAAACCCCTTTTCGAAACCAGAAACGTTTTTCGAAAAGGAGATCCCCATGAAAGCCCCAGTACTCGCCCTCGTCACCCTGATCGCCACGAGCCTTGGCGCCGTCTCGGCCCAGGCCGCCGGGAGTCGCTGCCCCGATCAGTATCTGAATCCGAACTCGACCGTCTCGCTTCGCTCGTATTCCCTCGACGTGAGCGAAGGCGAGACCGAGAGCATTGAGCTCTGCCGCAGCTTCCGGATCCACAAGCTCTACATCCAGGCCGAAGGCTACTACAGCGACGCTTACGCCCAGGTCCTCGTCAACGGCAATGTCAAGGGCACGCTCTATGTCCCCGGCCGCGACCCGCACTACGTCGTCACGGTCGAGGACACCGCCTCGTCGATCGAATTCGCGGCGATTCGCGGCAGTTTCCGCATTGTTTCGCTGAGCGCGGTGCTGAGCGAGAGCGATGGCGGCTTCGGCGGTGGTTACAATCCGTATCCTGACACCCAGCTGCCTTCCCACGTCAACACGCAGATGGGTCAGATCTCCTCGCGCGTGATCTGGCTCGTGAATCAGCTCGAGAACTACACGAACTACCGGATCTATGGTCAGTACCTGCTGCCGATCCGCAAGGCCGCGGCCGAAGCTCTCGCCATGAGCGAAGCGCGCGGCGATGCTTCGTCGTCGGCGCGGGCTTATTACGAGCGCCTGCTCACCACGCTCGATGCTGCGGCTCCGTACATCGATGACGCCTTCGAGGTCGACTACGCCTTCAATTTGGCGGTCGAGCTCATGAGCAAGCGCGAGCAGATCCGCCGGGTACTCCAATAAGGTGCCCTTGAATGTCTCGGGCCTAGACTCATAGGTTGAGCTAGGTCCGAGACTTAAAAACTCACATAAAATCCAGTTCTTAAATCAGAAACGGTCCCAGGGGTTAAATATGATGACAGAAATGATCAGGTATTATAAGAAATCCCCTGGAAAAGGAATGGCTACCGCTATGAAACAAGCGATCCCCCTCATTGCCGCGGCTCTCTTGGTTGCTATCGCAAGCCCCGCTCATGCGATGGGGCCGCAGAAGCCCGCGAGCGAGCAAGGCGCGGAGAGCACGACGCCGTCGGTGCCGCCCGGTCCTACGCAAGAAGAGCTCGACGCCAAGTGTAAGGGGAACCTATGCGTCGGTGACCGGGCCTATCTTCATGCCAACTACTACAAAATGGAAGAAGTCGTGCTGCGCTCAAAGCAGCCAGATGGCCGCTTCATGGTCGCGTCCGCGGAAACGGGCAATCTCATCGCGGCCTTTGATCCCAAGTATCTCGCGGTCGCTGCTGGGAACCTTCAGAGGATCTCCTGCCTGGGGGATCGCTGCCTGGGGGAATCCGTCATTCTCGTGGATTCGTATCACGAGACGCAGGAAGCAAGAATCGTCGGGATCGCAGAGCCTAACCCAGGCGACTATTTCTATACGGTTATGGGTAAGGCCGGACTCCTCGGGTTCTTCACCTCGGGAAGGCTGGCTCGCATTCATGATCGAGGTCTTTTCGCCTGCTCTCAAGATCTCTGCGTCGGAGACACCGCCACGCTGAATGCCCAACATTATGACACCCAACTAGTGACGATCGCGGGGATCATGCCGGGCGGCAATATGTTTGTCGTCAAGTCCAGCGTGGGCATTCCCTTTGGACCATTCTACAAGGCACATCTCGGCCTCGTCTCCCGGCGGGAGCCGACCCAAGCCGAGCGAGACACCCAGGAAGTTCGGAGTCTTGAGAAGGACCCCGCCTTCGAGCTCTCCATTTACCAGGCTGCCCGTGCCCAAGGCCAAAGCCACCGCGACGCGGTCGAGGCCGCCAAGGGCCCCTACTGGTACGGCGCCGCGGATACCGGGCGCTTCCTCGGTAAGCTCTCAGGTTACGTGTACCAGTTCGATGCGGCGTACCTGCAGGGGCTGCTGAAGCTCATCCCGAGTGACGCCAATCGCGAACGCGCGTCGCTTTTCATCGCGGGCGGCCTCCTGCCTTACCTCAGGGACTTTGGCTACGCTGGACTCAAGGAGAAGTTCATCAATCCTTCGGTCAAGAACATTCAGGCCAAGCTCGGCGAGCACCAGATCACTTCGATCGCGGACACCGAGTCCTCGGTCTTCTCGCGAAGGCTCGCGCTCCAGATGCTCGGGGTTTCGCTTCAGACCGCGATGATCCAGATGGACCCGGGCCAGAAGGAGCGCGCGAGCGAAGCGCTCAGGGTGATCGCGGCGTCGCTCGGGGGGAGCCTCCGGGTGCGCGATCTCGGGGCCTTCATGAGCCAGATCCCCGCGCTCGAAAAGCTTCTGCTCGAGCTGGCGCAGAATCCCTACCTGCAGAGCCGGGCCGCCACCGACCTCGGACTCCTTTACCATGTGAGGAACAGCTAAAATGAAAAAGCTCATTCACGCCCTTTTCCTGTCGCTCTCGCTGGTGCTCGCCGCGCCGCTGGCCCTGGACGCCTCGGCGGCCCGCGCCGATGAGGTCGCGACCGCCAATCAGCAGCTCAAGCGGATCATCTCTAACCTGGAAGCCGTCCAGGCCGCGGGTCTCCACATGAACGATCTGGGCCGCATCTACATCCTGCAGCAGTCGGCGCGCAACGTCCTGACGTCGCTTGAGCAAAAGGGTCTCGGCAACCTCCAGACCCTGAACCTCTACCAGCAGCTGATCGTGAAGTTCCGCTTCTCGGCCCAGTTCTTCGAGTTCATCCGGACGCGGCAGACCGACCCGCAGATCACCGACACGCTCACGATCGTCGCCAAGATCCGCGAGGAGCGCGGCTTTGACGACGATCCGTACAGCAAGATCCTCAAATCCAACCTCGAGCAGATCCATGCGTCTGTCGTCCAGCTCATCAAGATGAGAGAGACGTCGGCGGACCTCAGGGTGCGCCTCCAGGCCCTGGTGCCGCAGCTTGGCTCCGCGATCGCGATTGCCGATCAGGGTGACCGGCCCCGCGCCTTCGCCCAGGCGATCGAGATCCATCAGACGCTTCGCGGGATGTATCCCGAGATGCACCAGCTGAGTGGGTCGCCCGCGGCGTTCCGCTACGTCCTCGAGATCATGGGTCTCAGCGAGTTCATCGCCGAGTACTCGCAGGTGGATCGGGGCTGATCGTGGCTGAGCGCGCGCTTCGCCAGAGCCTCGAGTCCATCTGGGACCTCCGCCTCGCGGGCGACTGCGAGGCGGCGTACGAGGCCTATCTTGACTGCGTCGCCGCCGAAGGGGCCGGTGCCCCGCTTGCCGACGCCGCGCTCGAGCGCGATGTGCGGCTCCTGAAGCTCTCTTTCCTCCGGCACCGGCGCAACTTCGCCGAACTCGCGTCCGCCGAACAGGACCTCGCGGCCTGGCTCGAAAGCCGCGCTCTTCGGCCTTGTGAGCGGGTCCAGCTCCAGCTCGGGCTCAATGAGCTCTCGCGCGGCAGGCTGAGCGAGGCGCTGGAGCTTTTTGTTTCGGCCCATCGCAAAGCGCGTGCGGCGATCGCGGCGGGACGCCTGGCAGCGGGACGGGAGGAGCAGCTCGCGTTTTTCAACTCGCTCCTGTGCATGGAAGACCTCGGCATGGATCTCGACGCCCGCCTCGGGGAATTCGAAGCGGGTTTTGGCCCGCATCGGGAGGCAAGCTGGGCGCGCTCGATTCGCGCGCAGCTCCAGGCGCTCCGCCTGCGGAGTGGCTTTCGCAGGAGCCGGTTCGAGGAGCTTCCGGCGCTCTTCGAGGGAGCGCTCGAGGGTGAGCAGGCCGAGTACTATGCCACCTGGCTCGCGCGGCTGCCGTATGCCGGATTGGCCGGACAGCGGCTCTCCGCGCAGGAGCGCTTCTCTTCGGGGCTGGCGCGCCGGGGCTTTGGTTACATGAGCCAGTACCGGCTGCGGACGCTCACGATGCTTCTCGTGCCTGAGGATTGCGTCGAGTCGGTTCGCCTGGGCGAGAAGGTCGAGCGCCTGTATCTTTGGACCTGGAGCTGGCTGCAGCAGCCGGACTTCGAACGGCTCGGCAAGATTTTGAAGGTTCGCTCCGATATCGAGCTCTCGCGCCGTCAGACGCTCAGCGAGGAGGAGCATCAGATGCTCCGGTGCGTGGATCTATGGCTGGCGCTCTTCTCGGGCAAGCGCCTCGCCGAGGCCGAGGAGCGCGCGCTCGGCTTCACCCACGGCGGCGGCGCGGGCTGCTCGCACCTGCAGCTCGAGGAGCGCGTGATCCGCTGGCTCGCGCTCGAGCGTGACGTGAGCGCGCATGCCGCGGATCTTCGTGCCTCGCTCAAGGCCGAAGCGCATCTCCGGAAGCTGCCTTTCTTCGGTGAGCTCATCGAAGGTGGTCATGGGGGGATGCTGGGCGAGTCGATCCTGAGTCTGCGCGAGCGCGGTACTGGACGCGGAGTTCTCGTCGAGCTTCTGAATCAGAGGATCCGGATCGAAGGGCGTGAGTTCGGCGAGGCGTCCTCGCAGGCACTTGTGCAGCTCCTTGCGGCTTTCCAATGGAAAGACGTCGAAGAGAAACCTGAGCTGCTCCGCCGCGTCTTCGGGCTTGGCTCCTACGACTCGCTCATTCACGACCCCAAGCTGGCCAATCTCCTGAGCCGCGCCAATCGGCTCCTCGGGGGCGATGCGCAGTTTTCGGTCAAGGCCGGCAAGGTTTTCGCGCAGCTCGATCGCAAGCGGGTCCGCTTTCAGGGATACAACTCCCACTCGCGCTGCTTTCTCGAGCTTCCGGGCTTCCGCGCCGAGCTCGAGCAGGCGCTGCGCCAGGGACTGGAGGATGACCGCTCGGGAGAGTTCGCCTCGTTCGAGCGGAGCTGGTGGAAGAGAAGCGATCTCGAAGCGTCACTTCGCCTGTCCAAGGCGAGCTGCGCGCGCTGGCTCAAGGAGTGGGCGCCTCTTCTGGACACCCAGGGGAGCGGCCGCAGCATTCGTTACCAGGGCAAGGCCGGATTTTCGTCACGGCTTGCCGAGCTTTCCGTGAGGAGGATCGGGCATGCGTAATCCGCTTTTTGCGCGCGAAATGGCTTTGATCTCGTATCTCGCGCTTGCGGTCGGGGCGCTGGTCGCTGTTCCGATGGCCCTCGCGGCAAGCGCGCCAGCCGTATCGGTCGTGAAGGTCGAAAGCCAGTCTTGTCTTTCCCGCCGTAACCTCAAAGTCGGCTCGGGCACGCTTATCCGGAGCGGCTCGGCCATGTACGTTCTGACGTCGGATCACGCGCTCTATCATGGCGGTTCGGCCGAAGGCCTCTGTCATCGCGTCCTGTGGAATGGCAGCCCGATTCGCGCGGAGCTGCGCGGGGTGCAGGTTTTCAAGGGGCTGGGGCTTCTTGAGCTTCAGGGCCGGATTCCCGAGGCGGCGCGCGCGGGGGCGATCGAGCTTACGGCGATCGCGCCGGCCGCCGAGGGCGAGCTCACGGGCTCGTTTGGCACGCTGCTCGGCGTTCCGGGCGCGGGCACGTCGGTGCTCCGCTCGGGGCAGGCGCAGATGCTGAGCGCCCGGGGCACGCGGCGGCCGTTGCCGGGGATTCCTTTCATGATCGAAGCCAAGGGCCACAGCGAATTTGGAATGAGCGGTGGAGCCTTGCTCGATTCGCACGGTGGCTTTGCGGGCGTGATCTCGCATCAGTATCTGAGGCTTGAGCTCGGGGCGCCGAGCACGCTGCATCCTTACGAAGAAGGCGCGCGTCCGGGCGAGCTGATCGCGCTCGTAATCCCGG
>JAMPXZ010000103.1 GCA_023700925.1 Oligoflexia bacterium | reverse complement strand
GAGTCTCATCGTCGCCTGCGGGCGCAATCGCGGGATCGGCAAGGACAACCGCCTGCCGTGGAACCTGCCCGACGATCTGAAACGCTTCAAGGCCATCACGCTCGGTTATCCTGTTATCATGGGCCGCAAGACCCTGGAATCGATCGGGCGTGCGCTGCCTGGGCGGCGTAACATCGTCCTCTCCCGAAACCCCGATTACGTGCCGCCGTTCAGCGGCGTCGAGCGCGCCGGGAGCCTGGAGGAAGCGCTTGCGCTCGCGGACACCGATGCCTTCGTGATCGGCGGCGCGGAAATCTACGCGCTCGCGCTGGCCAAGGCGCGGCGCATTTACCTCACGAGCGTCGAGGCGGAGCCCGAGGCGGACGCATACTTTCCGGAATGGCCGAAAGCCGAGTTCACCGAGGTATCGCGCGAAGAGCATCCGCGGGACGAGCGTCATGCCTTCGCCTTCAGCTTCATCGTGCTCGATCGCAATAGGGCGGGCTGATTCGCCTCGTGGGACCGGGGATTACTGGTCGAGAAGCGACAGCGCCGCGCGCACGAACTTCTTGCGCGACTCGGGAGTCGCGGACTGATAGCGCTGGATTACTTCGCGCAGCTGCGCATCCTTGGCCGCGAAGGCCACGGCCGAGGCCGTACCGGAAACCTTGCCGGCGGTCGAGGGAGTCTTGCCGCGGCCGGTGCTCACGAAGCTTTTGAAGTCGGAGCGGATCGCGAGGTTCGCGGCCTGAAGTTCCTCAACCGGGATCTTTAGGACGGCGGCGAGGACTCCCACTTTTTCCCAGGGAAGGGGGGCGCGGCCGTGCTCGATGTTCGAAACGAACTGGACGGAACAGTCGCAGGCTTTGGCGACGTCCAGCAGGCCCAGACACTTGGTCAGGCGTGCGGTGCGGATCAGATCTCCGAGGGGGCCGAAAGAGCGGTTGTCGCTTGAGCGACCTTTTGGGCGTCCACGTTTCATAGTGATCGTCGTAGTAACGCGACATCGTGGTTTTGCCAATACCTATTATTCAGATTTTCATGAAGTCCCGCGCACGGTCCTTTTTTTTGTTCCCAATTGCCGCGTTCGTATTCATCATAGAGAGTTGAACGCTTACGGGGTGGTTCAAATTATCAATGACGATTGTATAATGCCGCGAGGCTGACGGGAGCCTGGTTCGGGATGATGAGCGAGCAACCTGAAAATACCCTGTTTTTGCCGGGAAAAACCGCATTGCGGGTCAAGTTGTGGGGCACGCGCGGCTCCCTGCCGTCGCCTCGTGCTCCCGAGTTGATCCGTCAGGAGACCCGCGAGCTGCTCGCGGGCTTTTTTGATGCCGGGTACGCGGGCAAGGCTGATGTCGAAACTTACCTCGAAGGGTTGCCCTGTCATCGTTTTGGCGGTTACGGCGGCAACACCGCATGCATCGAGATGCGCTCACAGCGCGCGCAGGTCATCATCGACGCCGGAAGCGGCATTCGCCCGCTGGGCTATGAGATGATGAACGGAGCGTGCGGCAGAGGCGAGGGAGAGGTGCACCTCTTCTTCACGCACTTTCATTGGGATCATATCGTCGGCTTGCCGTTCTTCGTTCCGATCTTCATCCCGGGCAACCGGATTCATGTCTACTCCGTGCAGTCGGAGCTCGAGGAGGTCTTCCGGACCGTATTCCAGAAGCCTTACTTTCCGGTTCCGCTGGAGCAGCTCGGGGCGACAATTGAGTACCATAAATTGGAACCGCGCCTCCCGCAGGTCATCGGCGACATGACACTGACCCCTTACGCGCTCGACCATCCGGACCCGTGCTGGGGTTACCGGATTGAAAGCGGCGGTAAGGTGGTCGCCCATTGCGTGGATACCGAGTGTACGAGAGTTTCTCGCGAGCAGCTCGGAGTAGACCTCCCGTTGTACCAGAACGTCGATCTGATGATCTTCGACGCTCAGTACACCCTGATGGAGACGATCGAGAAGGTGAACTGGGGGCATGCCGCGGCATCCCTGGGGATCGACATCGCCATGCGCGAGCAGATCCGGCGGGTAGTCTTCATGCATCACGACCCCGCGTCCGCTGACGCGAAGATTGCCGAGGCCGAAGCTCAGGCGCGGCTCTATCATAAGAGCCAGATCAAAGTGGTCAATCGCACCGGGTTGCAGGTTCCTCAGGTCGACTGGTCCTTCGCGCACGAGGGGATGACGATAGACCTCTAAGGCAGGGTGTTATCAGCTGCTGCCGCTTCGTTGTCCGCGCGAGGCCGCGCCACCTTTTCGACCGATCTTGGCCATGTGCTCCTTGTTTTTTGAGACGCTCAGGCCGCCTTTTTTGCCGATTTCGGCCATGTGCTGGCGATTGCGAGAGACCGCGAGGCCGCCTTTCCGGGCGACTTCCTTGCGGGTCTCAGGATCCATCGCGGCGGTGCCTCTGGCTCCGGTGCGCGCTGGCCCGGTGGCCCGCTCGATCGGACGCCCTTCGGGGGAGGCGCCCATGCTCTCGGGCTTGCCGGCCGCCTCATAAGGTTTGGGCTGATCCAGCTCGCCACGGCCTTCGCTGGTATCAGGCTCGCCGTGCTTTTTCTCATACTGGTTTTCTTCGAACATAGGATGAAAACCTCCCTACGGAGTGTTGACGTAACTTTCGTCGGTTAACTGGCTGTGATGAGCGTCTGAAGTGCAATCCGTATTCCGGCTTGTTCGCCACGTGCGTCCGGCGACCGCGTGAACGCGCTGTGATCTCGCGATTTTATCTAATCACTATAGAAAGCGAGAGGGCGTCTTGGCCCGTTCCTTGATGGTCCTCGGGTTCATATGAAGGTCGTCAAGCCGCTTACGAGCACCAAAGTGACCACCGAGGACCCGGATCTGGCCGATCGTTTTGACCGGGTGCTCGCGGAAACCGTGAAAGCCATAGAGGAGGCGGGGATCCGCTATGCGTTCATCGGAGGCATCGCATCCGGGGGGCTCGGACGGCCGCGCTCGACGCATGACATCGACCTCTTCGTGATGCCCGAGGACGCGGAGATCACGTTGCGCGCACTGTCCCGCTATGGCTTCAAGACGGAGAGGACCGATCCCAGCTGGCTTTACAAGGGCTTCAAGGACGGCGTGCTCGTCGACGTGATCTTCCGGTCAAAAGGGGAGATCTATCTGGACGCCGAGATGTACCAGCGCATGATCACCGCGGAGTTTCATGGCCGGCGGCTGCGTCTGGTCGCGCCCGAGGATCTGCTGATCATCAAGGCGGCGGCCCATAGCGAGCTGACCCCGAGCCACTGGCATGATGCAATTGCGCTATTGTCGCATGCAAACCTTGACTGGGATTATCTCATCCGCCGCGCGCGCCGCGCGCCCCGCCGCGTGCTGAGCCTGCTGCTTTATGCCCAGTCCAACGACGTCTGGGTCCCCAATAACGTCATTCATGAGCTTTATACCGTCATCTTCGGCGATACCGCCCGGCCGCCGAGCCGCCCGTCGCCCTCGACGATCCTGCCGCCCAAGGCTGATCGCATTCCGTCTCCCGCTCCCCACGGCCGTCCGGAGCAGGCGAAGGCGGAGTACGGCGTCGGGCATCTTCGCGAAGCGCTCGCCGAGGATCCCCGCACCAACGAGCTCGACATCGAGATCGAGCAGGCGGGCAATCGCATTCTTCTTCGTGGTGAAGTTCCCGTCGCCGATCGTCGGGACGCGGTCGAGGGCATCGCCCGCGAGCGCTTTCCCGGCTTCGTGATCGAGAACCAGATCCGGGTCATCAGCTGTCCCGAGCCCACGGAAACGGAGGAGGTCCGGTGATCCGTGTGGCGGCCGTCGGCGACCTGCACTACGACCGAAGGAGCCGGCCCGAGCTCAAGCGCTACTTCAGCACCCTGTCGGCCCGCGCGGACCTGCTTCTGATCGCCGGCGATCTCACTCAGTCCGGTTCGGTGGAGGAGGCGCGCGCC
This sequence comes from Oligoflexia bacterium, assembly GCA_023700925.1. GTDB lineage: Bacteria > Bdellovibrionota > UBA1018 > UBA1018 > UBA1018 > JAMPXJ01. The sequence continues at coordinate 8,606 of JAMPXZ010000103.1, read as the reverse complement.
CTGGCCGCGGATCTCGAGGGCGTCTCGGCGCCCGTGATCCTGGTGCTGGGGAATCACGACTTTCACCAGAATCAGGACCGCGAAATTCTCGAGCTCTTCCGCCGGCGCGGGATCAAGGCGCTCGAGGGGGACTCCCTGGTCCTGGAACTTCACGGGATCCGCGTGGGCGTCGTGGGCCTCAAGGGCTTCGGCGGCGGCTTCTTCGGCGCGTGCATCACCGACTTCGGCGAGCCCGAGACCAAGCAGTTCGCGCGGCACGCGCGGGTCCAGGCCGACCTCCTTTGCGAGAAGCTGCAGGCGTTGGATACGGAGTTCAAGTTCGCGCTGCTGCATTTTTCCCCCATTGAGGGCACCCTGCTCGGCGAAAAACGGGAGATCTACCCGTTCCTCGGCAGCTACCTGCTGGCCGAAGCGCTCGATGCCGCGGGCGCGGATGCCGCTTTTCACGGCCACGCCCATCACGGCGTGGAGCGCGGCGCGACGCCCGGCGGGATTCCCGTCCGCAACGTGGCCCTGACGGTGATCCGCCATGCGTACAACGTTTACTCCTTCGATATGCCGAGGCGGACGCAGGAGCGTCCCCGCGAATTGCATGCCGCCACCTGACGTGTTAGTTTCTGGGCTCAAATGCCGGACTCCCGCGATTCCGATGATTACTATTTTCTCGATCCCGCGTTCACCGATCCCGCGCGGCTCCGTCGCGAGCGCGAAAAGGCGCGCGAGCTCCGCAAGACGCAGTGGTGGCTCACCCTGGTCAATCGCGGGCTTTGCCACTACTGCGGCGGGAAGTTCGCGCCCGGCGAGCTGACGATGGACCATGTGGTCCCCCTGGCCCGTGGCGGAACGAGTACCCAGGGCAATATCGTGCCGGCCTGCAAGGACTGCAATCGCGACAAGAAGCTTCGCAGTCCCACAGATGATGCCTTCCGGCAGCTCGAACACGAGCGCCGCGCCCGGGGCGAAGGCGAGCCCGGCCCAGGCGAGCCCGACGAAGAGGAGGGTACGTGAGTCAGCTCACCGCGTGGGGCGACGATACGACCCGGTTCTTCTTCGAGCTGACGCCGGACCGCGTGCTGGATGCGGTCGAAGCGGCCGGCTATCCGTGCACGGGTCGCTGCAACGCCCTCAACAGCTTCGAGAACCGTGTCTACGAGGTCGAACTCGATGATCCGCGTGTCCGTCGCATCGTCAAGTTCTACCGCCCGGGGCGCTGGTCCCGCGAGCAGATCCTCGAGGAGCACCGCTTCTTGCTCGACCTCCAGGAGGCGGAGATTCCCGCCATCGCGCCGCTCCCGTTCCCGGACGGTGATACCCTGAGGCTCTCGGGGCTCAATATCTGGTACGCGCTTTTTCCCAAGGTCGGGGGGCGTGCGCCCGACGAGCTGAGCGACGAGCAGCTGGTTCGCGTCGGGCGGCTGCTGGGCCGGATTCACAACGTCGGTGCCGCGCGCGAGGCGCCGCATCGGCTGCGGATCACTCCGGCGACGTATGGCCTGGAGAACCTGAAATGGCTTCTCTCGGGCACCTGGATTCCGCTCGAACTCAGCACGCGCTACCGTCAGGCGGTCGAACGGATCTGCGAGCTTGCCGAACCGCTTTTCGCCGCGGCTCTCGTCCACCGCATCCACGGTGACTGCCATCTGGGCAATCTGCTGTGGAATCAGGATGGCCCGTTCTTCCTCGATTTCGACGATATGCTTCGCGGGCCGGCGGTCCAGGACTTCTGGTTGCTCACGCCGGGAAGGGATGAGGAGACGTTCCGTCAGCGCGAGCTTCTGATCGGCGGCTACGAGGAGATGCGCGCGTTCGATCGCGGCACTCTTCGCCTGATCGAGGCGCTTCGCGCGCTCCGGATCGTGCACTACTCGGCCTGGGTCGCGCGCCGGTGGAACGATCCGGCGTTCCCCGCCGCTTTTCCGGAGTTCGGCTCGCATCGGTACTGGGCCGACGAGATCGTCGAGCTCAACGACCTGGTGGAACAGCTCGCGCTTTTGAGTTAGGCTGGGATGAATGACTTTCGCTTTCCGACTGCCGGGCCTGGTTGCCGCGGTACCAGTGCTGCTCATTTCCTGCTTTGCCTCCGCCGCGCCGGACGCCTCTTCGCCGGAGGACGCCGCCGTCCTGCCCGCGCCCCATGTGATCCGCGCGAAACAGCCGCCGCATCCGGAGTTCCCGCCGTGCGCGCCCGTGACCGAAGCGTCGGTGGATCTGCCGAGACCGGGCAATCCCGTGCAGGCGTTCGCGCTGCCGCAGCTCGATTTCTGCGCCGAGTGGAACCCCGAGTTCACCGCGAACGGTCACCATTGCTGCGGCAAGCTCGGTGGCACGACGAGGAGGAATCGCCGGCTTCAGTGCGCGGTTCATCGCCGCTTCTCGAACTACTGCGCGGAGATGACCCCGGAGCAGGCGCGGTACACCGACGCCGCCAAGGCCGGAAAGCTCGGCGATATCCTCGAGCTGATCCAGCGCCAGGCCTGGCTGCGCGGCGATCAGTCGTTTTGCTCGGTCAATAACGGCTTTCTCGCCTGGGGCCGCCGCCTCATCCCGAGCACCCTCAACCGGATCATCGTTCGTCGCGAGGATCGCTGCACGGACTTCGGCACCGACCCCATGATCGGGATGCTCGAATGGCTGGGCCGGCAGCTGGCCAAGGAATTTCCCGCGCCGGCTTTCGCCGGCACCAAGCTCGTGGTCGGGGACATCTCGGCGCCGAGAGGCGGCTGTCTTTCGGGACGGGGCGGGCGTCGCGGGCACCTTTCGCACACCACGGGTCAGGATGTCGATACGGCGTTCCTGATCGCCAAGGAGGGCAAGGAGTCCCCGCTGGGGTTCCATCGGCAGTTCGATATCCAGCCGAACTGGTGGTTTCTCAAGAAGCTCTTCCGCAATCCCTACGCGTGCGTGAAGGTCGTGTTTCTCGACAAACGCATCATCCGCAAGCTGGCGAAGGCCGTGGGGCGGGATCCGGAGTGGCTGCGGCTCGCGCGGTTCATCCGCCATATGCCGGGACACAAGCACCACTTCCACATCCGCGTCGGCGACGCGCCCGGAGAGCCCGGCTGCGCGCAGAATCCGGAGCTCGAGCTCGAGGATTACAACGACGAGCAGGATCTCATCGACTCGGCCACGACGGAGGCCTCGGGCACCGAGCAGCTTTAGCCGCTGCGCCGACCGGTCAGCCGGTCGGGATCGACGAGCCGTTGGAGCTCCTCCTCCTCGAGGAGCCCGCGCCTCCTGACGAGCTCGAGGACCGACTCGCCCTGCGCGAGCGCGTCGTGCACGAGCGCCGCCACGGTCGCATAGCCGAGCTTCGGGGAGAGCGCCGTGGCAAGCTGCGGAGTGCTCTCGAAGTAGCGGCGCAGGCGCGGTTCGTTCGCCTCGAGTCCCTCGATGCAGCGCTCTCGCAGCGTCCGCGTCGCCTGGGTCGCCACGCGGGTGGACTCGAGCGTGGCGTGAGCCATGATCGGCATCATGACATTCAGCTCGAGCTGACCGGCCTGGACGGCGAGGGCGACGGTCTGGTCCTGGCCGAGCACCGAGTACCAGGCCTGGTTGGCCATCTCGACGACGGAGGGATTGATCTTTCCGGGCATGATGCTGCTACCGGGCTGCACCGCCGGAAGAACGATCTCGGCAAACCCGGTGAGCGGCCCCGAGGCCAGGAGCCGGAGATCGTTGCAGATCCGGGTGAGCTCCCCGGCGCAGACCCGGAGCAGCGAGGAGTAGAGGGCCAGCGGGGCCTGCGACTGCATGGCCTGATACAGGTTGCGCGCGGGGCGCAGGTCCTCGCCGGTGAGGCGCGACAGCTCGGAAATAGCGGCGGGAATATATCCCGCGGGCACGTTCAGGGCCGTTCCCGCCGCGCTTCCGCCCAAGCCCAGCTCCCGAAGCTCGTCCCGCCCCCGCGAGAGCCAGTCAGCCGTGCGGGCGATCGCCGCGCCGTAGGCGGTGAACTCCTCTCCGAGTCGCATCGGCACGGCGTCCTGCAGGTGTGTACGGGCGGACTTGGGAATCGCCATCCAGCGAATCCCTTGCCGGGTGAACGCGTCGGCCAGGGCGCGAAGCTCTTTCAGCAGGGGGGCGGACGCCTCGAGCAGGGCGAGTCTCATCGCGGTCGGAAAGGTGTCGTTCGTCGACTGCGATCGGTTCACGTGGTCGTTAGGGTGGATGGGGGTGTAGGTACCCAGAGGTTTTCCCGCTAGCCGGTTGGCCAGGTTCGCGACGACCTCGTTGATATTCATGTTCTGGCTCGTTCCGGCCCCCGCTTGAAATACGTCCACCGGGAATATTCCTGGCCACTCGGATTCCGGCCTCGCGAGAAGCGCATCCACCGCCTGAGTGATGAGCTGCGCCTCCGCGGAGCTGAGCGCGCCCGAGGAGTGATTGGCCAGGGCCGCGGCTCTTTTTACCCGCAAGAAGGCCCGAATCAGCGCCGGATCGGCGGAGCGCCCGGAGATCCGGAAGTTCTCGAGGGCCCGTGCTGTTTGAGCGCCCCAGAGGGCTTCGGCCGGAACCGGAATATCCCCGAGTGAATCTCTCTCGACGCGGGTTGAGACTTTCATCGAGCACCTTTCTTCGGGTTTGCGGCGGCTCTGGCGGCGATTATGCTGGCCAGTTGGCTTTTTTTATGCAAGAAATCCCCCGCGTCGCTATTTCAAATGAGGCACAGAATGAGAGTCTTGGTTGTTGAAGATGATTCTGCCGTTCGTGAAACACTGGGAATGGTGCTCGAGGCTTTTCAACACCGGCCTATTCTCGTCGAGAACGGGGAACAGGCGCTCAACTATCTCCGCCAGGAATGGCCGGATGCCCTGCTTCTCGATCTGACTCTCGAGGGCATGACCGGAGAGCAGGTTTACGAGATGATCCAGACGCGGTTCGGACGCGTTCCGCCGACCGTGGTTCTTTCGGCCGTGCAGCACGGCGAGAACCGCGCCCGTCACCTGCCCGGGACCCTCTTTCTTGCCAAGCCGTACACGATCGAGGAGCTCGCCGAGGTTCTCGACGAAGCGGTCGCCCAGACGCGCGGCGCCGCCTGACACGGCTCGTGCAATTTCAAACAGCCATTTCAACGTAGAGTGCAATGTGATCGGAAAGCTCGCTCCAGGGCTTTCCGGCCAGGCACTCCGCTGAGTGCGCCGTCAGTCCCCTGAAGTAGATCCGATCCAGCCGCAGCGCCGGAAGCCAGCTCGGAAACGTCCGCGCATGGTTGCCGGTCAACGTGAAGAACGCCTCGCGCACCTCGAGCTTGCGCTCGAGGATGTCGGAGGCGCGGATACGCCAGTCGTTGAAGTCGCCGGCAAGAACCAGCGGATCGCCGTGGGGGACATGCGAGTCGATGCGATCACAGATCTGGCGCAGCTGCTTGGAGCGTTCCGCCTCGAGAAGCCCGAGATGGACGTTGATGGCGTGGATGGGGCGGGAGTGCCCGGGAATCCGGATGACCCCGTGGAGAAGCCCGCGGCGCTCGACGCGATTCGTGGAGATGTCGATGTTCTCCCAGGAGACGATCGGAAACTTGCTCAGGATGGCGTTGCCGTGATGGCCCGCCGAGTACACCGCGTTTTTGCCATAGGCGTAATGCGGCCAGATCTCGTCGGCGAGGAACTCGAACTGCGATTGCACCGGCCACTCCAGGATCTTCTGGCGATGGCCCTCATGCTGACCGAGAACCTCCTGCAGGAAGACCAGGTCCGGATGCATCTTGCGGAGGAGGCTGCGCACGGATTTCAGGATGAAACGCTTGCTGTTCGCGCTGAATCCCTTGTGGATGTTGTAGGAGAGGATTCTCAGCGGTTCTTTTTTCATCAGCTCTTTCCGGGATTCCTTCCGGGGCAGCGCCTCGGGTTTGCCGCCGGTCGCGTTTTTCGAACGTGGCTCGGAGCGCCCCGGGCAATAAAGCCGTAGCCGCAAGGACCAGGCCGTACGCGGGCCAGGGTCGCAGGGCATCACGCGTGAATTCAATCACAGATCCCGGAGTGACCGCAATCGTGAGGCGCAGCACGGCCTGGAGGAGGGCGGGCAGGATCAGCCAGGTTACGAGCGCGAACCATGGAAAGGACACGGAGTGAAATCCCTGCGCCGCGAACTTCGCTCGCAGGCTGATGCGGGGGTCCAGGGCCAGCGCAATGAGCTGCCGGAAGTCGCGGAGGTCCGGTGGCGGAGCGCCGCGGCGCCGGGCAACCCGCTGTTCCGCCCAGCTCGGGAATAGGCGCCCCGTCGCATAGCTGAAGAGCGAGCCGGCCCAGAGTGACGCGAGCATCCAGCGGCTCGCCGCTTCAAAGCCCTCGAACCAGCCCGTCAAAAGGAGGACCGGAAAGGTGGCGATCGGAAACCACCATGCGAGCGTCAGGAGCGAGAGCGTGAGCCAGTCGCGGCCGGTCACGGAGAGCCCCAGCGCTCCTTGAGCGAGCGCGGCAGCGCAAAGCAGTGAGCCCGCCAGACAGAGCACGCTGAGCGCCACCGCGGCGGGGTGCTCGCGGCCCAGCAGGACGCGGAACCTGCGCTTGCCCCGATAGGACCAGGGCAGTACGGGGTCAAAGAAGAGCTCCCAAGGCAGGCGGTGGCGAGGCGGCGACGGCGGCGGCACGAGGCGGATACGCGCGCGTCCCGGACCATGGAGATGCTCGAGGTTCCAGTGCCGGAGCAGCTCCTGGCTGAAACGGTCGATCCGCCGCCGGATCCCGGGGGTGGCGCCGAGAAGAGTCAGGTTGAGCTCCGTATCGAGCCTCAGCGCGCGGGTCGCGAAGTTGGCGGAGCCGACGCTCAGGGTGCGATCGTCGATGATGAGCACCTTGGAGTGGATGTACACGGGTTTGGGCGGAGCGCCGGGCTCTCCCGGTTCGGGGTCGACAAAAGGGGTGCCGCGGATGAAGCGCGTTCCGGTGGCCTCGGCGGCGCGCTCCAGGAGCTCGATCAGGCCGTTCTGGTAGGCGGTCATGCGGCGGCTCGGGGACTTGATCGTCGAGAGCTCGGCCAGGATCAGGAAAACCTCGAAGCCCTGTCCGCGGCGCCGGTGCATCTGCGCGATGAGCAGGTCGTTGAGCAGCTTGGACCAGTAGTACTGGCCTTCGATGATGATCCGTTTGCGCGCCGAACGAATCAGGTCGCGGAACAGGAACTCCACCTCGCGAACAATGGGCTCGCGGCCGAGCGCGGGGTCCAGGCTCGGGATGGTGCGGCTCACGAGCACGGGCAGGGCCGCCGCCGGGGAAACCGCGGGCGGCTCCGGAGCGGGGGGGAAGGGGATCTCCGACATCGTTCTCCAGCGGCGAGCCACATGCTTGTGGATCTCGCCGCAAACCGGCCCGCGAACCTCGATGGCGAGGTCATGATAGGGCCCGTGTTTCTCCGCCTTTCCGTCCAGCGATCTCCGCGCGTCGGAGTACAGATGCGCGGGCGTGTCCCAGCGCTCGTCGCAAAGGTCGATGCCGCCGCAGAAGGCGACCTCGCCGTCGATCAGGCAGAGCTTCTCGTGGTGGGAGCCGCCAAAAGGATGGCGGTTGTCGAAGATGAAATGAAGCCGCGGGTGCAGCTCTTCCCATGTGCGCGCCTGCCAGCTTTCGCGCTCGAGCACGTAGAAGTAGGCGTGATCCCACATCAGGAAGTAGGCGTGGAAGCCGGGCCGGCTTTCGCACAGGCGGAGGATCTTCGCCTTGAGTGTTTCCTGATGCGAAGGAATCCCCGAGCTCGCGTGCCAGGAGCCGCTCCGGCCGGGCCGGGGCATCGGGAGGCGCGAGTCGACCTGCCAGCCGACAAAAACCGCATAGCTTTGCGCCTCTTCCAGCAGCTCCGCGAGGCGAGCGTAGTAGGGGCCGGCCTCCCAGATCTCGCGCCATTCCGAAGCGGTGCTCAGGGCTGAGTAGGAGCGGCGGGAAAAGTTTAGGTTTGGTTCGAAAAGCTCAGGAATTTCCAGGCCCCTCCCCAGGGGCGCCCCGGACCGGCTGCCTTTTGATGGCTTTGAGGAAAAGCAGGACTGCAACGCCCAGGCAGAAGAAGAACCCCAGGCGCGCCGCCTCGAAGGAGAGGCCCGCCTCGGGGCGCGCGCTGAGAAGCAACGCAAATAGACCCAGGAGCAGCGATGCGACGGAGGCGCCTAACATGCCTCGTAAGACGAGCAAGCTCCGTACCGGGCGGGGCGTCGGTGTTGCGATTGACTGGCCCGGATGCTATCCATATTAAATGGGTACTTCTCCGATCACGCCCCCAAAAAGAACCGTCCGATCCCATACTTGTGGAGAGCTGCGGGCCTCCGATCTCGGCAAGGAGGTCGAGCTTTGCGGCTGGATCGCCAAGCGGCGGGACCACGGCGGCCTGGTCTTCACCGATCTGAGGGACCGTTACGGTCTGACGCAGCTCGTTTTTGACCCGGCGTTGACGGGTGGCGCGGAAGCCCATGCGGCGGCAGGCCGGCTGCGGCAGGAGTTCGTCGTCTGGTGCAAGGGCAAGGTGCGGCGCCGTCCCGAAGGCATGACCAACCCCAAGCTCCCGACCGGAGAGATCGAGGTCGCGTGCACGGAGCTCGAGATCCTTTCCGAAGCGAAGACTCCACCGTTTGAAGTCTCCATGGACCTGGACGGAGAGACCGGGGTCGCTGAGACGACGCG
>JAMPXZ010000102.1 GCA_023700925.1 Oligoflexia bacterium | reverse complement strand
TCAAACGGGACCGCCTCGTTCAGACGGGCCTCCAGCTCCGTTTTCAGATGCACCAGGGAGGGCAGCTCCAGAACCTCCGTCTCACCGACGCGCACCTCGCCGAACGGCACCAACGCCTCCCGAAGATCGTCGATCACGAGCTGGTGCTCACGCCGCTCCTTGGGATCCCGCAAGATCGAGCTGAAGTCAAAACCCTCTTTCTTGCGATAGGTCCCCGCCAGCGCCATGGTCCGGAGCGCGTTCCCCGTTGAAAGGGTGAACAGATCTTCTGGCGAAGCTCCGAGAATCCCGCCCTCGTCGTTCCAGAACCCGTAAACCCGCGTACGCCCCCCCGAACGCTGGAGCAGGTTACGGAGCACCGTGGCGCGCATCCCCGGCGAGAACGGCAGGCTCGCGCATTCGAAAACCACCGGCACGGCCTTCTTGAGTTGCCCCGCGGCGAACCTGCGCTGCAGGTCCTCAAAGCTGCGGCGAAACTCGTCCAAATCCGGGCGCTCCCAGAACAGCTCCGGCACCGGCTCCTCCCAGCGGGAAAGCTCGCCGAGGAAGTCCGAGACCGGCAACTCCCGCCACTGCGAAGGGATCGCCCAAGGACGGGAATTCGTAAGGAAAAAATCCGGAATGAAAAAGGAAGGCCCTGAATCGGCGGCCACCGCGCTTGCACGCCAGCTCCCCCAGGCGAGCCGGACGAAGCCCGGTCGAGAAGCCAAGAGGGCGCCTGAATTCAGGAATTCACGCATAAGCGGCAAGATTTCTACAAAGATTCAACTTGTTTGAACAGGAAAATATGTTTAATCAATGGGGTCGATCTGACCGCCGGTTTGACGCGATGGGGTTTTATCCACTTATGCTGCCATTTGAGAAAAAATTGAAGCTTGGCCAGCTCGAGGTGGGTGGCGGCGGTTTCATCGTGGCGGCCGGTCCTTGCTCCATCGAATCCCGTGAACAATTCCTCGAGATCGCCCAGGCCGTCCAGACGGCGGGCGCCTCCCTGCTCAGGGGCGGCATCTTCAAGATGCGAACCCATTCCCACTCTTTCCAAGGTCTGGGAGAAGCGGGCTTTGAGATCGCCGAGGACGTCCGGGAGCGGACCGGGCTCCCGCTCGTGTCCGAGATCACCGATCCGCGGCAGATCCCGACGCTCGGGTCGGTCGTCGATGTCTTTCAGATCGGCGCGCGCAACATGTACAACTACGAGCTCCTCAAGGAACTCGGGCGCTCCAGCAAGCCGGTGCTGCTCAAGCGCTCCTTCTCGGCGACCATCGAGGAGTGGCTCGCGGCCGCCGAATACGTCCGCGGCGCGGGCAATCCGAACGTCATCCTCTGCGAGCGCGGCATCCGCACCTTCGAACGCGTGACCCGCAATACGCTGGACCTTTCGGCGGTAGCCTACGTGAAAGCGCATTCCGACTTCCCGGTGCTCGTCGACCCGAGCCATGCCACCGGCGTTCGCGCCCTCGTCCGGCCGATGTGCCTTGCGGCCGCCGCGGCGGGAGCCGACGGGCTGCTGCTCGAGGTGCATTCCAAACCCGCCTCCGCGCTTTCGGATGGCCAGCAGGCACTGACCATCGAGGACTTCCGCGCCCTCATGAACGATCTCGGACGGCTCCTGCCCGCGCTGGGGCGCTGGCTGGAGCCCGGGCCCCTGCCGCGCGGCGCTGCCAGGGCCTCTCTCGCGAAAACCCTCGCCACGGCAAAACGGGTCAGCCTGGTCGGGCCCGATGCGCCCTTTACGAGTTGAAGCACCATGGGAAAGATCCAAGCGCACAATTCCGAATCGATCCGCAAGATGTTCAGCGCGCTCTCGTCGCGCTATGACCTCGTGAACACGGTGGTCTCGTTCGGCACTCATCATGGCTGGCGGCGCGCCGCGGTCGCCTGGAGCGGCGCCCGCTCCGGTCACCGCGTGCTCGACTGCGCGAGCGGTACGGGCGATCTCGCCTTCGAGTTCGAGCGTGCGTGCGGCCGATTGGGCGAAGTCGTCGCCACGGACTTCTGCGAGCCCATGCTCCAGGAAGCCCGCCGCAAGGCCGAACGTCGCGACTCCCGCGTGCGCCTCGAGGTCGCGGACGTTCTCGCGCTTCCGTTCGACGATGCTGGCTTCGACATCTCCAGCATCGCCTTCGGCATCCGCAACGTCGCTGACCCGGTCAAAGGCCTCGCCGAGCTGGGCCGCGTAACCCGGCCCGGCGGGTATGTGATGGTCCTGGAGTTCGGGCGCTCCCGCATACCGCTCTGGGGACGCGCCTACCAGCTCTACTCCCGCTCCGTCCTACCGCGAATCGGTGGACTGCTCACCGGCGAGCGCGACGCTTACGAGTACCTCAACAGCTCCTCCTCGAGCTTCCCCTATGCCGAGGATTTCCTCGCGCTCGCGGAGCAAACCCGTTACTTCGACCAGATGGAATTCCGGCCGCTTCTTGGCGGAATCGCCTACATCTACCGGCTCCGCCGGAAGGAAGGTGCGCCGTCATGATCGAGCTGATGCCCCGCGACCTCGCCGACTCGCTGGAGACCCTGGACCTCAAGCTGGAGCTGCCAGTCGAGATCCCTGAGCTCGAGACGCTGCTGTACGAGACCGTGCTCGCCGGCGGCAAGCGCTTCCGGCCCGCGCTCTGCTTCATGATGAGCGGCGTGCTCGGGGTCGATCCGCGCGAGGCCGCGCCCTATGCGCGAGTCGCCGAGCTGATGCACGCCGCGACGCTCGCGCACGATGACGTGATCGACGAGGCGACCAAGCGCCGCAACAAACCCACGCTCAATCACCTCGCTTCCAATCAGAAGGCCGTGCTCACCGGCGACCTCCTTCTCGCCCGGGTCGTCTACGAGATCGCCGAGCTCGGCCGTCTCGACATCCTCCGCGAAGGCTCACAGGTCCTCGAGGACCTCGTCCGCGGTGAATGGCTCCAGATCAATCGCCGCGGCCAAAGCCAGGTCAAGCGCTCCAGCCTGGAACTTGCCGCGCAGAAGAAAACCGCGAGCCTCATCGCCTGGTGCTGCACGACTCCCGCGCGCCTGAGCGCGGACACCGGCGAAAAAGGCGCCAAGGACGCGCTCATCGAGCGCTGCCGCCGCCTGGGCAACCTCGTCGGCGTCTCCTTCCAGATGGCCGACGATATCCTGGACTTCGAAGCCAAGGGAGAGAAGCCCTACGCCAACGACCTGCGCGAGGGCCTCGTCAATTTCGTCGTGCTCGAGATGCAGGAGCGCGACCCGGCCATGACCGCCAAGGTCCAGGAGGTCCTGGACTTCTTCAGCGAGCAAGGCGCGCACGCTCCGCTTTACAACTGGCCCTGGGACGAGCGCACGCTCGAGCAGGCCAAAGTTGGCGTCCGCGCGCGGGTCCGCGCGATGCTGGGCGAAGCCCGGCGCGAGCTGCAGATCATCAACGACCTCTCTCCCGCGACCGAAGCCCGGCGCGCGCCCTCGATTCAGGCGCTCGACCGGATTCTGTTCCTCATGGCCGAGCGGGTGCGCTAGGCCGCGACGTTCTCAAAAAAGGAATAAACATGACAGATCAAACCCACGGTTTCGGAACCCTCGCCATTCATGCCGGTCAGGACCCCGACCCGCGCACCGGCGCCGTGATGACGCCGATCTACCAGACGAGCACCTACGCGCAGGAGTCCCCCGGCCAGCACCGCGGGTACGAGTACTCCCGCACGGACAATCCGACCCGCACCGCCTACCAGGCCTGCGTCGCCGCGCTCGAGAACGCGCGGCACGCGCTCGCTTTCTCCTCGGGCCTGGCCACGACCGACGCGATCCTGCACACCCTCAAACCGGGCGACCACGTCGTGTCCTGCGATGACGTCTATGGCGGCACCTTCCGGATCTTCGACAAGGTCTACCGCAAGCTCGGCATCGAGTTCACCTTCGTGGATCTCTCGGATCTCGCGAAGGCCGAGGCTGCTTTCCGGCCCAACACGAAGCTTCTGTGGATGGAGAGCCCGACCAACCCCATGCTCAAGATCCTCGACCTCGCGACCCTCGCCGCGCTTGCCCGCCGCAAGGGCGCGCTCTCGGTGGTCGACAATACCTTCATGAGCTCCTACTTCCAGAAGCCCCTGAACCTCGGGGCCGACCTGGTCATGCACAGCGTGACCAAGTACATGAACGGCCATAGCGACGTGGTGGGCGGCGTGCTCGCCACGAGCAACGCGCAGCTTTACGCCGATCTCAAGTTCATCCAGAACGCCGTCGGCGGCGTGCCGGCGCCGATGGATTGCTTCCTGGTCCTGCGCGGACTGAAGACCCTCCACGTTCGCATGGAGCGGCACGCGCAGAACGCGATGGAGCTCGCCCGCTATCTCGAGAAGCACCCCAAGGTCGAGCGGGTGATCTACCCGGGGCTCGAGAGCCACCCTCAGCACGCGATCGCCCGCAGGCAGATGTCAGGCTTCGGCGGAATGATCACTTTTTTCATCAAAGGCGGTTTGCCCGAAGCACGCGCTTTCCTCGAGAAGGTCCGCCTCTTCACCCTGGCCGAAAGCCTCGGGGGCGTGGAGTCGCTGATCGAGCATCCGGCCATCATGACTCACGCCAGTATTCCGGTCGAAACGCGCAAAGAGCTGGGAATTCACGACAATCTGATCCGTATCAGCGCCGGAATCGAGGACCTCGCCGACCTCAAGGCCGACCTCGCCCAGGCACTGGGCTGAGCCCCGATCGACACTACCCGGGTATTTTCCTCGGATTTTACCGTTGCTTTCCAGAGTAAATGGCTCTATTAAGTAAAGGTATGCGTAAACTGAAAGAGATGATTCGGAGATTCCTCCGCTCCAACGCCCGCCTCGCGCTGGCCTGATTCGCTCTCGCGCTCAGCTCGGCTCCGAGCTGACCTCAGGCACCCTCACGCACATCTCCCGATAAGCCATGAAGATCGAGATCTGGAACACGGGCACCGCCACGAGCAGTCCCAGGCCAAGAGGCAGGATCGCCGCGATCGCGATCGGGATCGCCGCAAGCCCGTAAACCGTCAACGGGAGCCAGTTGCGAAGGCTCGCCGAAAAGCTCAGGCGCATGGCGCTCGACACGTCCAGGCCCTCCAGCATCACGAGAGCGCCCGCGAACCACAGGGCCATCAGAAGCGGAGTCGCCAGAAGCGCTGCCACCACGGCCGCCAAGAGGAGCGGAGCCAACAGGCTCAGTGCCACCGCCGGATCCAGCGCCTGCGGATTGGCGATGTAACGGATCAGCTCGTTGAACGACAGAGGGCTCAAGAGCAGGAACGCGGCGACCATCAACATCAGGATGAGCCAGCCCAGGAACAGCGCGACCCCGCCCAAGCCCAGCAGCCGCGAGGTGTTGCGCTTGAACCCCTCAAAAAGCAGCTCCACGCGAATCGGCTTTCCCTGGATCGCCTCGGTGCAGGCAACGAGAAATCCGGCCTGAAATACGAACGCCAGCACCGTGCTCGCCAGGGGACCGATGAACGGAACGGCCCTCAGCGCGCCCTGAATCCCGATCTGCACGAAGAGCAGGAGGATCCACATCCACGGCTGCGTCCGAAAAAGCCGGAATGCCTGCACGAACCAATCCCACCCGGCCGCCGCCTCGACCACGCGAATGGATACCCGGGATACTTCCGTCGTCGTCGTCATCCTGTTCCCTTTCTTCTCGGAGCGAAGCGCTCACACCACCCGCATCACGCGGGCATCCACGTCAAAGAGCACCGCCGTGCAGTCCTGCGCGGGCAGGTCGTCGGGCTCGGTGAACTTCTCCTTCACCTTGTAAACCAGCTCATTGATGCAGTCGACGGCATCGCCCGCGCGATGCCGGTTGAGGATCTCGAGCACCGCGGGCATGCCGCCCACGCACTCGACGAAGCCATCGGACACCAGGGCCAGACGGCTCTCCGGGAGCAGCGTGACCTCGTTTTCGCTTCCGTCGGGCATTCCCCCTTTTTGGGTGATCGCAGGCCCCTGCGAGGAAATTTCGATGAAATCCTCCTTCGGGGGCGCGAGGAGCGCGCACGAGCTGCCGAGGTTCAGGTACCTCAGCTTGTAATCACGCCGGGACACGATCCCGTAGAAAAGCGAAAGCCGGTCCTTCTCACCGAGCGTGAGCGCCAGCTCCTCCTGGATCTTCCTCACCGTCTCCCGCGCCGAGCGCACCTCCTCGACCGAAAGCTTCATGGCGACTTTCATGAGAACCGAAAGCACCGCGCTGGAAAGGCCGTAGCTCGACGAGTCCGACAGCACCATCGAGAGCTGCTGCCCGTCGCGGGACTCGGCCAGGTCGAAGTGGTCTCCGCCCGAGCGCATCCCGGCGAGATAACGGCTCCCAATCTTGAAGCCGCGCACCTCGGGGAACCGCGAAGGCACCTTGCTCCGCTGCAGGCGTTCGGCGAGCTTGAGATCCTCCTTCAGGCGCGCGATCACCTCGGTGAAGGACGAGTTGAGCTTCATCACCTCGTCCCACATCAGCACCTGCTGGAACTGGCGGACCTTGCTCAGCGCCTCGAGCGGACGAAAAGGATAAACCAGTACGTCATCCACCTTGCCTCCGGTGAGCTCCGGGGGCACGGGACTGCCTTCGGGAACGAGGAGGAAAATCGCGCGCTGCCGGCGATCCAGGGTCGCGAGGAGCTCCGCGAGCCCGCGAAACGCGCCATCAATGAAGACGAGCTGTCCGGGCGCGGCGACGCCCCCGTTGCCGGGCGTGATGGCCACGTCCGCCAGGCCGCTCAAGGCCGAACCCAGAGCGCGTGCCCAGCGTGACTCCGTCACCGGATCGCTCGCGATTACCGTCAAGTTGTACGCCATGCCGTCTTGCCTCCGTCGGTTTTCTCAGAACGCGCGAACCTGGTACTGCATCATGAATCGGGTGTCCCGCAACTCGTGATACCGCGTCCCCACTTCCTCGCTGTACCAGGTGAAGGAGAACTCGCCGTCCTTGCGGCGAAGCCCGAGACCGCAGTTCGGATAGCCGCTGCCCCACCCTCCGCGCAAAAAAAGCTGATCCCGGAAGGAGAACTCCGCCCCGACCGCGAGACGTCCCCAGAAGGAGATGCCCGAGCGATTGGTGACATCCCGGTCCTGAATCACGAAATTCAAGAAGGCGCCCCCCCCGATCTTCGGCTGAACACTGAAGGAGCCGTCCACGGTCATCTCCTCGGTGGCAGGCACGCCGGTAGGATCCTTCGCCATGGACAAGACCGAATAGGAGCGGAACCGGGCACCGAGGATATTGCGAACCACGAAGTTGAACTGCGGCAGGTAGCGAACCGGCAGCGTCATCGCGAAACCGAAGTTGTGCGAGAGCGCGGACCCTTCGGCGAGGCGTTCGGTATAGCCCATCGGATCGGCGTTCTGCGCGATCCCATCGAGGATGCCCGAGGCCTGGTTCACCCACTGAAGGCTGTACCCCACGCGGACGATTCCGCCCGCGAGGCGCGTGCCTAGGGTGAGCGCCGGGACGAAACGATAAGTGCTGCGATAGCGGACCGTGCCATCACCATTGACCTTGGCCGACAGGTGCGACTGGAGCAGTATCCCGGTCGCGAAATTCGGAATGGAAAACGTCGGCAGCACGGCCCCGCCCACGCCGGCCATCGCGCCGGGGTTGTCGGCGAGAGTGGGAATGAAGCCCTTGAGCGAAGCCACCTTATAGAAACCGAGATTCGTCAGGCTGAAGAGTCCGAGATAATCCGAATTGCCGTAGAAGCTGAAGTTCACCGGCTCAGCCTTCGGGGCCTTGAGCTTTCCGATCGCGGCGGGATTGTAGAAAAGCGCCGCGGCTCCATCATCCGCGACCGGGAGGAACGCATCCCCCATCGCAGCGCCACGCGCGGAGGTGTAGCGCGATCCCGGGACCACGTCCTGCCGGCCGTACGCGAGGGCGGGAAGGACCAGCAACCAAAGCCATATACTGCCACGATAAAACCCCATGCATGCCTATCGGCCGAAGTCTTTGAAAAGAATAGGGGAATACTCATTTTTTTCAGACCCTAAGGGTTCCGGGCAAAAACGCCGAAAGGGCTAAAGTGAGGGATCCCAAGAAGCTCCTCAGCCTGGATGACCTGCCCGAGTGGGCGGTCAATGTTTCTGAAGCCCTGCTCCGCGCCCTTCAGGAGCGCGACCCGTACACCTATGGCCATTGCCGCCGGGTTGCCCGGATCGCGCGTAATCTGGGCCAAGCCGCGGGACTGACCTCCTACGAACAGCAGGTGGTCGAGTACTCCAGCCTTTTTCATGACCTCGGCAAGCTCGGGATTCCCGACCAGATTCTGCTCAAGCCCGGCCGCCTCAACGCTGAGGAAGAGGAGATCATGCGTCTCCACCCCATCAAGAGCGCCGAGATCATCGCGCCGCTGGCTCATGTCTCCTTCTTCCGTTCCACGATCCCCGGCATCCGCTACCACCATGAGCGTATCGATGGCCTCGGCTATCCGGACCGGATCAAGGGCGAAAATATTCCGCTGACCGCTCGGATCATTCTCATCGCCGACACGTACGACGCGATGACCACGACCCGGCCTTACCGCAAGGGCATGACCAGCGATATCGCGTACAAGGAACTTCGGCTGTTTTCGGGCCGCCAGTTCGATCCGCATCTCGTCGAGATCTTCGTGAAGGCCCATCCCAAGTGGGGCGAGGTCGAAAAAGAAATCTCCGCCGAAATCGCCGCGCTCGAGGATACCCGGAAGATCGCTTAGCCGCCGGAAGGCCGCCTGGCCTTATACGACGCGGGCGATCGCCTTCAGCATGCTCGGCACGTCGAGCGGGAAGTCCGCCAGCTCCACTCCCCTCCACACGTGGATCATCGGATCATCGGCCTTTTCGACCTTCTTGAAGTTGTTCGCGATGTTCGAGGAGAGGCAGATGAGCGAGGCGAGCTGCCCGAGACCGTCCATCCCGCCTTTGATCAGATACGGGTCATGGTGGAAGAGAATCGCCTTCTGAATCGGCTGGAAGGCATGGAAGTACTCGCAACACATTCCCCCGAGCAACGCATGACTCACGCCGAAGCGCTGGATCTCGGCGAAGTGTCGCACCTGGCGCGGCAGGTCCTTCTTGCCGCATTCCTCGACGAAAACGGGATACGCCGGGTCCACGATGGCGAGAATGATCCGGCCGATGTCATGGATCAGGCAGGACGAGAAGACGTACTTCTTGAAGCCGAAATCCTGGATCGTGTTCGCCAGCTCCACGCCGATCTGCGCGGTCTTGAGCCCGAGCGTGTAAACGCTGTCGATGAAGGCGAGTGTCTTCTTCTTGTCCTGCGCGAGCTCGGTGGCGACCAGCGCGAGGATATCGAAGATCAGGCCGGCGGCGTAAGCCGTGTCCGAGTAGGAGTCCTTGCGGCCCGAGAGTGACTCTTCGGTTCGCAACGCGTACTTCAGGACCTCGTTCGGATTGGTCTTGAGGCGGCCTTCCTTGGTCCACTCCGGATGTCCGCCGCGCACCATGCGCAGGAGCTGAAGCGCGATGATCGTGTTGCGCGCATTCTGCATCCCCATGAGAACCACCGCGGCCTCGAGCCTTCCGACGTTCTCGCGCTTGCCGAGCGACTCAATCAGCCGGAAGACAACCGCCTCGTAGTACTGATTGCTCCTGAGAATCTGCGCCACCCTCTCCGCCTTGACGTCGATGTTCGAGAAGGCCTCGATGATGTTGCGGCTCGTATAGGGCAGATTGATGCGGGAAACGACTTTTTCGATGAAATCGTTGAAGACCTGCGAGTCCTTGGGCTTGACCAGGCCGGGAATGGCGAAAACCAAGTCCTCGACCTTGGCCTCGGGAGCGGCTGGCGCCTGGGCACGGGCTTTCGCGGCCTCACCGACGGAGGGCGAAGCCGGCTGTCCCCGGCCAGGGGCGGCAGCCCCGGGCCTCACGCCGGCCACCGCTCCGGCAGGCCTCATGGCCGGGCCGGCAACGGGCTTGTTGGCGCCGGGCATCCCGGGCGCGGGTGCCGCGGGACGCGCTCCAGGCGCGGCTGCCGGGGCAGAAGGCTTCAATGCAACGGCTCCGGGCGCTGCCGCCTTTTGGGCTGGCGGCGGCAGGGGGGATTTCTTCACCGGTGCGGCCGGCGCAGGTCCCTTCACAGGCGTCGCTGCCGGAGTGGGAGCGACAGGCGCTTTCTTGGGCGGGGGCTTATTTAAAGCCATCTTATTAATAATTCTAAAGACTATCAGCGGCGATGACAAGCAGTGCCGAAGTTAATTATCCTGAAGCCGACCGCTACCCGCCTAAAAATGCCCGGCCCGGCCCGCCGGAGCGACAGTTTTTTGTATCGGGGCGTTTCGCTGTAGTGTTAGACTTTTTTTACAGAGTTCACGGAATAACGACGGAGCAAGGCATTGAAGCTCAAACTTGAAGTCCAGAACGCCATCGTGATCCTCGCCGTCAGCGAATCCATTGCCGCGCAACAGATCGCAGTGCTGAAGGCCGGCCTGAACAAGCTCATCCAATCCGGCAAAAAGACCATCCTCCTCGACCTTTCGGATCCGAATCTGGCCGTGGCCCCCGCTGATGTGAACGCGCTCGCCGAGCTGCGCGAGTGGGCCGTCGACAACGGCGCCCAGCTCATGATCGCCAGTGCCATGACGGGTCTGGGTGACGGCCCGACGCGGGAAGAGACCCTCAAGCTCCTGACCTCTCCGCTGGGCCGACTCCTCCTGCTCGAGGGGCGCCTTCGCGCCCAGCTCAAAGGCCTCACCCAGCGCAAGCTCGAGCTGGAGCAGAAGCTCACCTCCGTGTCCGCCGAGGCGAATTCGATCCTCACCCTCCGCAAGGAAAACGGCGAGCTCAAGAAACGTATCCGGGACCTCGAAAAACAGCTTCGCTTCCGCGTGGAGCATCGAACGCGGCCCTTCGAGACGCCCGGGATGGACGCCAAACGCGAGGCGGCCACCCGCGTGCTGATCTCCGTTCTTGAGCAGGAAGGGATCTTACCGGTGACCTGATGAACGAAAAAAAACCCGCCAAACCGGCTCCCAACGCAAAAACAGAAGCCGCCCCCGCGCAGCCCCATTCCGCCCTGACGCCTGAGGCGGAAGCGAATGCCAGGATCAAGGACCTTCAGGGGCAGATCGTCACCCTGCAGAAGGACGTGCGGATGACCGAGGGGCGCTTCACCAACCGCAGCCCCGAGGCCATGAAAACCCTCGAAAAAGAGAACCAGGAGCTGCGCGCCCGGCTGACCCTTCTCGAAAAAGCCCTCCTCGCGATCGCCAACGACTCCTACCGTCCGCGGCGCCTGGAGGAGGAAAAGATTCAATACGAAGCCCTGCGGCTCGCGGCCGTGGAATTCTGCAAAAAAGCCAACGTTGACCCGGAAATATGGAAAAACCTCGTATCCTGATCATTGAAGACAATGCCGACACCCGCCGCTTCCTGGAGGCGATGCTGGGCAAGCAGTTCGAGATCCTGACCGCCGAAAACGCGGTCATCGGCATCGACTACGCCCGCAACAAGTCGCCGAACCTGATCCTGCTGGACATCATGCTTCCCATCCTGAGCGGCTACGACGCCTGCAGCCTGCTGAAAAAGGACGAGCGCACGAAGTCCATCCCGATCATCTTCCTCTCGGCCAAGAACAGCGTGCCCGACATCACCCAGGGCCTCACGACCGGCGCCGACGACTACATCCCGAAGCCTTTCGACTACAAGGAGCTGCTCGCCCGCATCCAGGCGCGACTTCGCAAGAGCTCGGAGAGCGCCGCCCAGCCGTTGCAGATCGGCGAGCTGAAGATCGATCCGGCGAACCGCGAGGTCACCTTCGGCGGCAAAAAGGCGAATCTCACACTCACCGAGTTCGACATCCTCCGCTGCCTGGCCACCAAGGCCGGGGGCGTCGTCTCCCGCGAGGACATCCTCAAGGACGTGTGGCGCGACCAGTCCCTCAAGACGAACGATCGCACCATCGACGTGCACATCCGGGCGCTCCGCCGGAAGATCCCGCCGCTCACCAAGCACATCATCTCGATCTACGGGGTCGGCTACAAGTACGAGAAGTGACCGTCAGTTCTTGATATCGAGGCGGACATCGAGCTCGACAACCCTGCCATCCTGGATGATGACGGGCACCGTTTTTTCCATCCCCAGCAGCTCATGGGAAAGCTTGATATTGTAGCTTCCCGCGGGGAGCTTCTCGCGCTGAAGCGGGGTCTTGCGGACCCAGGGACGCCCTTCGAGCATGATGGTGACATCCGCGCTCGGGGTCGAGCGGAGGGTCAGGAAGCCGAACTCGATCGGCTCCATCTCGAGCTCCATGCGCACTTCCTTCTGCTGGGCGTACTTATCGCTCTCGAGCACGAACTCACGCTTGATGGACTTGAACCCGTTCCTCTCGGCTGAAAGCTCCAGCGGCGAATCCAGCGGCACCTCGATGAACGGATGATCCGGATCGACCTGCCTGCCATGAATCAGCACCACGGGCCGCCCACCACCCGGAGTGATCTCCAGGCGCAGAACGACGCTCCTGCGGCCGTCCGGGTTCGGAACCTGCTGAATCGCGGGCTGCGCCGGGACCGGCTGGGGCCGCGCTCCCGTGGCGATCGCGCGATCGGTGAACCGCACCTCGATCGACTTGCGCTCGCCGGGCTTGAGCGAGAGCTCCTGCTCGAAGTTCCCGCCTGGACCGGATACCG
>JAMPXZ010000101.1 GCA_023700925.1 Oligoflexia bacterium | reverse complement strand
TCGAGAACCGTGCTCTTGCTGATGCGCATGCCATAGAAGGAACGCAGAACAAAGCCCAGTCCTACAACTAGCAGGACGAGCCCAATGTAGAACGCGACATCTTTGGCCGACACCGCGATCTCAACCGCGAGAAGACCAAAGAGCGTCGTGAACTTGATGATCGGATTCAAGGCCACCGAAGAGGTATCCTTGAACGGATCGCCGACCGTATCGCCCACAACGGTCGCCGCATGGAGGGGTGAACCTTTTTCCTTGAGATCCACTTCCACGACCTTCTTGGCGTTATCCCAGGCGCCGCCGGCATTGGCCATGAACATGGCCTGGAACAAGCCGAAGACAGCGATCGAGATCAGGTACGAGGCGAAGAACGTCGCATCGAAGCAGGCGAAGGCCAGCGTGAACGAGAAAATCACGCCGAAGATGTTGAGCATCCCGGCCTGAGCGTACTGCGTGCAGATCTTCACCACTTCCTTGGAGTCCTTCACCGACGCCTTGGCGTCGGAGTCGAGGCGGATATGAGCCTTGATGTACTCCACCGCGCGATAGGCGCCCGTGGTCACCGCCTGCATGGAGGCGCCCGAGAACCAGAAGATCACCGCGCCGCCGGTGATGAGGCCGAGCAGGACCTCCGGCGAAAGCAGATCCAGCTTGAGGTTCAGGAGCAGGATGATCGAGAAGATCATGGTCGTGGCACCCACGACCGCGGTTCCGATCAGCACCGGCTTGGCGGTCGCCTTGAAGGTGTTGCCCGCCGAGTCGTTCTCCTCGAGGTAATGCTTGCCCTGGATGAAGTTGGGCACGAAGCCGAACTTCTTGCGGATGTCCTCGGAGATGCCCGGGATGTTCTCAATCTGGGAGAGCTCGAACACCGACTGGGCGTTATCCGTGACCGGACCATAGCTGTCGACGGCGATCGTCACCGGGCCCATGCCCAGGAAGCCGAACGCCACGAGGCCGAACGCGAACACGGCCGGATAGACCATGATGTCACTCAAACCGAGCTTGCTGACCACGAAGGCGATCAGCATCAGGCCGACCATGACCATGCCCTTCCAGAAGGCGCTGAAGTTGCCGGCGACCAGACCCGAAAGGATGGTCAGCGAGGCACCGCCTTCGCGGGAGGCAGCGACGATTTCAGCGACATGCTTGGACTTGGCCGAGGTGAAGACCTTGGTGAACTCCGGAATCAGCGCCGCGGCGAGCGTGCCGCAGCTGATGATCGCCGAGAGCTTCCACCAGAGGCCGTTGCCCAGATCGTCGATCAGCAGGTAGCTGACGATAAAGGTCACGATCATCGAGACCACCGAGGTGATCCAGACCAAAGCCGTAAGCGGGGCTTCGAAGTCGAAGTGCGCCTTGGCGGCGTACAGCGCCCGGGAGATCACGCCGTTGATCCAGTAGGAGAAGATCGAGGTCAGGATCATCAGGACGCGCATGGCGAAGATCCAGACGATCAGCTTGGCTTGAAGCTCGGCACCGTTGGGGCTGAGAGCCAGAAGGCCGTCGGTGCCCGGGACCATCCCCACCGCGAGTACGATGAAGCTGATCAGGGCTACGCCCGTGACGCCATAGGTTTCAAAGCCGTCAGCGGTCGGACCGACCGAGTCACCCGCGTTGTCGCCGGTGCAGTCCGCGATCACGCCCGGGTTACGAGCGTCGTCTTCCTTGATATTGAAGACGATCTTCATGAGGTCCGATCCGATATCGGCGATCTTGGTGAAGATACCGCCGGCGATACGCAGCGCGGAGGCCCCGAGGGACTCGCCGATGGCGAAGCCGATGAAGCAGGAGCCCGCCGCCTCGGCCGGTACGAAGAGCAGGATGAACATCATCATGAACAGCTCAACGCAGATGAGCAGCACGCCGATCGACATGCCCGAACGCAGCGGGATGTCCATGACCGGGTACGGCTTGCCACCCAAGCTGGCAAAAGCGGTACGGCTGTTGGCGTAGGTATTGATCCGCACGCCGAACCAGGCCACGGCATAGGAGCCGAGGATGCCCAGGACGGACCAGAGCAGGATCAGCAGGACCCTGGGCAGCTCCATGTGCTGCAGGAAAAGGAAATAATAAAAGATGCACGCGCCGATGAAGAGCTCAAGGAAGATCAGGAGCTTGCCCTGCTGGACCAGATAGGTCTTGCAGGTCTCATAGATGAGATTGGAGACTTCCAGCATCGACTCGTGCGCCGGAAGCTTCTTGATCTTCATGAACTCGACAAAGCCGAAAACCATGCCGAGCAACGAAATGACCATGCCCCAGCCGAGGATCGTCGTTCCGGCCACCTGAGTGCCGAACAAGGTATACATCGTGCTAAGGGGCGGAATCTTCAGTTCGGCCTCGCTCGCGAGCGCGGTACCGTGAAGCGCCAGAACGCCTACGACCACCAGCAGAATCCGCGACAGCGACGCCCATTTGTTTCCGAAACCGAGTCTCGTAGTAACGGGGGTTGATGTTTGCATCAGTAAGTTCCTTTTTACGTCTTTCACTTCTTGCTTGTTTACTACCGCCAATATCTCTCTAACTGCTTCTAACTCCAGTTACTTTGGGCAAGGATTCCCACCCTGGTCCAAGACATAACCTCGGGCCCCCGAGGTAGACGAAGGCCTGCGAAAGGAGTTAGTCCAGTTTTGTAAATGAGGCCCTGACCCTTGTCAAAGTCTTTCACTTTGAAGTGGATCGAATACCATGACGGGCCTTGGCCCTCAGTTTCCAGACACCTTCAGGGAACGAATCGCCAAAAACAACGCTCCGATGAGCACGGCGCTGGCCGCAGCCGCCGCCACGAGAAACTCCGAAACACGCCCCGCCGCCACATAGCCGCCCAGGGAGGCCGCAACCCAGGCGCAGGCAGCGCGATCGATGATCGACTCGAACGAAAGGAGGGTCGCGCGGTACCGGAGATCCGGAATGGTGTTGTTCATCAACTGCCGTTGAATCGGGTAAGCCAGCCCGACCAGGAAGGAGAAAAGCCCGAGCCCCGCCCCCACTAAGAGAGGGGAACCCGCCGGACCCAGCGCCGCGATGGCCACGCTCCCGGCCACGCCAAGCGTCAGCACCGAGACCCAGCCAAAGGCCGAGGTCCTCGAAAATAGCGCCGGAGCCCCCGCCCCGGCGAGAAGGGATCCGCCCGCCTCCATCAAGGTCATCATCGCCATGACGGCCCCGTAGCTGGCCACGGTGAATCCCTTGGCGCCCAGGAGCGGCTGAAAAAGGTTCACCTGGAGAATCCGGGCCAGAACGAAGACGGACAGGCCCTGAAGCATCACAAGGATCAGAAGCGGCGTTTTGCGCAAGACATCCACCCAGGCGCCGAGCCCGGGGCGCTCTCCCGCTCTAGCCGGGATCGTTAGCGGCGGAAGTCGCCAGACAAAGCCGACCGAGATCACGCTCGTCACCACGGTGAGCCAGTACGGCAAGGACAGGTGCCATTCCATCAAGGCCCCGACCCCCGCCCAAAGAATCACCTTGGCCCCGAGGCCCATCGCCCGGGCGCCCCCTTCGGCGCGCCGGTACCCCTTCCCCTCACCCGCGAGGTACTCATAAAGGTAAGCACTCGAGGCGCCCGAGATCAGCGAGCGCGACAGGGCGATCAGCAGAAAGTGCGCGAGCATCCCCCCGTAGGTCGGCACGAGCGGCGGGAGGAGATTGGAGAGCACGAGCACCAGCGCCCCGGCGCGCAGCGAGCGCACGTATCCCCAACGGTCGGCGAAGTACCCCGTGGGGATCTCGAGCAGGCAGAAGACCAGGTAATAGATGCTCTGGATTCCGAAGATTTCCCGGTCCGAAAGTCCGATGCGCTTCTGGTACTCGTAAAAAACGGGGACCCAGATCAGGAGCGAAAAGAAGATCTGAAAACCGTAGTAAGCGCGGAGCACGGCGCTCCGTCCTCGGTCGGCCTCCATCAGCGCACCGAGTACGGCCTGAGCTGGAGAATGAACGCCCCGGCCTCTCCGGTCGCCCACTCCACTTCCACCGGAGCCCCGAAGGTGTAGTCCGGCGAAAAGTGCGACTGCAGGAGACGCCCGGCGAAGGCCAGGCCCTGCAGGAACTCACGCTGCTCCTCCCCGAGATCGCGCTCGGCATCTCCCATGGAGACCGTCCGCCCTCCCCCTTCGACCGTATTGAAGAGGTACTGGTACGGAAGCTCCGAGCCGGTCACCACGTTATGCACTCCC
Organism: Oligoflexia bacterium; assembly: GCA_023700925.1. Classification (GTDB taxonomy): domain Bacteria; phylum Bdellovibrionota; class UBA1018; order UBA1018; family UBA1018; genus JAMPXJ01. Next base: position 8,502 of record JAMPXZ010000101.1, on the reverse strand, counting down.
GAGGCCGCGGTCCGGCCCGGACCGCCCGCCTCGCCCGGGGTCTCAGCCGCCGAAGAGGCATTGACGTAGACGTTGCGGAAATCCGCGCGGTTCATCGGGTTCATCGTCACCATGACGCCCCCGAGGCGCGCCGGGATCTCTTCCTGGATGATGACTCCCATGTAGCAGTCGTCGAGCGAGATCCCTACCTCGTGGCGGAGGCGGACGCTCCGGGGTGAAACGAGCGAGGCCCAGACTTCCTTGATACTGCGGAAGACGTTCTCCGCCGTCGTGCAGTGGTTGATCGACTCGTAAATTCCCGCGGCCGAGAAGCCCTCGAGATCCTCGGCGTTGGAAGAGCTCCTGACGACGAAGCTCGAGACCCCGCCGAGGTGCTCGGCGATCCGCGAGTCGATGTACTCGCGCAGCTTGTCCGGCACTCGCGTGGAAACGATGAGCGCCTGCAGACTCAGGCACAGGGAGTCGATCTCGCGCGCGCCGAGCTCCAGCGCCATCTTGAGCTTGCCGATGTTCTGCTGGATCCGTGGCGAGGACTCGAGAAAAGCCTGCTGCACGGAGAACGGGATCGCGATCCCGCGGGGCACCTGAAAACGCGTCTTCAGGAAATCGGAGGCCGCGCGCGAAATATCGGGACCCGGCGCCGCCTCGGGAAGTCCGAGGAATCCGGCGAGCTGCGGGAGCAGGTTCTGCCGCGGGGGCCGGCGGATCCGATAGAAGCCCAGAAGGCGCTCCGAGCCGTTGCGCAGCAGGTGAACGAGCTCGCCGAGGTTGGCGGCCTTGGTGCCGTAGCGGACGCGATCGACCATGCGCAGGCGCTCGAGCTCGACGATGGGCGTGCGCGCGGTCTCGGGCTCCTCGAGCTTGATCCGTTGCGAGGTCCAGGCGGGGCGCTGGATCTCGGCAGGGCGGCTTTCGAGCCGCCGCAGCCCGATCTCGGCGCCGCTCATCTGTACTTCATACTCGACCCACTCGCCATTGAGGTGCTCCCGCTCAATCCGCTCGAAGATGCCGAGCTGGATGGCATTGGGAACATTCCACCCCGCGGCCAGGACGTTGGTGTGCGAGAGCGGCGTCGTATGATGGGCATTGATGATGCCCGAGACGCGCGGGATGTCGTCAGGCACCCGGTGCATGGCGATGATGTCATGCCACTCGAGCGTGGGCAGCGCCTTGCGGTACTCGGCGTCGGTGCGGAAGGCGCGAAGGCGCCCCGAAGCCTTGCCGCTGTTGAGGGCGACGAAACGCGCGCTGGCGAAAAGTTCGTGGGAGAAGACCCGGGGCAGCGCGGACGGCTCGATGCCGGCCACGACGCGTTCCTGGAGGTGGCTGGCCGGTTTGAAAAGCAGCGGCAGCGCCGGATCGAGCTTTCTCTGCACGCGTTCGTAGAAGTCGCGCACCATGGGCGCGTCCATATTGTCGATCTCGACAGTCTCGAGGGAAAAAAAGCGCTGACCGCGCGCGGACCCTCCGGCCCCGGCCTCCTGCCCGCGATGATGCAGCGAGAGAATACCAAGGTAGAAACGCCGATCGGGCGTCAGGTAGAACTGCCGATTGAAATCATCGATCCGCTCCTCCAGCTCCTTGCGAGGGATCTTCAGGAGCCTGTCGGCGATGTAGTAGGCATGAAACGGGAAACGGGCATTGTTCAGGAAATGAATCCCGCCGCTCGGGCGATGGACCACGACCTTGACGAAGCTGTAGCCCCCCAAGGTGCCCGCCAACTGCGAGAAGGCGGCGAGCGTGAGGCGCTCGTTCACGAGCGCGTCCATTTCCACCGGTTCCACCAGCGCTTCGAGCTGCTCCATGCCCTGGTTCATATAGCCCTTGACTACTTTTGTCAACATTGGCATTTCCAGCTCAATCCATTGAACTTTCAGATGAAATAATCATCTTAAAGCTTTGACCTCGTCCTCCCGATTCGATCTCTGACAATGGGAAACCTGGTTGAGCTCGTCCACCCCAAAAAGCAGAAGACCCTCACCCGCCTCGTGCTTCAGCTCCTGCGGCTGTATTTCCGCGTCGAGGTCGAGGGGATCGAGCACATTCCGAAGAATGGCCGCGCCCTCATCGTCCCGAACCACTCCGGGTTCGCGGGCCTGGATGCGGTCCTTCTGACTTTCCTCATCAAACGCGAGACCCGCCGCCGCGCGCGGATCCTGGCCCACCGCGCCTTCTTTGACTACTCCCGCTCCCTCAAGCAGCTCTCCGAAAGCCACGGCCTGCGCAAGGCCTCCGTCAAGGGCGGGACCGATCTGCTCCGCAACGACCGGCTCCTGATCCTCTTTCCCGAAGGCGAGACCGGCAACTTCAAGTCCTCCCTCAAGCGCTACCGGCTGCAGCGGTTTCACACCGGCTTTCTCCGTATGGCGATCGCGGCGCGCTCCCCTATCATCCCTTGCCTGATCATCGGCGCCGAGGAGACGCACCTGAACCTGGCGAGCCTGAAGCTCACCGAAAAGGACCAGCCCCTTCGGATCCCCCTGCCGCTGAACCTCATCCCGCTTCCGGCGAAATGGAAGATCGTGTTTCTGCCGCCGATCGCCGCCGAGTCCTGGTCCGCCGGGCTCGCGGACAATCCCGAGGCGCTCGAACGCGAGGCGCGGCGCTTTCGCGCGCGGATCCAGCGCGAGCTGCGCGCCCGCGTGCGCGAGCGCAAATACGTCTACTTCGAGAAGGCCTCCGAGCTGCTCAAGCTCGTCTGGCGTCGCAAAAAACCTTGAACAGCCGCAGCGCCCGATCCGCCTCGCGGAACACCGGGACCCCGCCCTCTTCGAGGACCGCGGCCATGGAGTCATAGAGCGAGCCGGCATCGACCACGGCCACCCAGGGCTTGGTCACCTCGCGCGCGAGGCGCACGAGGCGGGCCGCGACGGCCTCGGTGCCGCGGGCGTCCTCCCGATGCGTGCCCTCCGGCGAAGCCGCGAGGGTCTGGAGCGCCGCCGAGAGCGGCACGCAGGCGATGAGGCCGACGTCGATCTCGTCGGCCTGGAGAAGCACCCGGGAGATCTCCTCGTAATCCGCGTCCGCGCACATGGGCGTCAGATCGAGCGGATTGTGAACGTCGACGATCTGCCCTACCCGCGCGCGCGCGAATAGCTCGGCGACGCGCGCCTCGGTGCGCTCGCTCAGCGACACGAGCTTGAGCCCGTCGAGGTTATCGGCGATCGCGACGCATTCGAAGCCCGCGTTGCTCAGAGCGCCGAGGCGCAGGCCGCGCACGGGCTTGTCCCTGAGGAAGGTGAAGAGCTTGAGCAGATCCTCGAAGTCGCCGATCGAGTCGGCGACGACGACGCCGGCCTGGCGGCACAGCTCGCGGGTGACGGCGAAGTTCCCCGCGATCGAGGCGGTGTGGCTCGCCGAGGCGGCCGCGCCTTCGCTCGTGCGTCCGGCGCGGTAGAGAATCACGTCCCGGCCGCTCCGCACGATCTCGCGCGCCACGCGCACGAACCGCTCACCGTCGAGCGGCTTGAAGCCCTCGAGGTAGACCGCGAAAATGCGCACCGCCGGATCATCCTTCAGATACTCGAGGTAATCGGTGACCGTCAGGTCCGTCTGATTGCCGAGGGTCACGGCGTAACGGGGATTCACCCCGCGGAGCTTGCTCAGGCGGGAGATGGCAAAAGCGCCGCTCTGCGAGAGCAGGGCCACGGGCGCCTCGGCCCCGTGCGCGAGCGGGAGCTTGTGTTCGGGGATGAAAAGAGTGTTGTACCGGCCGGGCAGCGAGCGCACCCCCAGGCAGTTTCCGCCGTTGATGACCGGGCCCTGCCACTCCGTCCGGCGGGACTCGGCGAGGGTCGCCTTCATGCGCTCGACCAGCGCCTCGGTCCCTGATTTCTCCTCGAGCCCGCCTGGGATCACGATCAGGCTCTCGGCTTTGCGGCTTTCCACGAGCCGAGTCACGGTCTCGGGGATCTGCGCCGCCGGAATCGCAAGGACGCACAGATCCACGGTCTCGGGAAGCGCCTCGATGTCGGGATAGCAGCGGCAGCCCTCGATCCGATCCGCGCCCGGCTTGACGATGAAGACGCGGGCCGGATCAAAGCCGTCCCGCAGGGTGTTCTGCAGGATCATCCGGCCGGGGCTCGGGCGGGAGGACTCGCCGCCGGAGACGCCGATGAGGGCGATCGAATGCGGCTGCAGGAGCGCGCCGACCTTCGCGAGAGGTCTCGGTGCCACCACTGGCGCGCGCGGGCTCCCGAGCTTCACGAGCGCGTCGAGCGCCACGAGTCCGGAGCGGGAAGCGACGACGGGATTGATCTCGATTTCCGAAAGAGCATCAGGAACGAGCGCCTTGCCGGCCGCGAGGAGCTTGCCGACGAGCTCAGTGAGCTCCGCCAGCTCGGCCTTGGGCTTCTGCCCGCGCAGGGAGCCCGTGGTCAGCGTCGTGACCGCTGCATGCGAGAGCGCGCGGCCGATCCCCGCCGTGTCCCCCGGCTCGCAAAGCGCGGGCGAAAGGACCGAGAGCTCGCGGCCCGGCTTCCACTGCGAGGACAGGTACTCGGCATGGATCCCGCCCGCGCCGAGCGTCACCACCGCGCCGAAGTCCTCGGTCCAGCGGAGACTCACCAGGAGCTCGCCTCCCGTGGCCGGGTCATAGGGCACGAACTCGTTCAGGCTGTAGCCGGAGACGGCGCCCTTGCCTTCGAGCTTCCGCGCCATTTCCAAGGCGGCCTGCGCGACCGCCTCGCGGGTCTTCGGCAGGATGGCCACCGCGCCCACATCGCTCTTGTGGAGAATCTCGTGGGACACGGCCTTCAGGACGACCTTGTCGCCGGGCAGGCTCGCGAGGTCCAGCTCCGCCACGCCAGCCGCGTCGCGCGCCTCGAGGACGCGGGGCACGCGGATTCCGAGCGCACGGAGCAGCTCCATTCCCTCGGTTTCAAAAAGAACCTCGCGCCCCTGGGCGCGCGCCGACTGAACGATCCGCGTGATCGCATGAAGATCCATGATGTTTTTCCCCGCCTATTGGCCCGCGGCTTCGCGCCCGGCTCTCAAGGCTTTCAGATTGTTCTCCACCACCGCCTCGCCCTTGCGGGCGAAAAACTTCGCGATGGACTGCTCGAGCGTCGCCGCACGGATCGGTAGAAACCGCGAAGCCGCGCCGACGAGCACGACATTGGCCGCGCGCGCGGTTCCGGCCGCTTCGCGCGCGATCTTTTCGGCGTCGATCAGGATCGCGACGGGCCCCCGGGGGCCCGAAAGCGACCTGAGCCGCGCGTGAACGTTCTCGAGCTCCGGATAATTCGGGATGTTCTTGAAGGGCGCCATGGCCGAGACGATCCTGGCCTCGGGGCTCAGGAGGCTCAGGTACCGGAGCGCCTCGAGCGGCTCCATGCTGATCAGGAGCTCGGCGCCCCCGCGCGAAACCAGCGGGCTCGCCACCTCACTATCGGAGAGCCGCAGCGTGGCCTGCACGGCGCCGCCCCTTTGCGACATCCCGTGGACCTCCGACTGCTTGATGAAGAGGCCCTCAGTCAGCGCGCTCGCCGCGATCACGTTGGCGAGCGAAACCGCCCCTTGCCCGCCCACTCCCGCAAAAACGATGTCGAATTTCATGTGCCGCTCCCCACCGCCGGCGCGCTCGTCGCGCGCACCTGCGCCTTGCCTCGCACCGCGGTCTCCACGCATTCGCGTACCGCGATGATGACCGAGACGCCCGGATACTCAAGCTCACGCGCCAGCAGAGCCACGTTCTCGGCGGCGAACTTGCGGTGCGCCTGGACCTCGTGCACGTGCGCGGGATCCGCGCCCAGGCCCAGCACGAGCTGCCTGATCCGCGAGGTCTCGTGCAGCTTCGGCTGACCCCCGGTCATGGCCGTGGTCTCGTTATCCAGGATCACGACCGTCAGCCGCGTCCCCGAAGCGATCGCATCGAGCAGCGGCGACACGCCTGAATGCAGGAACGTGCTGTCGCCGATCACCGCGACCGCGGGATGAAAGCCCGAGTCGGCGGCGCCTTTGGCCATCCCGATCGAGGCGCCCATGCAGACGCAGCTCTCGACGGCGGAGTAAGGCGGCAGCGCCCCGAGCGTGTAGCAGCCGATGTCGGCGGTCACGAGGACCCGCTCCGAGCCCACGCCGCCATAAGGCTGAAGCGCGGTTTTGATGAAGCCGTAGCTATCGGCGTGCGGGCAGCCATTGCAGAGCTGCGGCGGCCTGCCCGGAATCGCTGGCTCCTGAAGCCGATCCTGGAGCGAAGGCAGCGTACGGAAGCCGAGCGCCGCGCGCACCAGGTCCGGCGTGAGCTCGCCTTCGAGCGGAAGATGTCCCGAGAGCTTGCCGCGGATCTCCGTTTTGCCCGGGATGATTCCGCGGAGCTGCCGCTCGATGAGCGGATAGCCTTCCTCGAGCACATAAAGCACCGCATGCTTCGCGGCGAGCTCGCGGATGCGCTCCTCCGGAAGCGGGTAGGTCGCGATCTTGAGGTGACTGACCGAGCCCTTGTGTTCAGCCTCGAGCTCCTCGAAGTGCGCGGTCGCCAGCCCACTGGTGATGACCGCCAGGCCCGCCCCCTCACCCGCCGCGCGATACCGGTTGAACGGGCTGCGCTCGGAGTAGTCCTGCAGCGCCTTCTGCTTTTCCAGATGCTCGTGCCACTGCCGCTTGGCGTTGGCCGGCATCAGGATCCAGGACGAAGCCTTGGGCGGCTTGCGAAAGGCCGAGTCGCGCCGCGCCGGAGCGGCCAGCCGGAAGCTTCCGCGGCTGTGCGCGAGACGGGTCACGAGCCGGAGCATCACGGGAACGCCGAAGCGCTCGGAAAGCTCGAAGGCCTCGCGGGCCTGGTCATAGCACTCCTGGTGATCCATGGGTTCAAAGCAGGGAATCTTCGCGAAATCGGCGTAAAAACGGCTGTCCTGCTCGTTCTGCGAGCTGTGCATCCCCGGATCGTCCGCGACGACGAGAACGAGTCCCGCATGCAGCCCGAGCAGCGCCGAGTTCATGAACGGGTCCGCGGCGACGTTCAGGCCCACGTGCTTCATCGCCACGAGCGAGCGCCGGCCCACGAGAGCGGCGCCGAGCGCCTCCTCGTAGGCGGTCTTTTCGTTGGCGCTCCACGAGGCCTTGAACCCCGCGCCGCCTTCGGTGCTCTCCCGCGCGCGCTCGACCAGGTACTCCATCAGCTCCGTCGAGGGCGTGCCGGGATACGCGTAGGCCGCGCCCAGTCCCGCATGGATCGCCCCGAGCGCGATGGCCTCATTCCCCAACAACAACGTGTTTTCGCTCATAACTCCCGAATCCCCCGATGGTCCCTTCGTGATGGCGCAACGAAAGGGCTTTGTCAATTGAAGCTTGGCGCGCCGGCCAGTTGACTTCAAGGAAAAGCCGAGCGTAAACTCAGCATTTCAGCACTCCGAAAAAGCTATGAAGTTCACCCGTATTTTCGTTTATTTGTGTGCGCTCCTTGTGCCGCCCGCCCTCGTCGGACTGCTGCTCACCTTTTCGACTCTCTCCACGCTGATGCTGCAGCAGAACCCGGTCCCGCTCGAGGGCGCCCGGTCCTTGCCCGCGCCCCCGCGGCTGCCCGGCCAGAAGCCGCGCGCGGCGATCGTCCTCGGCAACGACGGGACCCAGCTCGCCGAGCTCCTGATCTCCTACGGGATCCTGGCCGAGTCCGGGGCGTTCGAGGTTTTCACCGCCGCGCCGGAGCGGGAGCTCTCGGCAACGACGGGGCCGCTCACCGTGCTTCCCCATTTCGCGTTCCGCGATGCTCCGCCAAGCGACGTGCTGGTACTGCCCTCGGTCCTCAACCCGCGCAACCCCCTCCTCCAAAGCTGGGTGCGCGAGCGCGCCGCCGCGGCGAAGGCGGTTCTGATCCTCGGCGAAGGCGCACGGCTGGCCGCGCAGGCCGGCCTCCTGAACGGACGCACCGCCACCACCCACTTTGTCGCACTCGAGGCCTTGAGACGCGAGGCGCCGGGGACCCGCTGGATCACGGACCTGAGGTACGTCTCGAGCGGGGAGCTCACCTCTTCCGAAGGCCTGACGGCGACCTTTGATGCCACGCTCGCGCTCGTCGAGCAGCTCGCCGGCGCGGCCGCGGCGCAGGCGACCGCGAAGAGGGTGGGCTGGGAGCGCGAGCCGGCCACGGCGCCCATGCCTTCACGGCCCGCGATCGGGGCGCTCGAGGCCGCGCAGCTCTTCTTGCGCGGAGGCTACGACTGGTCCAAGGACCGCATCGCGACGCTCGTCTACCCGGGCGTGAGCGAGCTCGCGCTCGCGGCGCCCCTCGACGTGTTTCCCCGCACTCACAGCGCCTTCGTCCTGACCGTGGGTGCACGCCGGCAGATCTTCCTGAGCCGCCACGGGCTCGCCCTCGTGCCCTCGGAGAGCGCGACTGACCAGCCCCGCGCCGACTTCCTCATCGTGCCCGGTCGCGGCACGAGCCCGCTCACCGACCCGCTGCGTGATCCCGAGCTGCATCGCTGGATCATCGATCGCAATGTCCTCGTCAAGAATTTCGGCGAGGAGGCGCCGGCCAAGAGCTTTGTCTCGATGGTTTCG
>JAMPXZ010000261.1 GCA_023700925.1 Oligoflexia bacterium | reverse complement strand
CCGATCTTCGTGGCGAACTTCCGCGAAGGTCTCTCGGTGCTGCAGTACTTCGTCTCGACGCACGGCGCTCGTAAGGGCTTGGCGGACACCGCTCTCAAGACGGCGAACTCAGGTTACCTGACCCGCCGTCTGGTCGACGTCGCGCAGGACATGATTGTCACCGAATTCGACTGCGGCACGCTCGATGGTCTCTATGCGACTGCCTTGATCGAAGGCGGCGAGGTGATCGAGCGGATGGGTGACCGCATTCTCGGTCGCGTGGCGCTCGATGACGTCATCGATTCGGTGACGAGCGAGACCCTTGTTCAGGCGAATACCGAAATCACGGAAGACCTCGTGAAAAAGGTTGAGGAGGCGGGAATCGACCGCGTCCGCATCCGCTCCGTGCTGACCTGTCAGTCGAAGAAGGGCATCTGCGTGCTCTGCTACGGCCGTGACCTGGCTCGCGGACGGATGGCCAACATCGGCGAAGCGGTGGGTGTCATCGCCGCTCAGTCGATCGGCGAGCCTGGCACTCAGCTGACGATGCGTACGTTCCACATCGGTGGCGCGGCTTCGCGGCGCGCGGAACAGTCGAGCCTTGAGGCCAAGACCAAGGGCACGGTGAAATTCCACAACGTCAATACGGTGCGGAACGCCGAGGGCAACCTGATCGTCATGAACCGCAACGGTGAAGTCGCGGTGATGGACGCCAATGGTCGCGAGCGCGAGAAGTATCCGATCGTCTACGGCGCAAAGCTCCTGGTGAAGGAAGGCGACCCGGTCGAGAAGGGCAAGCTCATGGCGGAGTGGGATCCGTATTCCACCCCGATCGTCAGCGAAACCTCCGGTGTCGTGGTCTTCGAGGACATCGAAGAAGGCCTGACCATGCAGGAGCAGTTCGACAGCGTTACCGGCCTTTCGCACAAGGTTATCGTGGAATCCAAGGCCTCGGACAAGCGGCCGAAGGTTCTGATCACCGACGGCAAGGGCAATGTTCTCAAGATTGAAGGCCCGAGCAACCGCGTGGCCCGCTACATGCTCCCCGTCGGCGCGAACCTGGTTGTCAACGATGGCGACGAGATCAAGGCCGGCGACACGATCGTCAAGATCCATCGCGAGACCACGAAGACCAAGGACATCACCGGCGGTCTGCCGCGCGTTGCCGAGCTCTTCGAAGCTCGTAAGCCGAAGGACGCGGCGGTCATTACCGAGATCGACGGCATCGTCAGTTTCGGTAAGGACACCAAGGGCAAGCGCAAAGTCATCGTGAGCCCAGAAGTCGGCGAGCCGAAGGAGTACCTCATCGGCAAGGGCCGGCACTTGGCGGTCAACGAAGGTGACTACGTCAAGGCTGGCGAGCCGTTGATGGACGGTCCGATCAACCCGCACGATATCCTGCGCGTGCTCGGCGAGAAGGCTCTTGCCAAGTATCTGCTTGATGAGGTGCAGGAGGTCTACCGTCTGCAGGGCGTGAAGATCAACGACAAGCACATCGAGACGATTGTTCGTCAGATGCTTCGCAAGGTTAAGGTCAAGGATGTCGGCGATACCGCCTTCCTGCCCGGCGAGCAGATCGACAAACAGCTCTTCGAGGCTGAAAACCAGAAGATCATGCAGGCCGGTAGCGTTCCCGCGACGGCGGAGCCGATGCTCTTGGGTATCACCAAGGCGTCGCTCAGCACGGAGAGTTTCATCTCGGCGGCCTCCTTCCAGGAGACGACGAAGGTCCTCACCGAAGCCAGCATTGCCGGCAGGGTCGACTACCTCCGTGGCCTCAAGGAGAACGTCATCATGGGCCGCCTCATTCCTGCGGGAACGGGCCTCATGAAGTACAAGCATCTCCAGGCCCGGATTCTTGCCGAGGAAGCCGCCCCGCAGGCGGAAGCTTCGTCCGAATCCACCGTGCCGATGGCGCGCTGATCGAGTTGGTTTGTTCTGAAATCCTGGAAGGCGCCTTGGTCATCACACTGATTGCCAAGGCGCCTTTCGGTTCATAGGCGGGCGCTTAGCTCAGCGGTAGAGCAGGGTCTTTACACGGCCAAGGTCACAGGTTCAATCCCTGTAGCGCCCACCATCCTTTCTCTCCATTACAATTTAAATCTTGCTGTCAGTCTCCCTCACTCTTCTTGTGAGGAATGGGGCACGGGCATCCATGCCCTATCGCCTTTATGGCCATCCTGGCCGGCGCAAGCCCTCTCCCTCACAACAAGAGTGAGGGAGACCTGACGAAAAATTTTGGGTGTAATGGGGAGAAAGGAGGGTGGCTCCTCCGCGGGATCGGAGTCCAGGCGCCGGGCTTGCCCGGCCCAAGTGAGATTCATTTTTTCGCGTGAGGCGAAAAAATTCCGAGCGAGCCGTGTCCGCTGCGCGGACAAAACCGGCCGGGATGGCCGGTTTTAGGGGAGCCGGAACACCTTTGAAAGCGGCGCTGAGCACGCTCGCGCGAGCGAGCTGGGGGTTGTGGTCCGTGGTTGTCTGCGAGTTCCGATCCCGGAAAGCCGGGCTGAAATTATAAAGTTTCCGGTAGACTCTTCATTTGCTCGCGGATGCCTTCGAGCATCGCGCGGGCCGGCCGATAGGTCCAGCGGGCTGGTCGCTATGAACCGTAGATGCTAAGCTAAATAAAATGAAAGTCGCTTTTG
>JAMPXZ010000100.1 GCA_023700925.1 Oligoflexia bacterium | reverse complement strand
GGCTCTTCTTCTGGCTGATCAGCTGGGCGACGCAGTCCGTGTCCGGAGCCTTCGGCGATCTGCTGCAGTACCTGTCCCTCATCGGCCATTACAACAACTTCGGCCAGGGGCTGGTCAACTCGATCGACGTCGTCTTCTACCTTTCTTTCATCGGCATCGGCCTTTTCCTCACCCACCGGGTGCTCGATTCCTACCGCTGGAGATAAGCGACCATGCAGAACAAAAGAACCGAACTCGTTTCCCTGTCTCTCTGGATCGGCGCCGGGGTCCTGGCGCTCGGCCTGCTCTTCGCGCGCGCGGTGGCGCCGGAGCTGACCTGGCTGTCCGTGCTCATCGGCATCGCGCTGGCCGTGGTCCTGGGCCTGCTCATCCAACGCAACTTCGCGGCGCTCAAGACCCGCAGCGCGGCCTTCGGCCTCAGCTCCCTGATCACGGTGATCCTGGTCATCTCGATCGTCGGAGTCGTGAACTTCATCTCCTCGCGCTATCCGTTCAAGGCGGATCTCACTCGCGGCGGGATGCACACGCTCTCGGACCAGACGGTCAAGCTCATCAAAGGCCTGAACAAGCCGGTGAAAGCCACGCTGTTCTCGAAGGTCGCCCAGCGCGAGCAGTTCCGCGGTCTGCTGGACAACTACAAGGCGCTCAGCACGAAGTTCGAGCTCGAGTACGTCGATCCGGACCGCGAGCCGACCCGCGCCAAGCAGCTCGGGATCAAAAAGTACGGCACCCTGCATCTCGCCGTCGGCGCGCGGGATACCCGCGTCGAGGAGCTGACCGAGCAGAAGATCACCAATGAGCTGATCAAGCTGCTCAAGGACCGGACCCCCACGCTCTGCGCGGTGATCGGCCATGGCGAGAAGAGCTTCGCCTCGACTGAGGCCGAGGGCTACGATGCTGTCAAGAAGGCCCTAGTGCAGCAGGCTTATGAGGTAAAAGACCTGACCCTCGTGCAGGGGCTCGAGAACGGCAAGATTCCGGCATCGTGCGACGCTCTCGCGATTGTCGGCCCGACAAAATCGTTCTTCGAGCAGGAAATCAAGGTCCTCGGCGACTATCTGGCGGACGGCGGCCGTGCGCTGCTCGCGCTCGACGTCAACATCAAGGGCGGCGAGTACGCGCCGGAGCTGTACCCGCTGCTGCAGGCCTGGAACGTCAAACCGTTCTGGTCCATCATCGTCGATCCGTACTCGCGCCTGAGCGGCGTGGATGCGGCGGTCCCGCTCCTGACCCTCTCGCGTGATCATGTGATCACGAAGGACTTCCCGGCTACCCTGCCCGCCGCCTTCCCGTTCGCGCGGCCGTTCGAGATCGTTGCGGGCGGCGCCGGACCCAAGCCGGAGTGGATCGGCCAGACCTCGCCCAAGAGCTGGGGCGTGACCGACCCCAAGCAGCTCGCGAGCGGCCAGGTGACATTCACGCCCGGCAAGGACCCGATGGGCCCATTCAGCGTCGCGCTCGCGATCGACGGCAAGCAGAAGGACTCCAAGGCCGCGCGCAACACCCGCCTCGTGGTTTTCGGAAGCTCGTTCTTCGCGACCAACAACTTCTCGCGCATGGGCGCCAACCTGGATCTCTTCCTCAACGCGGCCTCCTGGCTCATGGAAGACGAAAGCCTGATCTCTATCCGTGCAAAAGAAGACGGTCCGGGCAAGGTGGAGCTCACGCGCAGGGCGGGAGCGGTGATCTTCCTCACGACCGTGATCGTGATTCCGCTGCTCGTATCGGTGGGCGGCATCGTCCTCTGGGCGCGCCGCCGCAAGCTGTAATGAATCGAGGTACAGTCACATGAACCAAATCAACTGGATGCGCCATGCGGCGCTGGCCGGGCTTCTCTTGGTCCTCGGCGCCGCGGCCCTGTGGATCGAATTCAAGCATCGGCCGGAAAAAGCCGCCCGCGAGGAGCAGGCCAAGAAGGTCTTCGCGCTCAAGGAAGCGCAGATCGAGGCGATCGGGCTCCATGACGGAACCAAGACCGTCGAGTTCGTCTGCACCGACCTGTCCAAGAAGCTTTGCCGACCGGGCGACAACGCCAAGTGGGAGCTGGCAGCCCCGCTCAAGGTCAAAGCGGATGAGTCCAACGTCAACAGCCTCGTCTCCTCGCTGAGCTTTCTCGTGCCGAGCGAGACGATCAGCCTTCAGGAAGAGACGCCGGAAAAACGCGCGGCACTGCTAAAAGATTACGGCCTGGACCCGCAGACGCGCAACGCGCCCGCCACGAAGCGGATCGAAGTACGCACCCAGGGAAAAGGTTCCACGGTGCTGTATCTGGGCCAGCCGCATCCGATCGGCGAAGGGCTCTTTGCCTTGAGCGGAAGCGGCGAGGGCTCCCCGCAGGCGAACGAAAACCAGGTTTACGTGATCCCCAACCACTTCAAGGCGAATCTCGAGCACGACCTGACCTACTGGCGGGACAAGAAGCTCCTGACGCTGACCTCCCATGACATCGGCGCCTTCGAGCTGGAGAGTGGCAAATCCCGCATCAAAGGCGTACGCAAGGACGGCCAGTGGACGCTGACCACGGGCAAGGAAGAGCTCGCCGGCGATATCGAGAACATCGACAGCCTGCTCTCGGGCGCGACCTTCCTGACCGCGAGGGACTTCCCCTCGAACGACAAGACGGATACCAGGTCCCGGGCCCTCCTGAAAGGCGCGCGCCCCGTGCTCACCCTGACGCTGCAGAAGAATACCGGCACGGGCGACGCCCCGCTTGTCCTGAAGCTCTTCACCGCCAAAGGACCGAAGCTGTACGCGACGCTGTCGAACCTCGACCCGCTCTTCGAGCTCGAGCTGGCGACGCAGAATCGCCTGCGCAAGGATGTGAAGGACCTGCGCCTATCCAAGCTCATCACCACGATGGAGCGCTTCTCGGCCAAGCGCCTCGAGTTCTCCGGCAAGCCCCTGGGCAGCCCGCCGTTGGTGTTGATCAACACCGACGCGAAGTGGACCCTGACCGACAAGACCGAGGTGGATGCGGACAAGGTGCAGGGCACGCTCGACAAGCTCTCGGGCAACCGGATCAAGGAGTTCCTGCCGGCCAAGTCGATTCCCAAAGGCCAGGAAGAGGGCCTCAAGCTCACGCTCGGCGACGACAAGGCGCAGGACAAGCGACAGCTGCTGTTCTGGAAGCGGGATGGCAAGCTTTACGCCCGGGACCTGCTCTCCCAGCGCAACGAAGCGTTCCTGGTGGACAGCGCCGTACAGGAAGGATTACCTTGGGACCGGAATTATTTCAAAAAGGCGCCCCCCGCCGGGAAGAAATGACAGCGAGATGCTCCAGACCTGTCCTCAGTGCGGCTTGAAGTTCAGCGAGTCCCCCGCCTTGGCGGGAGTCGAGCGGTGTCCCAGCTGCGGAACGCGCCTCGCGCCGTCGCCGGACGAGCAGAGCCCTTCGATCCTGATCACCCGTTACCTTTCGACGGTCTGGCAGCTCATCACCCGGCCCTCCTCTTTCTTCAGGGCCATGCCGGTGAGCGGCGGCCTGAGCAGGCCACTGGCGTTCGCGCTCGTCACGCACTGGATCGGCTCGGCGCTGGGCTTTCTGTGGTTGGCGCTGATCGGGGGACGACTCGCGCGCTTCTTCGATGGCTGGCGCCAGATCTCGAGTGAGGTGGCAGAGGTCGACAACCCTGGCCGCGCGGCCCGCTGGATGGAAGCGACGGATCAGCTTTCGGTCTGGTTCAAGAACGCCGCGCCGGTGATCATTGATCCGTTCCTGACCCTCCTCTCGGTCTTCTTCACCTCGCTATTGGTCTACGTCGGCGCCCGTCTGCTCGTGACCCCCGGCAAGAACGGAGCTCCTCAGCTCATCACCTATGAGTCGGCGATCCGGATCGTTTGTTTCGGGATGGCTCCGGCTATCCTGGCAGGCCTGCCGATCTTCGGCTTCGGCGTGGCCTCTTTCCTCACGATCGTCATCACGGTGATCGGAGCCAAAGAGGTGTACCGAACCGGCGTTCTCCGAGCGATCGTTATCGCCCTGTTCCCGAAGCTCCTCTTCCTTGCCCTGCTCCTGACGGGGATCGTGGTTTTGGGCCTCCTTCTCGTCAAGTTCCTGAGTTCCTTCATATTTTAGGGAGCCTTTTCGCGGTTCCCAACGCAGCGCAACACTGAGATAATGAAGTAGAGGGGATCATGCGGTTTTTATTGCGGATCGCCTGCTTTGCGCTGCTCGGATTCCTCGCCACGACCCTCCGGTCGCTGGACTCGGGACTTCTTGAGCGCGCGGACCGCCTCCCGGCCTCCCCCCGCTCCGCCCAATCCAAGCTCATCGACAGCTGCCATGACATCCACAAGGTCGTCTGTCAGCGCAAAGGCCGGACACGAGACCCCACCGGCATCGTTTACACCGACCTCGAAGGCGAGCTCATGGCACTCAGGGCCTATGAGGAAATCATCCGGGCCCATCCCGACTGGACGGTCGAGCAGATCGACGAGGAGCTCACGCGGACCATCTACACGCCCGTGGTCCGGCGCCGGGCGCAGGCCGCGTTCCGCTGGGTCCAGCGGTCCCTCGAGCAGATCATCGAGCGGCAGCCCTTGCGCGTCTTCCCCCGCGAGGAGAAGCGCTGGCTTCAGAAGCGGCTCCGCGAGACCCAGCTCGAGCTCCCGCCCCCCGCGTCGCTTTATGCCGACGAGCCCAGTCTCTTCACCAAGAACGATGTCTACTACGAACGGCTGCGCGACGGACGCAAACGCCTGCGGGTCGGCGGCGCCTATCTGCTCGCGGCCAAGTCCTGGTTCAACCTCATCTTCACCATGGCGCACGAGCTGGCCCACGCGATCGATCCCTGCGAGGTTCGCAGCGAGCTCCAGGAGCGGCCCCTGGAGTTCGCCGCCTACGGAAGACTGTCGGCGTGCTTCCTGCGCAACGAGCTGATCGACGCCGAGAGCGCCCGCCGGGAGTGCGGTCCAAACGATCAGCTTGCCGAAACCTTCGCCGACTGGCTCGCGGCGCGCGTATCCGCGCAGGCGCTCGCGAACTTCGCGACCGAGTTCCACGGCCCGGCCCTCACGCAGGCCATCACGAATTCTGTCAGGGACCTCTGCGAGCAGGACGACCCCCAAGACGAGCTGGATACCCGGTTTCACCCCGCTCCTGAGGCCCGGATCGACCGCATCTTCGGAAGAAATCCACGAATCCGCGCGCTTCTGGGCTGCGGACCACCCGCCCGGCTCGAAGAGTACTGCGCGTTCAACTGAGCTGGCGATTGACGCAGCCCCCCGCAGCTAATTCGGCGTCATGCCGGCTTGTAAAAGAAGGGGGGTTCCTCTTATATTCCTCAAAAAGCAAAAAGGCCCCAGAGTCCCCCCAAGGAGAGTCCAGCTTATGTACCATCGCAGCCCGGGTTACGGATGCATCGAGGTCGTCTGCGGAAGCATGTTCAGCGGAAAAACCGAGGAGCTGCTCCGCCGCGTGAAGCGCGCGCAGATCGCCCGCCAGAAGGTCCAGGTCTTCAAGCCGGTGATCGACAACCGCTACAGCGTCGACCATGTGCAAAGCCACAACGCCAACAAGGTGGCTTCCCGGCCGATCGAAAAAGCGCGCGACATCCTGCGCTTCGTCGACGACAACACCCGCGTGGTCGGCATCGACGAGGCGCAGTTCTTCGACGAGGCCGTCGTCGAGGTGGCCCAGAAGCTCGCCTTCCGCGGCATCCGCGTGATCGTCGCGGGGCTCGACATGGACTTTCGCGGACAGCCCTTCGGCCCGATGCCCCGGCTGCTCGCCGTAGCCGAGGACGTCACCAAGCTCTCGGCCGTGTGCGTGGTCTGCGGCAATCCCGCGTCGCGCAGCCAGCGGATCGTTCCCACGGGAGCGGCGGAGGCCGATGGCGGCCGGATCGCCGTCGGCGGCAACGAGATGTATGAGGCGCGCTGTCGCTTCTGCCATGAGCCGGACGTGATCGCGGCGAACGGGACGAGCTCCGCGAGCGGAGCGCCGGAGTCAGCAGGAGGCACGGAATAGATGACCCAGGTCGTCCAGGACTGCCAATTCCGGAACGTCAGCTACCGCCTCTCCGAGCAGGAGCACCGCTACGGGCCCAACATTCACCTGCTTTCGGATCCCTTTCTGCTCTCCCATCTGGCGAAGCTCTGCGCCGAGGAAACCACCCAGCCCGTCATCAACGAGCTGGTGACGATGCTCTACTCCTCGCTGCTGGAGATCGTGGTCAACCACGAGTTCCCGCAGCGCCAGACGCAGGTACGGACCCGGATGGCGGCGTACCATCCCGAAGCCGTCTATCAGGGGCCGATCATCGATCCGGAGGTTCCGGTCGTTTCGGTGAACCTCGCGCGCGCGGGCACGCTCCCCTCGCACGTGTGTTATACGGCGCTCAACTACTTCATGAACCCGAAGACGACGCGTCAGGACCACATCAGTATCGCGCGAACCACCGATCAGCAGGAGCAGGTGACCGGGAGCCTGGTCTCCGGCCACAAGATCGGCGGCTCGGTGGAGGGCGGGCTCGTGCTCTTCCCCGACCCGATGGGGGCCACGGGCGGGACCCTGGTCGAAGCGCTCGATCTTTACAAACAACGCGGCAAAGCCCTCAAATACATTGCGCTTCATTGTATCGTCACACCAGAGTATCTTAAGAAGGTCCAGGCCCGGCATCCCGACCTCGTCGTGTACGCGATACGCCTGGACCGCGGGCTTTCGCCCCCGGACGTCCTGCGGACCGTTCCCGGAACGCATTGGGAAAAGGAACGCGGATTGAACAGCAAGCACTACATCGTCCCCGGTGGAGGGGGCTTTGGGGAGATCATGAACAATGCCTACGTCTGACGAGATCCTGCAGCAGAAGCCGAAAGTCCTGATCCCGGAGGTGCGGCTTCAGGCCCGCCTGACCGAGCTGGCGCAGGAAATCGCCTCCGACTACCGGGGCCATGACATCACGGCGATCTGCGTGCTCAAAGGCAGCTTCGTCTTCTTCTCGGATCTCATTCGCAAGCTCGACCTGCGGTGCACCTGCGAATTCCTCGGCGTCTCGAGCTACGGCGCCAAGATGGTGTCTTCCGGCGAGGTGAAAGTCACGCTTGATCTCAACGATCCGATCGAGAACAAGCACGTCCTCGTGATCGAAGACATCGTCGATACGGGACTCACGCTGAGCTACATCATGAACACGCTGCGCGCGCGCAAGCCGGCCTCGCTGAAATGCTGCTCGCTGCTGCTCAAGCCCGACTCCCTCAAGACGGAGCTCAACGTCGATTACACCGGCTTCAAGATCGGCAACGAGTTCGTCGTCGGTTACGGAATCGATTTCGCGGGCAAGTTCCGCGGTCTGCCCTACATCGGCTACATCGAGCATGGCCACTAAGACGATGCGCATTGAATCCCGGGCTCCCACGCGAATCGACCTCTCTGGCGGCACCCTGGACATCTGGCCGCTCTACCTCTTTCTCAAGGATCCGCTGACGCTCAATCTCGGCATCGACCTCTTCGCCGAGGCCGTTCTCGAAGAGGCGCCCGCGGCGTCGGGAACGCCGCAGGTCCTGCTGCGCTCCGGCGACCAGAACATCGAGCTCAAGCTCCAGCCCAGCCAGCTTCCGACCGTCCGCGTACCGCCGGCCCTCGAGCTGCATCTGAAGCTGCTCCGCTATTTCGCCAGGAACAAACCCCTCACGGGCGATCTGACGCTCACCACGCGCGCCAAGAGCCCCGCGGGAGCGGGACTCGGGGGCTCCTCGACGCTCAGTATCGCGATCATCGGGGCGCTCGCCAGCTGGGCCGAAGGCAAACCCATCGATCCGGAACGAGAGGGAGAGGACTTCATCGAAATCGTCCGTGATGTCGAGACGACCGTGATTCAGGTGCCGGCGGGCATGCAGGATTATTACGGCGCCATGTTCGGCGGCTTGCAGGCGCTCAACTGGGGGTACGGCTCCCATCGGCGCGAATGGCTGCCCGAGGCGACGCTCAATCGCCTGGAGGAACGGCTGCTGCTTTTCTATTCCGGCCAGTCCCGGAACTCGGGGATCAACAACTGGGCGCTGTTCAAGGGCTTCATCGACCGCGAGGCCGAGGTCCGTTCCAAGTTCGAGCGGATCAACCAGGCGACCCGCAGGCTCGAGGCCGCGCTCCGCGAGGAAAACTGGGAAGAGGCGGGACGCGCGATCGCCGAGGAGTGGGCCACGCGTCGCACCCTGGCTCATGGAATCACCACGCCGGAGATCGATCGCGCTTTCGAGATCGCGGGCAAGATCGGACCGATCGCCGGCAAGGTCTGCGGCGCCGGCGGCGGTGGCTGCTTCTTTATCTATGTAACCGACCCCTCGCTCAAGGACCGCGTGCGCGAAGCGGTTACCGAGGCCGGCTCGCGACACCTCCCGTTCCGAGCGGCCCATCGCGGGCTCGACGTACGGCGCTTCGACTGAGGATGATGGGACGTGCGCGATAGCCGGCGATACCTGGGACTCGAGCTGGCGGGGGCGAAGAACAAGAAGACCGCGCTCGCGCTCCTCGAGTATTATCCCAAGGAAAAGAAGATTTTCCTCCTCGACATCCACGACCGCATCGCCGCGCAGGAAGGACGCAGCGGCGACGAGGTCCTCCTCGCGCTGATCGATCAGCAGCAGCCTGTCACCAGCATGGGCGTGAACGTCCCGCTCGGGCTGCCGCCCTGCCTTTCGTGCTCGCGCAAGACCTGCCCCACCCAGGACAAGTGCCAGCTCGCCGCCGTTCGCTGGATGCGCCGCGAGACCGAGAAGGCGCGCCACCGGCGCCTCCAGGAGCCGCGTGCCATCGAGTTCACCCCTTATACCCAACGACCCTTCGAGCTCTGGGCTCGTTATCACCTGCTTCCGAAGCTTCCGGAATGGGCGCGCTTCGACATCGACGAGACCCTCGGCGGCAATAAGGCGCCGCTCACGGCCCGGATGAATTTCCTCCAGCGGCATCTTCGCGACCTGCGGCTCATCGAAGCCTGGCCGAAGCTTTCGGTGGCGCTCCTGGCCCTCCAGCTCGACCTCGGCAAGCGGGCTCTCTCGACCTACCGGCACCTCGAGGAAGGGGTGCATTCGCGGGAGCAGATTCTCGAGGCGCTCGCGGAGAAACGCTCGATCTTTCTCTATGAAAAAGACCTGCGAAAGGCGACTCACAGCCTGCCGGCCTTCGATGCCTTCATCTGCGCGCTGACCGCGCTGCTCGCGGACAACAATGGCTGCGCGCGCGTGCCGGCGGGTTTTCCCGCCGCCTCGGATTGGGTGGAGTACCCGCGATGATGGCATTCGTGCTGCGTCGCCTGGCAGGAGCCGTTCCCACCCTGCTGCTGCTGGCGACGCTGACGTTTTTCCTGCTTCGGCTCGCGCCGGGCGGGCCTTTTGACGGCGAGCGCGCCTGGCCGCCGGAAATCATGGCCAATATCCAGGCCCGCTACGGCCTGGATCGCCCCCTGCCCGTGCAGTTCGGCCAGTGGCTCGCCGATCTCGCGCGCGGGGACCTGCGCGAATCCTTCCAGTACATCGGCCGGCCCGTGTCCGAAATCATCGGCGAGTCCCTGCCGGTCTCCCTGGGACTGGGAATCTGGGCCCTGCTTTTTTCAATCGTGATCGGGATTCCACTCGGCTGCCTGGCGGCCTGGAAGCGGAACACCTGGCTCGATCATTCCGCGATGTTCATCGCGATCGCCGGAGTGAGCCTCCCGAGCTACCTCGTGGCCAGCGTGCTGATCCTGGTGTTCGCGCTCTGGCTGGGCTGGGTTCCGCCCGCGCTCTGGGAAGAGCCGAGCTCGGCGATCCTGCCCGTGCTCACGCTCGGCTCGCGCCCCATGGCGATCATCGCGCGCCTCACCCGCGCCTCGATGCTCGACTCGCTGAACGCGGACTATATCCGCACGGCCTACGGCAAAGGCCTTGCCGCCTCGCGGGTCATCTTCAAGCACGCCCTGAAAAACTCGATCATCCCGGTCATCACGGTCCTCGGGCCGCTCGCGGCGAACCTGGTCACGGGCTCCTTCCTCGTCGAGGTCGTCTTTCAGATCCCGGGCATGGGCAAGCACTTCGTGCAGGCGGTGCTGAACCGCGACTACCCGCTCGTCATGGGCGTCACCCTGGCTTACGGCGTGATCCTGATCCTCTCGAACCTGCTCGTGGATCTCGTCTACGCCTGGGCGGATCCGCGGATCCGGCTGGAGAGCTGAGATGGAAGCATTCAGGAGACTCTCCCGCAATCGCCTCGCGCTCGTGAGCCTCGCCGTCATCGCGCTCATCAGCGCGCTCGCCGTCTTTGCCCCCTGGGTCACGCGCTACTCCTACGACGCGCAGGACATCGCCCAGCGGCTGCAGCCGCCCTCCTGGGATCACTGGATGGGCACGGACACGCTCGGCCGCGACCTCTACAGCCGGATCGTCTACGGCGCCCGCATGTCGCTCGCGGTGGGACTTTCGACCGCGCTCTTCGCGCTCCTGCTCGGCACCGCCACCGGCGCGATCGCCGGTTTTTTCGGTGGCTGGATCGACCGGATCCTGATGCGGGTGGTGGACATCTTCTACATCTTCCCGTCACTGCTGCTCGCGATCCTGCTCATGCTGCTGCTCGGGCGCGGCTTTCTCGGCATCCTGCTCGGAATCGGAATGACGGCCTGGGTGACCCAGGCCCGGCTCGTCCGCGCGCAGGTACTGCAGGCGCGGGAGCTCTCCTATGTCGAGGCGGCCAAGGCGCTCGGGGTCAGCGACCTGGCGGTCATCGTCCGGCATATCCTCCCGAACATCTGGGGCCCGATCGTGGTTTCGCTCACCGTACAGATCCCCGCGAACATCATGACCGAGAGCTTCCTCTCGTTCATCGGGCTCGGCCTGCAGCCGCCGTTCTCGAGCTGGGGCACGCTCGCGAGCGAGGGCTTCCGCGCGATGAAGAGCTTTCCGCACCTGATCGTTTTTCCGGGCGGCGTGCTCTTCGTGACGATGCTGGCCTTCAACTACCTCGGCGACGGAGTGCGGGATCTGCTTGACCCGCGAAGTCAGGCCAACGTCTAGGCCACGGCTTGTCCGGTAATCCGTATGAGTTTGAGGTCTCCGTTTCAGTTTCCGTACGGTTCAAGATGCCCGTAACCTTTTGATCGAGTCCGTGGCGAACGAAGGGGTTGCTCGGATCGGCATTGCCCCGAAGGGTTCTGCCGAGTGGCTGGTTTCGGGTTCCTGCAGAAAGGGGATCCAATCCGAGCGGGCCCAGGGTGGAGAGCAAGATTGGAACGATCAAACATTATGGATTCAACAGGCCGATCGCCAGAAGCGTCTCTGGAATGTGAAGAGCCTCGCATCGACGAGTCAAGCCAGCTGGCGACAGCCCAACGCCAGCAATGCAAAGTTCACGGCGTCATCAAAATGGAAAAACGGTCGGTTACGGGTGTCTTGAACCGTACGGAAACTGAAACGGAAACCCCAAACCGAAACCGATTACCGGAATATCCAGGCTAGCGCGCTTCGAATACCAAGGTTTCGCCAAGTCCTTCACAGCTCACGAAGCCACGCACCGCGCGCACGCCGGGTGAGAAGACCGTCAGCGTGTTCTCGTCCGCGCCGATCGGAACCCGCCGGGCGACATCCTTCAAGGGCGCCTCGAAGCCGCGGCCCAGGTCCGGCATGAGCTCGACCACGCAGTCCCGGAGCTCGCGCCGCGTGTCCCGAAGAGAGACGAAGCCGCGCTCGATATCCCGATGCAAGGTGGCCTGAAGCTCCCCACTCAGCGGCACGGAGATACGATCCCGGAAGTCCTCAGCCCGGTTGAGATACGAGACCTCCTCAAGATGAGCGGGATCCGAACGATGATTGAGATAAGCCCGGGTGCGGATGAGCTGAGCGAGATCGCCGCCCACGAGGCCGCCATCGCGGTTGATCAGGCGCTTCTGATATTGATTGTTCTTCGGGGTCAACATGAAGCTTCCGAGTGACTCGATCCGACCGATGGCCTCGCCTTTGAAAGCCCCTTCGACGTACCCGTAAAGCATGATGCCGATCAGGTGGTACCACGTGCCGAAACGATCCCGCGAATCCTCATGGCCAGAAGTGATGGCCCGGAGCCGGTGCGTGAGGGGAAGCTTTTCGCGCTGCCCGTTGCGCCACTGATGCGCGAGCACGTTCTCGATCGTGAGGAGGGTGAGATACATGTCTCCCATGTTGAGGCGATAGCTCTGACGGAAGACCTCGGGCAGCGTAAGAGTGCGATCGGGATGGGCGATCATCCATTTATAGAGCTGGGCCTCACGATCCGTCCGCATGAACCGGTTTGTATCACCCACGGCTAGAGCCATCAGGACTTTGGAGCTAGCGAGCATCATCGAGGTCTCGCGGTACTTTGCCAGAAACTCCTCGCTCCATTCGTGCGGCGTTCCGTAGCTCGGCTGAATCCCGTTGGCGGTCTCCTCGAGAATGATCTGCGCGAACATTCGGACAAATCCTTCGCGGCGGATCGGGCTCTCCCGGCCATGGATCGGGCGTCCCGCGTTCTCGAGCGCCGCGATCATCTTGCGTTTGTCATCGTCGGTCTGGGGAAGCGTCCCTCCCGTGACCGGCCGGAAGATACTGGCCAGGCTCGGATTGCGCTCAAGATAACCGGCAAAGGCCTCCTCGGAGCTCAAAGGCGGTGGCGCCGGCCGCTCCTCAGGAGTGGTGGCCTCATAGTCCTCGCCATGATCGAGGTCGACCTTTCGCGGCGTCTTGTCTTTGACGCCGGTCAGGTACCGAACGATCCGCTCAGGAACGAGCTGAGAGCGGCGCAGAAGCGCGTAATCGCCCGCGGGATCCACGAGCTGATAGCTGGCCTGCCGATAACCCTGAAGCTCTTC
>JAMPXZ010000099.1 GCA_023700925.1 Oligoflexia bacterium | reverse complement strand
TGGCGCGTTGGCCTCGCGGTTTTTCTCCTCGCCCTCTTTCTCCATCTGGCGGTCCTGCCGCTGAAGGTACGCTGGCGCGGCGTCCCCTCGCCCGCGCCTGTCGAGGTCCAACCCTTCGATGCCGAACGGCTGGCCGATATCCGCAGGCAGTGGAAAGACCTGAACACGCCCAAGGAGCTGCTCCTCGGAAAAGAACGCAATGAGCCCGACGAGGCTCCGGCGCCGCCCGACGCGCGCTACTTCTCCGATCGCAATCGCAGCGTCGAAAAAGAACAGCGCGCGCGCGACACCGCGATCCTGCCGCGTCCCGGGCAGGGTGAGACGCCGGCCCAGCCCCGGGCCCGGCCTTCGCGCCCGCGCGGCCTGCCCTCGGTGTCCGACCTGGGAGTGCCGTTGCCGCTTTTTCAGAATCCCGCCACTCCGCCCCGGACCGCCGCGAAGTCCTTTGAGCCCGGAGCGGATCAGCGCCTGCGCGACAGCTCCCTGCCCGAGGGCGGCGAGAACCTGCTGAACACCCAGCAGTCGGTGTACTACTCGTTTTACGCGCGCCTCTATGAGGCCATCGGCCCGCTCTGGCAGAGCCGGCTCAACGCGGTCTACGACAGCACCCGCTTGCAGCCGGGCAGCTACACCACCGTCGCCGAGGTGGTGATGGATCGCGACGGCAACCTCCAGGCCATCGAGATCCTGCGCTCCTCCGGCGTCGAGGCTTTTGACCGGGCGGTGATCGACTCGTGGCGAAAGATCCAGCGTTTCCCGAACCCGCCGCAGGGTCTTACCGAAGCGGATGGAAAAGTCCGGACCGGCTGGAACTTCACGGTCCAGGTCGGTAGCGGCGTGGGGATGCGCTTCTTGCCGCCCCGACGCGCGTACTAGTTCCGTACAAGTTGGTCCTGAATCCTGGATTCACAAACGGGACCCGCGAACGGCTTGAAGCAGCAAGTAAAGCACCACCCCGGCGGCGCCGAGCAACATCCAGCGCACGTCAGGACGATTAGCGAAGATCCACAAGCTCGAGACGACGGACCGCGAAGCCGGATAAACCGCCTCGGCGCTCCGGCGTTTGATCCCTTCGAGCGCCTTCAAAAAGTCCGAACCGCGTTCGGTGCCATCCAGTCGCGGGATGCACGCCTCCACCGCGTAGTAGACGTCGCGGCAACGTGAAAGCGCCGCCCGGCACGAGTCACAGGCCATGAGGTGGTTCTGAAGGAAGAGCCGCTCGCGGCCGCTTCCGACCTCGTCGTCAAGGAATCGCTGGGTCCAAGGCGTCTTCGGATCATACTCCGGGCAATTCACGCCCCGACCGCCAGCTCCCGACGGATAAGCGACCGCCGGGCCGCCCACGGCGGAGACGAGCGCGACCCGCGCCGACCAGGCCTTGGCCTGCACGCCTTCGACGGTATCGCCCAGTACCCGCGCCACGCGCTCATACGACCAGCGCGCCAGATGCAATGCCACCAGAACGAACCGCTCCTCGGGAAAGAGCCGGAAAAAACCGTTGCCCCCGGTCCCCACCTGGTTGAGGTTGGCGAGGCTGTTTCCCGCCATGCCCTCCCGGCCGGCCCGATCCAAGAGGGCGCGGGCCGTGCGCTCGGTCGCCCGCTCGCCCGTGAGGTCGAGCAGGGTCACGGCCGAGAGCGTCTCCGCGGTTATCGGCTCCGCGCGGCTGGGATTCGCCCAAAGCGCGTGGCCGATTTCCGCGACGGTCTTGAGATCTTCGGGAGTCATTGGACCAGTCTAGCACAGGCTTTCCGGGCGTGACACCTGCCTAAACCCTGGACACCGTACCGGGACGCCGGGGGCGGAGAAGTCCGCGGTTTTTCCGCGTTTTTCCGCTAAATCCCGCTCTGGCCCCCCCCTTGCAATTCATCAGGGTGTCACCCCAATCACAGAGGTAGTTTTTATGAAAAGCGCCACCGCTTTCACCACTGGAATTCTTCTATCCTCGGTCCTCCTGCTTTCGGCCTGCGGAGGACAAAGCTACACCCAATCGCGCAGCCGCCAGAGCGCCAACTTCACCACCGGAACCTCCAACAGCACGACGACGACCGATGGCGGCAGCTCCTCCGACTCCGACACGAGCGATACCACCGCAAGCCTGGGCGTCCCCGCTCTCTCGATGCGCGCGGGCGCGATCGGCTACACCTCGGTCTCGGTTACCGTCAAAGCCCGAAGCCTCCTCAAGGTCCGGTTCACCCCCGGCATCCAGGACCGGACCGTTTCCGGCTCGGGTTTCTCGCCGAAATACTCGGGACTGGGCGTGTACATCACTGTCGGCGACCACACTGAGATGACCTCCTTCCTCTACAACGGCCTGTACGGCGGCGAAGCCGAAAACAGCGAAATTCTCGACTTCTCGAACAGCTTCCCCCGCGCCTGCGCCTCGTCCGACCCGAGCTGCAAGGAGACCGTCACCATCACGGTGTCCCAGCCGAACTACGACTACTGGTGCGTGAACTTCGGCTACTCCTGCGGCTACTGGACCCGCGTCGAAACCAGCCACCCCTGGCATGGGACGCTGAAGATCCAGACCGAAAGCACGGATCCGATCCAGTGAGCGCGACCCAAATGAACTGTACAAACTTTAGACAGCTGCCTGAGCCCTTCAAGAACCGTGAAAAAGCCCTGAAAAAGGCCGCCACGGCGAAGATGGCGAAATTCCGGGGCTTTGCCCGAAAGCCCTCCCCCGGCCCCGGCTTTGCAACACCGTAAGAGTGGGTAAGGAACTGCCCTAAAAGAGAGTGAAGAGGAGTCAGTCATGAAAACATGGAAAAAGGCCTATCGCCTGCCGCTCTATCTCAGTATCGCCGCCCTGCTGTCGGCGTGTGGCGCGAACCCTTATCATGAAAGCGCGATGGAAGAGGAGACCACTGTTCCGGGAGCGAGCACCTCGACGCCCGACACCTCGACCGACACCTCCGGCACCGGTACGACGACCACTTCGGATCTTCTGCCCTCGCTCAAGTACAGCTTCAGCGTGACCGGCTCCAAGGGCACCAAGCCCGCCTACTCCGTCACGGTCAATACCGATAACCTCCTCAAGGTCAAGATCACCGCCGAGGCGGCGGCCCCGCAGACTATGAGCGGCTTCACCGCCAACTACGGCTGCGTCACCTACATCGTGACCGCGCTCGGCGAGCCCGTTTACACCGAGACGCTCACGACGGGCGCGGCCAACAACTTCAACTGCCGCAACGCCCCGACGAGCCAGGTGATCGACTTCTCCGATCGCCTGCAGCCCGGCCACGGCGCAGTCTCGATCGAAGTCCGCGCGAGCCAGTACGACTTCTACTGGAACACCTGCGTGGCCAATCCGTGGGCCTACCCCTACGGCTGCCAGATGTACTACCCGCTTTACAACGTGTACCAGAATCACCAGGTGCGCGGTAAGCTCGCGATCCAGGTCAACGGCACGACGCTCTAACGACACCCGCTGTCGATCAACGGACGAAGAATCGGCCCGAGCTGCTCGAGCTGCGGGCCCGGGAAGGACTTCCGGGTCAGCCTGCCGAGCACCCCGAAGAAGCGCGGCCAGCTTGAGCCGCACTGGCGGAAGAGCTCCGCGAACTCCGGCACTCCCGTGTCGTAGGTCTTGTACTGGAGGAGCGTGGCGTTGGTGAGCTCACGCCGGTAGCCCAGCTCCTGCCGGAGCGCGGAGAGAACGCGCGTCTTCTCGGCGAGCTTCTGCTCGTCCGGGCGCGAGGACTCGTAAACCGCCTGGAGCTCCTGATAGGCGTCGTGAAGGCGCTTACGCCTCCGCTCCCAGTCCGCTTCGCTCCGCCTATAGGCCGTCGTCTCGGCCGCCTGCGGGCCCCGAAAGCGGTCGAGGTACTCCAGGGTCATCCGATCCGCCGCGAAGCTGGCGAGGCTTTCGTCGAAGTAAGACTGATCCTGGATATACAACGTGGCGTGCACCGACTCATGAAGCACGATGTTCACCAGGCTTCCGAGCGCGCTCTCCTCCTGCCCGATCATCGTCGAGAGCACCGGATCGCGGAACCAGCCCAGGGTCGAGTACGCGCCCGCTCCCCGGACGTCCACGTCCCAGCCCTCCTCGGCCAGGCTCCGCGCGTGCGACTGCGCCTTCTCGCGCGAGAACCAGCCCAGATAAGGGAGGCTTCCGACGATGGGAAAGCGCCATTCCTTCGCCTTGAAACGCAGCTTTTCGCAGGCGCTGACCACGTAGCTCGCGGCATCGCGCTCCAGGTGCACGTACTCGGTGTAGTTCGAGGTCCGTTTGAGCGCGTTCTCCTCCCCGAAGCTCTTGACCGCGGGAATCTCGGCCAGAAGGCGCCGGATCCGCGGGGGCGTCTTCTCGTCGCGCAGCACCTCGTCGATCGGGCGCGCGCGGTTCATGATCGCCATCTGGCCCCGGCCCGCCTGCAGCAGATAGCCCATGGTGCTGCAGCCGGTGCTGCCAGCGCAGAGCAAGCCGAGAACCGAAAGAAGCGCTCCGTGCCGGGCCGCTCTAGAGATAGATCGAGATCCCCAGCGTGAAGCCGATGTTGTCCTTCCAGGTCGAGAGGCGCCCGCCGCTGAGATACGACGTCGCCTCGCTCTTGAGTCCGATGGTCCGGGTGAGGTAGATCCGCAAGCCCGCGCCCAGCACTCCGGTGAGCTGGTCCACCTGAAGCGGAGGCGTACCCCCGAACGCGTAAGAGCCGCTCGCATCGCGGTTGAGCTGGCCGACGCCGATCTTGAAGAACGGCTGGATCGGCGCATTCTTGCCCGCCAAAGCCTGATACCAATCCACGCTGTAGATCCGGTCATGAAAAGTCGTGTCCTCGTAACCGCCGATGAAGGTCCGATCCACCACGTCCTGCATCGTCAGCTCGATCCCCGAGCGGTCGCTGAAGTGGTAGCCGAGCGTGGCGCCCCAGCGCCGCGTCCAGGAATAGTTATTATCCGAATAGTTGCTCCGATTGAAGGAGAAGCCTGTGGAAACCTCGAAGCCCGCGGCCGCCCGATCGGGCGTCAGTACGACCGCCAAGGTTGCCAACGCGATCCAAAACCAATTTGCCATCGTTCCCTCCCTGGTGAATCCCCTCGATCGTCAGTCCACGTGGATCTGTGCAAGCTCCTCGATGAGCTTGCGCTTCTCTTCCTCTTCCTGCTTGCGGGCGCGCGAATGGAACTTCGCGGCCGGGTCATCGACCTCCAGGCGGGCCCGCTGGCCCTGTCCCGCGCTCGGTCCGGAGAGCAGCAGCCGCTCGCCGAGGTCCACGCCTCCGGCGAGGCGCCGCGCCAGATGCGTCTGATGCGTGCTCGAGGCCGGCGACCGTGACGGCTCTTCCCGGACGGGCGGCGCCAGCTCCTGCTTTTCGGCTTTGGCCACGGCGAGGCGTGACGCGAACTTCCGCTGCGCGCGCTCACGGGCTTTCGCGAGCGCGAAGCGCGAGATCCGCTCGCTCACGGCGAGCTCCTGCAGGCGCGGCCGCAGCTCCGCCTGCGCGATCGCCCGCGGAGCACTGGGAACCACGCGTGCCTGCCGGAAATTCAGGGTGCTCGCCTCGCCCGGCGCCACGCGCA
This sequence comes from Oligoflexia bacterium, assembly GCA_023700925.1. Classification (GTDB taxonomy): domain Bacteria; phylum Bdellovibrionota; class UBA1018; order UBA1018; family UBA1018; genus JAMPXJ01. The sequence goes on along the minus strand of JAMPXZ010000099.1, from coordinate 7,268 downwards.
CGCGGCGCGCGGGCTGGAAACGGTTCTCGAACTCCGCCGAGCCCTCGAGAGCCACGAGCTGGGACTGATCATCGCCCTGATTGTAGAGCACGATAACCGAACCGCGCGTGAGCCGTGCCCGGCTGTTCGCCGTCATGATCCGCAGCTCGCGGGAACCGCCGAAGAGCTGCCCGTATACCTGTCCGCGGTAGATCACCACCGGATCGCCGGAGTACTTGCCGTCCGGGTTGTTCTCGGGGAACTGCACGAAGCTGTTGGAGGAGATGTGAAACGAATACCCGTCCCGATGCGCGATCTCGGCCCGGCCCTTGCCGACCGAGACCCAGCCGCCGCACGGCACCGCCGTCCCGCGTTCGGCCTCGGCGAGGCGCGAGCGGGTGGAGTCCATGACCTGCACCTGGCCGCGGAAGTTTTCCACGACGGCGCAGGGCTGCGGACCCGCCGTCTCCTGCCGCGGCTGCGCCGCGAGCGCCGAAGCGCCACAGAAGAAGACCACAGCGAGCGCGAAGCTACTCCTGATCCGCGTGGCTCTGAGCGGGGACACGTTTCACCTCCTTGACGGAATTCACCCATGCCGCTTCCGTGGAATGGGGGTCCTGATCCAGAACGTCCCGCAGCCAGCGCTGCGAGCGGTCGTGCCTGCCCAGCCTCGCGGCGGTCAGGCCCTTCCAGAGCCGAACCTGGCTCTGGAGCTGCTTGCTCTCGAGCGTGTCGGCCTTTTCCAGGACCTTGTCGAAATAGTTGTCAGCCACGACGAAGTTGTCGAGGCGGTACCAGGCGATGCCGGCCATCAGGTAGCTCTTGGGAGTCTTGTAGGTGTCGTCGTCCTCGAGTCCCGTGAGGAACGTCATGAGAACGGCGGCTTTCTCGTCTTCGCGCGCCTTGAAATACGAAGCCGCGAGAGCGTAGAGCTGCCCGGGGAGCAGATGCAGCGGCGCCTTGTAGCCGATCGAGGCCAGGGTCCGGCCCATCCGGCTGCCGGTCTCGCGGTCGAGGCGGACCTCATACTCGCGCGTCGCGCGCTCGGCATCGGCGGCATGGCAGTCAAACTGCCGCGCCTCGAGCTTGAGCCGCAGGTTGGCATTCTCGAGTCTCAATCTTTCGTTTTGCTGATCCGCCTTGCGAAGGCGGTCGACGGTTTTCTGAACGCTGTCCCAGGCGCCGCGATAGGTCGCCCAGGTGCGCCCGAAAAACCCTGAAGGGGGCGCCTCGGCAACCGCCTCGTGCGTCTCCGCGCGCGCGGCCACGGCCTCCTTTGCGGGAGGCGCCGGGGCCTTGCTCACGTGCAAGCCGGCCTTGAGCCCGACCGTCACGGCAAGGATGACCACCAGGCCCGTCCCTGCCCCGAGAGCCAGCTTTTTCTTCGGGAGGTCCCGAAAGTTCACCGATTTCAGCTTCAGTAAGAGCTCGGAAGGCTTCATCTCAGACTGCTGATCGGCAGGAAACCTTCAAATCTTTAGGGCAAATCTTTAGGGCAAATCTTTAGGGCGGATCTCAGACTTAATTGCCTTTGAAGCTGGCGGGCCCCCGGGGCCCCTCACCGGCTCCCGGCCCGACCCCCAGGGGTCGCTCCGGCTTGGCCTGGCCCGCGTCGCTGATGGCCTCCATCGCGCACACCGGCTTCTGAAGCTGAAGTCTGCAGAACTGCTCACGGATCTTGTCGTCAAGGTAGCGGCCCATCAGAGTCTTGTCGAGCCGCTTGGCGGTGACCTCCATGAAAGCCTGCATGCGGTGTCCCGTGAGCTTGAGATCCTTTTCGAGGGTCTCGAAGTCCGAGAACAGCATCTTGGTCTCCATGAGATCATCCTTGGTCTTGTCATACATCTGCTCGACGACGTCCTTGGACGAGTCGAGCTTCATCTTCTTGAGGACGTTGTTCTCGAGGCGAGCCAGGTTGGCGCGGACCTCCTCGGGGGTCGCGTCTTTCTTGAACTGGATGCCGCCGTCGTACTTCGCGATCGACGAGTCGAACTTCGCGAGATCCGTGCGCGCGCGGGCGAGCACCTCCTCGCTTGCCTGCTTGGCGGCGCCGAAGCCGGCCTCGAGCTCCTTGAGCTTCTTCTTCTCGGTCACGAGGCGGGTCATCGAGTCGTCGAGTTGTTTTTTGACCGTTTCGAGCGGCTCCGCGCCAGGCTCCTCGGCCAAGGAGCGCTGCACGCGCTTGCCGAGATCCTCGTACTTCGCCTGCTCGGCCGAGAGCGCGCCGCGCTGGACGGCGATCTGGTTCTCCCACTTGCGCCGCTCCTCATTGGCCCTTCTCGCGCTGGCATCGAACTCGTTGGCGGCGACCTTCAGCCGGTCATAATCGCCGTCGATGTGCTGCTCGACGTTGATCCAGGCGCGATCGAGGGCCATCTTGTGCGACTCCACGAGCGGCACCTTGGAGTAGACATAGCCGTAGTGCTTGTCATTGCCGTTCTCATAGCCCGGAGGAGCCTTCGCGGCCGCGAAGGCCTCGCTTGAGCCGAAAGTGAGCGCCAAAATTCCCGCCACCGCGAAAGAGGACACAATAGGTCGCATGAAGATTCCTCCGAAAACCCTTTCGGAAACTTCCCGCCCGAGAATGAGCCCCTTAAGAATTGAAAATTTTCGACCGAAACGGTATGACATCTCCATGGAACGATTCGCGAAACTCGCAGCGCGCGCCCTGAACCAGGTTCTCGAAACCCCGATTCAGCCCTCGGATCTGGAAACTCCGCCCGATCCCAAGATGGGCGATTTCGGCTTTCCCTGCTTCCGTCTGGCCAAGCAGTTCAAAAAAGGCCCCCCGCAGGTCGCCCAGCAGCTCGTCGCCGAGCTCAAGGCCAAGAACGCGCTTCCGCAGGACCTTACCGTGGCCGCGGTCGGCCCCTACGTCAACTTCACCGTCCCGCAGGACAAGCTCCTGGGCGCCCTCCTTCGCGACCTCCTGGCGGGCGCGGGCCTCGGCACCTACGGCAAGCTCCAGGAAGGCTCACGCGGGAGCTGGGTCCTCGAGTACAGCTCGCCGAACGTGGCCAAGCCCCTGAACATCTACCACCTGCGCCCCACCGCGCTCGGCGCGGCGCTCGATCGCATCGGACGCTTCCGCGGCTTCGAAGTTTTCTCGATCAACCACCTCGGCGACTGGGGCAAGCAGTACGGGATGCTTTCCGTGGCGTTCCGCCATTTCAACATCCCGCTCGACCAGGACCTGTCGATGCGGGAGCTCGTCGATCTCTATGTCCGGATCAACGCCGAAGCCGAAAAGAACCCCGCGCTCGAGGAAGAAGCGCGCCAGGACTTCGTGAAGCTCGAGAAAGGCGATCCCGCGATCACCGCCTTCTGGCAGAAATGCGTGCGCATCTCCCTCCGGGAGTTCGACCGCGCGTACGGCCGCCTCGGCGTCCGGTTCGACCACATCTGGGGCGAGTCCTTCTACCGCGAGCAGCTCCCGCCGCTGCTGGACGCGCTCCGCAAGAAAGGCCTGCTCGTCGAGAGCGAAGGCGCCCAGGTCGTGCCCGTCACCGACCGCGAAGGCCATGAGCTCCCGCCTTGCATCCTGCAGAAAACCGACGGCGGCACCACCTACGCCACCCGCGACGTGGCGGCGGCGCTGTTCCGGCAGGAGCGCTTCCGCTTCGATCGCATGACCTACATCGTGGGCGGCGAGCAGAAGCTCCACTTCCAGCAGATCTTCGCCGTGCTCAAGCAGATGGGCTGCGACTGGGTCGAGCGCTGCGAGCACGTCCCGACCGGCCTCTACCGCTTCAAGGACGCCAAGATGTCCACGCGCAAAGGCAACTTCGTGACGCTCGAGGAGGTCCTCGAGCTGGCCAAGGAACGCGTCACCGAACTCCTCGCCAAACGTGAAAGCGCGACGGAACTCTCGCCCGAAGCCGCCGCGGCCATCACCGAGGCGGTGGCCGTGGGTGCCGTGGTCTTCCACGATCTTTCGACCGACCCGGCCCGCGACGTCGAGTTCGACGTCGAACGCGTCGTCGACTTCGAAGGCGAAACCGGCCCTTACCTGCAGTACGCCCACACGCGCTGCCTGAGCATCCTGCGCAAAGCCCGCGAAACGGGGCAGCTCACCGCCTCCGAAGACGCGCTCTTCGACGAGCGCCTGGTGGCCCGCCTGCAGAAACCCGAGGAGCTGGCGCTCGTGAAGACGCTGGGCATGCTCCCGCTGCATCTGGAGCGCACGCTGAGCTTTGCCAAGGCGAGCCAGCTCGCCAACTACCTCATCGATGTCACGCAGGCCTTCGGCGCCTTCTACCGCGAGTGCAAGGTCCTCGGCGAGGAGCCCGAGCTGACCCAGGCTCGCCTGATGCTCGTCGAGGCGACGCGCCGGATTCTGGCCCGCGGTCTTTCGCTGATCCTCATTCCTCTGCCCGAGCGGATGTAGCCGGGAGCGCGCCGCATGCACTGCGCAGCCAGTCGAGGACCACGTTTTCTTCCTCCCGGGTCAGCCGCGACCCCCAGTGCATGGCGCGGTAGATCAACGGCGGCATTCCGCCCGAACGGATTTCCTCCTCGAGCTCGTTGAGATCCTCGACGGGCGAGGCGTGGCTCCGGAACGGATAGTCCCCCGACATGTCCAGGTGCTCGCGCGCCTCGCGAATGTCGCGATCAATGAGCTGCTTCACTCCGGGAATCGGATGATACCACGGCAGCTTCGCCCCCTCGGCATGGCACGAATAACATTTCGCCGCGAAGATCGGCTTCACCTTGGCCACGTAGCTTGCCGCGAGCGCGCCCGCCCGCTCAGCCGCGAGAGCCGGCCCTCCGCTATGCTCCCGGGGATGTTCCTTGCCGTGCCCGAACGCGAGCGCCGCCACGAGCAGTGTCGCTGTCGCGAGGGCCGACTTTCGAATCGTAATTTTCCGACAGAGAAGCCGTTGTTTCATGGCTCCCCTCATAACTCCGACAGCGCCCGAAAATCCACTCCACACATACATCGCGGCGCGTCTTCGGGATGACTCAACGCTAGACAGCAGCGGTCCGGATGAGATACGCCTTTCTCTTAGGAAAGGAATCCAGGTTCATGACCTCCACTTCCCGCCTTTTCACCTCTTCCATCGGCAAAAAGTATTTAATGGGCATCACCGGCCTCTGCTGGAGCCTCTTCGTCCTGATGCATATGCTGGCGAATATTCTGATCTTCGTCAGTCCTCGGGCCTATAATGCCTATAGCCACATCCTGATCAACAATCCGCTGATTTACCTCGCCGAAGCGGGCCTCGTGCTACTGCTGCTGACCCACGTCTACACCAGCCTCAAGCTCACGATCGAGAACCGGCTCGCTCGCGGCGAACGCGCCTTCCTCACGACCAGCGGGGATAAGGGCGTGGCCTTCGCCTCCAAGACCATGGCCGCGCAGGGTGCGCTGATCCTGGCTTTCACCATCCTGCACATCGCGACCTTCAAGTATGGCACCTACTACGAAGCGACCTACGACGGCGTGGTGATGCGCGATCTGCACCGCCTCGTGCTCGAGGTCTTTCAGATCCCGGCCTACGTCGGCTGGTACCTGCTTTCCCTGGTCATCCTGGGCTTCCATCTGAGCCACGGGTTCCAGTCGTCGTTCCAGTCCCTCGGTTTCCACCATCCGCGCCACACGCCGGCGCTGCGCAAGTTCAGCCTCGTCTACGGCGTGCTCATCGCGATCGGCTTCATCTCGCAGCCGGTTTACGTTTACTTCTTTCACCGGTCGTAAAAAGAGGATCCCTATCCATGCTGAAACTGAACTCGAAAATTCCGGGTGGTCCGCTGGAACAGAAGTGGGAAAACCACAAGTTCAACCTCAAGCTCGTCAACCCCGCCAACAAACGCAAGCATACGATCATCGTCGTCGGCACGGGCCTCGCGGGGGCCTCGGCGGCGGCGTCGCTCGCCGAGCTCGGCTACCAGGTCAAGGTCTTCACCTTCCACGACTCGCCCCGGCGCGCGCACTCCATCGCCGCGCAGGGCGGGATCAACGCCGCGAAGAACTACCCCAATGACGGTGACTCGGTTTTCCGCCTCTTCTACGACACGATCAAGGGCGGCGACTTTCGCGCGCGCGAGGCGAACGTGTACCGGCTCGCCGAGGTTTCCAACGCCATCATCGACCAGTGCGTCGCTCAAGGCGTTCCGTTCGCCCGCGAATACGGCGGCCTTCTCGACAACCGCTCCTTCGGCGGCGCCCAGGTCTCGCGCACCTTCTACGCGCGCGGGCAGACGGGCCAGCAGCTCCTGCTCGGCGCCTACTCCGCGATGATGCGCCAGGTGGGCCTCGGGGCCCTGCAGCTCTTCAATCGCCGCGAGATGCTCGAGCTCGTCGTCGCGGGCGGCGCCGCGCGCGGCATCGTCGTCCGCAACCTAGTCACCGGCCAGCTCGAGTCGCACGCCGCCGATGCCGTGGTGCTCGCCACGGGCGGCTACGGCAACGTCTTTTATCTTTCGACCAACGCCAAGGGCTCCAACGCCACGGCGATCTGGAAGGCCTATAAGAAGGGCGCCGCGTTCGCGAACCCCTGCTTCACCCAGATCCATCCCACCTGCATCCCGGTCTCGGGCGATCACCAGTCCAAGCTGACCCTGATGTCCGAGTCGCTCCGCAACGACGGGCGCGTCTGGGTCCCCAAGAAAAAAGGCGACACCCGCCCGCCCGCGCAGATTCCGGACGAGGACCGCGATTATTATCTGGAACGGGTTTATCCCTCCTTCGGCAACCTCGCCCCGCGCGACGTTTCCTCCCGCCAGGCGAAGTTCCGCTGCGACGAGGGCCTGGGCGTCGGCGAGAGCCGCATGGCCGTGTACCTGGACTTCCGCGACGCGATCAAGCGCCTCGGTCGCGACAAGATCACCGAGCGCTACGGCAACCTTTTCCAGATGTACGAGAAGATCACCGACGAGAATCCGTATGAGGTTCCGATGCGGATCTTTCCCGCGGTCCACTACACGATGGGCGGCCTGTGGGTCGACTACAACCTCATGAGCAACCTGCCCGGCCTGCACGTCCTCGGCGAGGCCAACTTCTCGGACCACGGCGCCAACCGCCTGGGCGCCTCGGCGCTGATGCAGGGGCTCGCCGATGGCTACTTCGTCATCCCCTACACGATCGGCGATTACCTGGCCGGCACGAAGCTCCCGAAGATCGACACCACGCACGAGGCCTTCCGCGCGGCCGAGGCCGACGCGCTCGCGCGCCTGCAGCGGCTCCTCACGGTCAAGGGCACGAAGACCGTGGACGAGCTCCACCGCAAGCTCGGCAAGCTCATGTGGGAATATGTCGGAATGTCACGCAATGAGGCGGGCCTGAAAAC
>JAMPXZ010000098.1 GCA_023700925.1 Oligoflexia bacterium | reverse complement strand
TCGCAAGCGCCGCGCCAAGCTCTACTCCGTCGAAATCCATTATTTTGTACGGATTCCGGTACGACGGACGCCGCGACGGCGGATACGGAACAAGACCACCGTACCGAGAATGCTACACATTGATTATGTAATACTAGCCGAAAGCGGAAGAACGCCTGGCACGCGCATTGCTCCATGCACCGGCGGGAGGCGTCATGAGCCGCCCCCGAAAGGAGCCGCCGGATGATGATTCGAAAAAGTCTGCAGCCCAAGAGCAAGCGCCGTTACGAACGCTGCCTCAGCCGTTTGCGCTGTAATCTGTGCCGAAAGCTCTTCCGCCCAGGCAACAAGCTTGATCGCTTCTGCCGGGCGTGCAAGACCGAGAGCGAGCTCTTCCGCTTCCATGAGTGGTTACCCGCCACGACCTAGGTCGATCGGCGGGTGGCCGGCGACTTGCAACCCTGGCTGGTATGTCCAAAGCAATTTCGTCGCTTGCTGCCCTTCTGATCCCGGTGCTCGCCGCGTGCTCCGGCACGCCGGACGCTCCGCCTTACTCGGGTGGATTCAAGGTCCTGGAGGCCAGAAGCGAGCCGGAACGGATCGAGCTGAGCGGCACCTACACTCCAAAGGAGCCCCATCAATTTCTGGCGGAGGTGAAGGACAGCCGCGCCACCGTGGTCGAAGTGACCCTGCGCCTCGCGAACGTGGCCATGGAGATCCCGATGGAGAACGTCGGCGGGACTCTCTGGCGTGGCGGCCTCTCCGCGGAGCAGCTCAAGACCCTTGCAATCAGCGGCCGTCAAGTGGAGTACAAGGCGACCATCGTTGCCAGGAACGATCAGGGCGATGTCGCCGTAAGCGACCAACCGATCGTCTTTGACGTGAAGGGGCCCCCGGCAACGGGCACCGGCTGAGCGCGACGAGCTGATCAGCCCTTCGGAACCCGGATCACGAAACGGGTGTTCTCGTGAGTCGGGTCATAAAAGAGCCCGCCGCCCTGACCTTCCATGATCGCCCGGGAAAGGCTGAGGCCGAGCCCGGTTCCCTTGCCGACCTCTTTAGTGGTGAAAAACGGGATAAAGATCCGCTCCTGGACGTCGTAAGGGATACCCTTGCCGCTGTCAGTCACGCTGATCTCCACGGAAGCCCCCTCCTGGGCAGAGCGTATCCGAATCCACTTTTTTTCCAGCGACTGAATCGCATCAAATGAATTGTTGATCAGGTTGAGCAGCACCTGGGCCATCTGGATTCCGCGCGCCAGGACGCGCGCATCCGGACAGGCGTCCTCGAAGGTGATCTCAACGCCGCGGGCCCTCAACCGCTCGGCACAGAAGCCGAGCGTGTCGTCCACGACGCTTTTCACGCTCACGCACTCGACCGGATCGTTTTCGCCGTCGCGCGCGAGAACCCGGAGGCCTTTGACGATCTTCGCGATCCGCATGGACGTGCGCTCGATCTTCTCGGCGATCTGAGCCGCGACCTCGCAGGTGATCTGCTCCTCTTCGGCAAGCTCCCGGAGCTGCGACGCCATGGCGTGGATGGCCGCCAGTGGATTGTTGATTTCGTGCGCGATGCCGCCGGCCATCTCACCCAGCGCCGAAAGTTTGGAAGAGGCGGCAAGCTTCATCTGCTGGTCCATGATGATTCGAGCCGAGTTCTCGCGCTCCAGGACGCGCGCCACCTGGTCGGCGATGAAGTCGGAGACCTCGATCTGAAGATGATCCTGCTCGAGGACCTTGTTGGAGGAGAAAAAAGTCAGTACGGCGACCACCTGCTCGCCAAGCCTCACCGGGAAAGCGAAGGCCGAACGGATACCGAGCTCGTTCGAGGGCCGGATCGACTGAAAACGCGAGTCTTCCGAGATCTCGCGAAGCCAGATTGGCTGGTGCTCGGCCGCGGATCTGACTGGCAGCTCGAGGGCCAGGTTGAGCCGGATCAGCGCCTGCTCGATCTCGCCCGGGTTGGCCGCGACCTGCCCCTCGTGCTTCGAATGCCAGAACGTCGAGGCCTTCATCTCGCCGGGGTTGGCCTTTGCCGGAACGAAAACCTGCGCATACTGCCAGTCGAATGCGCCACAAAGGTTGCGCAGCGCGGCCTGGAGGACGGGCTTCCAGTTCGTGGCCTCGGTCGCCACGATCGCGACCGCCTGGATCAGCCGAGTGATGATCGTGCTCCGGTGGAGAGCCGTCTCGAGCTGGTAAGACTCGGTCATGTCACGAACGACGACGCAGACTCCCTCGGCGCAGGGACGAGCACGCAGGTCGAGAAGACGGCGATTATGCCAGATGCCCATGGATCCCACGCTAACGGCGGGCTTCCTCGCGACCTCGATGGCCTCCTTGAGAAACGGGAAACGCACGGGCTCCAGGAGCGCGAAGAGCTCGCGCCCCTCCGGGTGCTCGACATTCCCGACGCCCATGAGCTCAAGGAAGCTCCGGTTCGCCTGGATGATGCGGTCCGCGGCGTCTACAATAAGGACCCCGTCCTCAAGAAAATGATGCCAGTCGCTCGCGACGACGGATTGCGTCTCCACCGCAAAATTATAAGAAGCGCAAAACCAATAGGGAACGAAAAACGGGCCGCGCCCTCATTTCTTACTCTTCACAATCGGCCGGATCCGTGGTCCGTTGGGGACGAGGAAAGAAAAGCCCAATGCTCAAACCATCCGACTGGTTGTTAAGTCCGGGTTCTTGCCCGGGATTCAAGAAACACGAGCTCATCGCCCGGGAGGAACGCCCCCCGCATATCCATCACACCGAGTACCTTCACGTTCAGATCCCCAAGCGCTACGCGCTCGTCAATGTCAATGAGCACATTGAGGCGGCGGTCGCTCGTTCCGGAGTTCAGGACGGTTTCTGCTTCGTGAGCGCCATGCACATCACCGCCGGGATCTATGTGAACGATGCGGAGTCGGGCCTGCTCGGGGACATCAGCGAGTGGCTCGAAGGCCTGGCGCCCTATGGCCGGAACTATCGCCATCACCACACCGGCGAGGACAACGGCGACGCGCACCTGAAATCCTATCTGACTAACCATGCGCTGACGGCTCCGATCACCCGGGGAAAGCTCGACTTCGGAACCTGGCAGCAGATTTTCTATGCCGAGTTCGACGGCATGCGTGCCAAGCGCATCCTGGTGAAGATCACCGGTCTGGGGTCGAAGTAACGGCGGGCGCGGCGCGGCTCCATTCCTCAAAACGCGGAAGGAGCTCCTCCATCGAGTCGCCTCCGAACTTGTCCAGCACCGCCTGAGCCAGGACGAGAGCCAGGAGAGATTCGCCGATCACCGCGGCGGCAGGCACCGCACAGACGTCCGAACGCTCGACATGCGCGTCCGCCGGCTCACCCGTGGACAACCTCACCGAGTGCAGCGCGCTCATGAGAGTGGCGATCGGTTTCATCGCCGCTCGTATCACCAAGGGCTGCCCGGTCGTGATTCCGCCATCGATGCCACCCGACCGATTCGTCTTCGCGGCGACCGTGCCGGCCTCGACGCCCGGAAAGAGCTCGTCATGCGCGCGGGAACCGGGGGTCCCGGCAGCGCCAAAGCCCAGACCGATCTCGACGCCCTTGATGGCGTTCAAACTCATGAATGCCTGTGCGATCAAACCCTCGATCCGGCGATCCCAATGCACATGACTCCCGAGCCCGAGCGGAAGACCCCAGGCATAGACCTCAAAGACACCGCCCAAGGTATCACCCGCCTTTTTCGCGGCCTCGATTGCCTGCACCATCGCCCCAGCGGCCTGGGCGTCCACGCACCTCACCGCGGTCGCGTCCGCCCGCTCGTTGAGCTTGTTCAGATCGCCGGTCGCCGCCGTATCGATGACCTCGCCGATCCGGATCACCCGGCTTCCGATCTGAATTCCAAGTTCGCGCAGGAGCTTCCGCGCCACGGCCGCCAGCGCGACCCGGATCGCCGTTTCGCGCGCGCTCGCGCGCTCCAGCACGTTTCTCATGTCCGTGTGCCGATACTTCTGCCCACCGACATAATCCGCGTGGCCGGGCCGCGGCACCTCGAGCTTGCGGCGCGCATCGCCCTCAAACGGCTCCGATTGCATGATCTCCGACCAGTTCCGCCAGTCCCGATTCGGGATCAGGAGCGCGATCGGACTCCCCAGGGTCCTGCCATGCCGAACACCCGAGAGGATTTCGCAGGCGTCGTCCTCCATCTTCTGGCGCGCGCCCCGCCCATGGCCGAGCTTGCGCCGGCGCAGCTCGACGTGAAGCTCCTCGGCGGTGATACCAAGGCCGGCCGGCACCCCTTCCAGGATTCCTACCAGGGCCTTTCCGTGGGATTCGCCCGCGGTCAGATAGCGAAGCTGAGTCATCGGACCAGTCTCTCCAGCGTTTCAAAGAAATCCGGATAGGAAATCGACACGCACTCGGGATGATCGATCTCCGTTACCCCCTCCGCCACCAGGGCGGCGACCGAGAAGGCCATTGCGATGCGATGATCGAGAAACGTGCGAATCGGCGCCGCGCGCAGAAGCTGACGCCCGTGCACCGCGAGGCCTCCCTCGAAAGTCTCGAGCCCCACCCCCATGGCCCGGAGGTTGACCGCCACGGCCTCGATCCGATCGGTCTCCTTCACCCGAAGCTCCTCGGCGCCCTGGATTTCCGTACGGCCCTCGGCCTGAGTGGCGAGAACCGCCAGGACGGGGATCTCATCGATGAGTGAGGGGACCTCTTCGGGTCTGACCACCGTCCCGCGCAAACCCGATGGGGCGCTCACCCTCACCGTACCCACCGGCTCGGGTTCCCGGACCGATACCTGTTCTTCCACGCGCGCTCCCATGCGCCTGAGAACCTCGAGAAAGCCCGTGCGCGTGGGATTGAGCGAAATTCCCTCGACCTCCACGCTTCCACCCGGAACGAGGCAGGCCGCGGCCAGCCAGAACGCCGCTGAAGAGGGGTCTCCCGGTACTACGACGTCAGTCGCGCTCAGCTCCTGGTCCGCGCGGATCGAGAGCCGTCCCGGACTCTTTTCAAGCTCCACCCCAAAAAAGGGGAGCATCCGCTCGGTGTGATCCCGGCTCCCGACGGCGCCCCGGAGTACGGTTTCTCCGTCGGCGTAGAGGCCCGCCAGCAGGAGCGCCGTTTTCACCTGGGCGCTGGCAACCTTGAGCTCATAATCGATGGAATGCAGGCGTTTTCCGTGAATCTGGACGGGTGCGAACTGCTCCTTCGCAAGAGTGATCTCGGCCCCCATGCTCCGGAGAGGTTCGGACGCGCGTCGCATCGGCCGGCGCGAGAGCGACTCGTCGCCGACAAGCCGGCTCGAAAACGCCTGCCCCGCGAGCAGACCCATCATCACCCGCATCGTGGTTCCGGAGTTTCCGCAGTCAAGCTCGCGGGCCGGAGCGCCAAGGCCACGGAGCCCCTTCCCGATGACTCGCACACCGTCCCGGTCTTCGCGGAAGACTACTCCCATCCGCTCAAGACAATCCCGGGTCGAACGCACGTCCGCGCTCGCGAGCAGGTTGGTGACTCGACTCTCGCCGCGGGAAATGGCACCGAAGATCAAAGCGCGGTGCGAGACCGACTTGTCCCCCGGAACCCGGGTGACGCCGCCGAAGCGGCTGGCCCGCGAGATCCTCATCTCGGCGCCTCGATCTTCTTGTCCAGCGCGCTGGCGACCTTGCGAATCCCGCTCACGATCTGCTCAAAATCCACGGGGGTGATCGCCTGCGCGCCATCACAGAGCGCGCGCTGGGCATCGTCATGAACGTCGATCAGCACGGCACTCGCCCCGACCGCCACGCTCGCCAAGGACATCGGCGAGACGCTGTCGCGCCGCCCGGTACCATGGCTGGGATCGATGACGACCGGCAGGTGACTCAACGCCTTGACGACCGGGACCGCCGAGAGGTCAACGACGTTGCGGGTGTGCCGCGAATCGAAGGAACGGATCCCGCGCTCGCAGAGCAGGATTTTTGTATTGCCACCGGCCATGACGTATTCAGCCGCCATCAACCACTCGTCGATGGTCGCGCTCATGCCGCGCTTGAGCAGCACAGGCTTGTCGAGCTTCCCGACCTCCTTGAGCAGCGAGAAGTTCTGCATGTTTCTCGTGCCGATCTGAATGATGTCGGCGTACTTGTAAACCTGCTCCAGGCTCCTCGAGTCCAGCGCCTCGGTGATGATCGGCATGCCCGTCTCGACGCTTGCGCGCTTGAGTATCTTCAAGCCTTCATCGCCCATCCCCTGAAAGTTATAGGGAGAGGAGCGGGGCTTGTAGGCGCCCCCGCGAAGGACGTTGGCCCCCGCCTTCCTTACGGCACGCGCGATCCGGAGGGTCTGCTCCTCGCTCTCCACCGCGCACGGTCCCGCCATGATCACGAAGTGCCCGGGTCCGAACACGACATCCTTGACCCGGATCTCGGTGTCATCCTTGTGAAAGTCACGCGAGACGAGCTGGTACGGATTCATCACCGCGATGACATCAACGACGCCGTTGTAGCTCTTGAACTCCTCCGGATCGAGCTTGGAGTCATCACCCAGCACGTTGATCGTTACCCGGTACAGGCCCCGCACGATGTGCGCCTCGCAGCCTGCGGCCAGAACTCTTTCGCGGACCTTCTCGACCTCATCCTCGGTATGCTCTGCCTTGAAAATGATCAGCACGGATGTCTCTCCTCTATCGTCCTGAGGGAAGGACGAGTTTCTCTCTGAACTCTTTTGCCTCACGGAACTGGCGCCGGAACGCTCCCCTGCGGATAGTCCCCCGCAGGACATTCAAGACGCGCTGATACTCCTTGAGCGCTTCGATAATATCATCCGCATTCGAACGGGCGATGTCACGCCACATTTCATAATCCGAAAGCGCCAGACGGGTGAGCTCAACAAATGCGGGGCCGAAAACCAGCGGGCCCGTGCGTGCGCGATTGCGACCCACGAGCGCAAGAGCCACAGAAGCCAGCTGCGGAAGGTGACTAGTCACCGCCAGTACCTGATCGTGTCGTTCGGCCGAAAGGGGAATCGGCACGGCACCGAGTAAGGCGACAAGCTCCGACGCCTCAGTCAGCGCCGCGACACCGGAGGCCTTGCGCCCCACAAGAACGAAGGGTCGATCACGGAACAGCCCGGCATCAGCGTTCGCCGCTCCGGAGACGGCCTTTCCCGCAAGGGGATGGCCGCCCACGAAACGCACGGAACGAGGAAGGCGCTCCGCCTCGGCACAAATTGCCCGCTTCGTGCTCCCGAGATCCATGACGAGCGAGCCTGGCAAAAAGCTTCCCCGGTACCGCCGGAGAAAATCTCGAATCGCACCTACGGGCATGGCGAGGATCACGACATCGGCACGAAGCGCCTCCTCGGGACTTGCGGCCACGCGATGAACCAGCTTGCGTGCCAGCGGCGCGGGCAAGCCTGCGGGATCGAAGCCAATTCGGCGATACCGGGGCGCGTACTCCCTCAGCGCGAGCGCGACGGAGCCGCCCATGAGGCCCAGCCCTATGATCGCCACGGTTTTGCGTTGTTCCGTCTCGCGGCCTTTCTCGCGAAGTAGTTCCTCCCGCTCAAAGACGCGATACTGCTCCATGAGAGACGCCCAGATTTTACGGATAGTCTCGCCCGACAGTGGGCCGCCGCGCTCCTCGTTGAGACGGGAGAGGCGCTCAAGGATGGTGTCCTCTCGGGATTTGTCGTGAATCTCGAGCTTCGCCCGGCGTTTCTCGCGTCCCACTTCGGCGACCACGGCCGCGCGACGGCTCAGGAGCTCGAGCAGCTCCGAATCCAACGCATCGATCTGGCGCCTGAGCCGCGCGAGCTTTCCCCTGGGAGTATTCTTCTTCGCTTTGATCATCGGACCTTCCGCCTATATGATATCCGAAAGGAGCAAATTTCCCATGAGCGGCTTTTCAAAAAATCTGGTTTTTGCGGCAATGCTTTTAGCGTCTTCCCACGCGGCCTCGGCCTTCGAGCTCGGGGCCTACGGCGGCTTGAACTTCGAGGGCTCCGCGCTCTCGCCGGCCACGAACCCGCTTTCGGCCAAGAGCAGCCTCGCCCTTGGCGCGACGGTGGGGATGGATATGGTCCCGATGCTGATCAGTATCGAGACCGGTCTGTACATGGTGGAGCGCAAGATGGGCGGTGCGCTGCCGCTGGGCGTTTCGCTCACGGCCGGCGTGGACCCCACGACGTACTCGCTGAGCTACAACGCGCTCGAGATTCCTCTGATCGCCCGTTTCAAGCCCATTCCGTTCCTGAGCCCGGGCATCGGCGTCTTCTACAGCTGGGACACGAGCAAGCAGACCACCGAGTACACCAATCCGGCCGGCAACCAGGTCAAGAGCGAGAACCCGGTGAGCCGCACGGATTACGGCCTGATCGGGAGTGTCCAGGCCCGCATGCCGCTGGTTCCGCTCTTGAGCCTCACGGTCGACGCGCGCTACCTGATTGGCCTAAAGGATAACGGCTACGACAACGCCAACACCCTCAAGCTCCGGGAGTTCCAGCTCCTGGGCGGCCTGACCTTCTCCCTCTGACACACCCCTTCTAAATCCTTGGCTTTGAGCCGGTCGGGACGCCCGTTTTCGGGCGCCTTGGCCGGCCCGGGTCTTTTCGCTTGACCTTTCAAGCAATCTATTGAATACTGGAATCATGAAAACACGCGAAATCACCCAAACCAATTTGGAAGAAACCCTCAAGAACAACGAAATCGTCCTCCTGGACTTCTGGGCCAGCTGGTGCGGCCCCTGCCGCATGTTCGGCCCCATCTTCGAGAAGGTGGCCGCAAAGCACCCCGACATCGTCTTTGGCAAGGTGGACACCGAGGCCGAACAGGAGCTCTCCGGCACCTTTCAGATTCGCTCGATTCCGACGCTCATGGCGTTCCGGCAGAATATTCTGCTCTTCTCGCAGCCCGGGATGCTCCCCGAAGAGGCGCTCGAGGACCTGATCCGCCAGATTCGAGCGCTCGACATGCAGAAGGTGAAAGCCGAGATCTCCGCCCAGAGCGCGAAGACAGCGACCCAGTAGGGCCTTTTTAGTTGACCCGACGGCTACGGAATCACAGAATGGATACATATGAATAAGATGATCCGTTCGTGTTGGACCGTTGCAGTCTCGCTCGTCCTGCTGTCGGGTTATGCCCTCGGGGCGGAGCTGGCTCCCGCCGGGGTGGAAAAGGCGCTGGCGAAACACCGCGTTGCGCTCCGGCAATGCTATGAGCGCCAGGTACGCGTCGAGAACACCCGCATCGCCGGCACCGTCACCGTGCAGATCACGGTGAATCCGGACGGCAAGGTCAGCGACGCGAGCATCAAGAAAACGACGCTCAAGAACCACTGGATCGAGTACTGCCTGCTCGAGGTGATCCAGGGAGTCGACTTCCCGCGGCCGGTCGGCGAGGGGGACGCGGTGGTGAGCTACCCGTTCAAGTTTTCGCGGAAGAATTAGGGCATCCTGGCAGCAAGCCAGATCAAATCAACTCGTTGTCTCAGGCCGTATTGTCTACGAGACAGAGCCGCGAGGACAGATCAATCCCGTAAATGCAGGAACTGCGCAGTAATCAATATTTTCCCAAGCATACTTGTCACTAGCCTGACGTGAACGACGCCACATTCCTATCTGTTAGCGCAGAGTCTTGGGTTTTTGTTTATGGCTCAGGAGACTCACTCCTTCCACCTGCAGATCTTCATGACGACAGCAGGCGGGATCCCGGTGTGGATCGCTTCTTAAGCCGCCGCTTCCCGAATTGGTTAGACCGGGGACTCAAGTCCTGAAGGAACTGATTGAAAATGAAGAGCCAAGAGTCCTTTTGTTGTCGAACAGCCGGATATTCGCCTAAACTCCAAGCTACGCATGTCCGAGCTCAAGCCAGGAATATATGAAACCGTCCTTACGGAAGACCTCTACCGCAAGCTCGAGCGAATCTCATCCGACCTAGGCCACCAGCGCGAGGACCTCACTTCGGTTGACATCGCCGACCGTCTCGCAAGACACATCGGTGAAGTAACCAGGCGCGCGATAGATTCACTGCCGGAAGATGAAAGGGTAGAGGCGGCCCTGAAGTTAACTGAGGCGCTCCTGAAAACCGTCGGAACACAGGTCCAGGACTTTGAGCCGGCGGCAGATACCCCGCGTCCCCCGGGATCGCTACTTCAATCGATCGCTCCAGTTCTCCCCGACGGGACCCAGCAAACCCTGAAGCGCCCCTTAATCCCGCTACTGGACACTACGCTGCTAACCAACGCTCCCGGAGAGCCGCGTGTGGGCAGCCAGATTCTTGAGGAAATTGACACGGCAGATCGAATCGATCTCATCATGGCTTTTATCCGGCGGTCAGGGATCAATCCGCTCGAGGAGACCCTTAAGAGACATTGCCAAGCCGGAAAGGAACTCAGAGTTCTCACCACCACATTTACCGGAACTACCGAGCTAAAGGCGCTAGAAAGACTCCAGGCATTAGGAGCGAAGGTTAAGGTCTCCTACGACCAGAGCATTAACCGACTCCATGCCAAAGCGTGGCTATTTCACCGTGAATCTGGATTCACGACCGCCTATATCGGCTCGTCAAATCTTACGACGGCCGGTCAGATCAGGGGCTTAGAGTGAAACGTAAGGGTATCAGGATCACAAAATCACGACGTCGTTACCAAATTTGAAAGCGTCTTTGAGTCCTACTGGAACTTGCCGGACTTTTTGCCCTTTAACTCCGGCCAATTTGCGGAAAGGTCCCACCAAACCCAAAAAACAATCACGACGCTCATCAGCTCACTCGATATCCGGTTGGAGCCCTTTCAAGAGAGACTCTTAGAGCAAGTGGAGGTTTCCCGAAAAAAGGGGCTCCATCGCAATCTCCTGGTGTCAGCTACGGGTACGGGAAAGACCGTCATGGCAGCCGTGGATTACGCTCGGCTCGCGGTGAAATTAAAACGTGCCCGCCTGCTCTTTGTCGCTCATCGAGAAGAAATTCTTGAGCAAAGCCTGGTACTCTTTCGCCAAGCGATGAAGGATCCCGCCTTCGGGGAACTCTGGGTAGGGGCCAATCGCCCAAGCCGGTTCGAGCACGTATTTGCCTCAATTCAAAGCCTTAAAAGCACCGGACTGGGCGAACTGAATCCAGACCACTTTGACGTGGTAATCGTGGATGAGTTTCATCATGCTGCGGCCCCCTCCTATCAAAGTCTCCTGACTCGTCTGCGCCCCGTCGAACTTCTAGGACTTACAGCAACACCTGAGCGCAGCGATGGCCTCCCGATTCTCGACCATTTTGACCACCGCATTGCTGCCGAACTTCGCCTGTGGGATGCGATTGACCAACACTATCTCGTGCCCTTTGACTACTATGGGATCAATGACGGACTTGATTTGAGGTCGATTCCTTGGCGCAGAGGCCGAGGATACGACGTTGAAGCGCTCACTCACGTTCTGACTTCAAATGACGTCTGGGCCAGAACGGTTGTGCAGCAGACTATTCGTCGTGCTGACCCAGAAACCATGTCGGCCCTGGCGTTTTGCGTGAGCGTCGACCATGCCCGCTATATGGCTCGAGTCTTTCGAGAAGCGGGACTTGCTGCCGAAGCCATCTGGGCAGATACGCCCGAAACCGAGCGCAAAGCATCTCTCAAGCGCCTTGCCAAAGGAGAGACAAAAATCATCTTCTCCGTCGACCTCTTCAATGAAGGTGTCGACGTGCCCGCCGTCGATACACTCCTACTCTTAAGGCCAACCGATAGTCCCGTTCTTTTCCTTCAACAGCTGGGACGCGGCTTACGGAGAAGACCGGGCAAGGAAAGGTGCCTGGTTCTCGACTTCGTCGGCCAGCACAGGCAGGAGTTTCGATTTGATCGACGTCTAAGAGCTCTTCTAGGCGGAAGCCTCAGTCAGCTCCGCCTTCAGATTGAACGGGGCTTTCCGTTCCTGCCTGCTGGATGCAACATGGAGCTCGATGCAGTAGCTAAGGAGCGAATCCTAGAGAACCTCAAGAATAGCATCCCAACTCGATGGAACGAAAAGGTCGCGGAGCTCAAAACGCTGGTCAAAACAAGGGGGCGCGTTACCCTGCGTGAATTCCTAAAAGAGACGGAGCTCGAGCTGTCGGACCTTTATCAAGGGAACCGCGGGTGGTCGGATCTTCTTGAGGCGGCCCAGGTAGAGTGCTCTCCAAGTGGTCCCCATGAGAAAGAACTTCGGCGCGCCTGCGGCCGTCTTCTTCATATTGATGATCCAGAGCGAATTCGAGCTTATCGAGACTTTCTCACCCAAACCAATGCCCCAAAATGTAGTTCGATGAGCGAAAGGGACCGCCGACTTTTTCGTATGCTCGTTGCAAGCGTCACGGAAAGAGCCATTGAAGGGAGTACCTCACTCGACGAAGCGGCCTCGCTTTTGTGGGCCCATTCGCAGGTCGTCCGCGAGCTTCTGGAGCTTCTCGACGGACTGGAAGAGAAGATCAGCCATGTCGTCTCTCCTCTTCAAAGAATGCCCGATGTGCCACTCCACGTTCATGCCCGATATACTCGGATCGAGATCCTCGCCGCGTTCGGGTGCGGAGAGCGTGCTCGAGTCATGCGCTGGCAAACCGGAGTCCATTGGTCGAAGGAGGCCAAGGCCGACCTTTTTGCCTTTACTCTCGATAAAACGTCCGGGCTCTTTTCTCCCACTACTCGCTATAGAGATTATGCGATCAGTCCTGAGTTGATTCACTGGGAAAGCCAGTCAGTTACTCGCGCCGACAGCGAGACGGGACTTCGTTACCAAAACCACCAGAAAATGGGCACGTCAGTCATGCTCTTTGCTCGCCCTGATACCAATGACAGAGCTTTTTGGTTCCTAGGCCCGGGCAACTATCAGAAACATGTCTCCGAGCGGCCTATGGCCATTACTTGGAAGCTGGACCGGCAGCTGCCGG
>JAMPXZ010000097.1 GCA_023700925.1 Oligoflexia bacterium | reverse complement strand
ATTTCACCTGCGTGGAGATCCCGAGCTTCTTCGTGATGGTGACCGACACGCGCGAGGAGAACCCGAGCTGATAGAGCAGCGTCTCGGGAACTCCCTCGACATAAACATCGACGATCGCGCCGTCCGGAAGGTTCGTCGCGACATAGAACGTCGGGGTGAGCGGATCGGCGGTCGAAAGAGCCACGGCCGCCCTCGGGCCCTCGCGCTCGAGCGATGCGCCGGCAGCCTTACGGAGCTCGGCATAGTCTTCGGGCGAGACATCCTGAAGTGCCGGAATCGGTGAAATCCACCGGGCCAGGAACGGCGCCGCCTCGGCGAGCTTGCCGAGAAGCGGCTGAGTCGCTCCGGCGATGGCCTGGAGACCCGCTCGCAGGGCGGGAGGCTGGGCATTGGGGTCGGAGTGGGAGGCGTAATAAATGGTCCCGCCGACCAGCGCCACGACGAGAAGAAAGAGATAGCGTCCTTTGCCACGACCGCCGCGACGCTTGGGCTCCGGAACATCGCTCGGTTCGACGTCATCCATTCTCTGGGACGCCGCCGCGGGACGCGAGGTGGTGAGCTGAACCCGGTCGAGCTCGATGGTTTCGGCCGCGCGGCCAGGCTGCTCGCCGCGACGAATCTCCGCGGAAGGCCCGTCACCGACCGGCCTGGCCTCGAGCATCGGCTCCGGAAGGGCAAAATCGTCGGTGGAGAACGCTTCGGGTTCCGGAAAAGCCTGGGGCGTCGGCACGAGCGTCGGCTTGAACAGCGTCTCAAACGCCGCGACCTCGGTCATCACCAGCCAATCCTGCATCCCCTCGGCCCAAACGTAAGAAGACGAGGTCACCTGCCCCTCGTGCATCTTCGCCTGGATCTCAGTGACCGAAAAGGGACCTTCGTGATGGTCCCCCAGGTATACAAACCACTTTTTTTCTTCGAAGCCGTCCATTTTTGTGCAATCTACTGGTCAGGAAAAATTAACTGCCCGCCCTGAGTGTAAACCGAATTTAAGGTAAGTCTAAGTTAAATGCCTCAACGAATCAATTGGAGCCTGGTTGGAGTCCCGGATCACCTCGGGATCATCAACGTCGGAGGCCGCATCGGCGCCGCACTGGGCCCGGCTGCCTTTCGCAACGCCTTCTCGCGCCTCAAAGGGCGTGATCCGATCCACGAGCGGATGCTCGACTGCGGAGATCTCGGGCAGCTATCGGGCGACCTTCAGCAAAACCTGGTCAACGCCAGCGAGCTGATCCGCAACGCCCATCGGGCCAACGGGCTCTCGGTCATCGTCGGCGGAAGCCAGGACCATGCTTACTCGCACCTCCTTGGAGTCGCCCGCGCCCTCGACATGAAGCTGCCGGCCGGTCGGCTCGGCTGCATCAATGTCGACTCTCATCTCGACGTGCGTCCCCCTCACCCGCTGATTACGAGCGGCTCGGCGTTTCAACTCGCCATCGAGGGCGGGGTCCTCACCCCCCAGCACCTCGTCGAGTTCGGCACCCAGTCTCACTGCAACGGTCCCGAGCTGTGGGACTACGTCGAAAGACGCAAGGTCAAGGTCGTGCCCTTCGAGAACCTTCGGCACGACAAGGCGATCGATAGCTTCAAGAGCGTGCTCAAAAAGCTGACCGCCGCCTGCGATGCCGTGGTGATCAGCCTCGACCTCGACTCAGCGGCCTCCGCGTTCGCGCCCGGCGTGTCGGCGCCACAGGCGGAAGGCTTCACCCCGACCGATCTTCTCGAGATCGCGGAAGCCTGCGGAGAAGAGCGCAAGGTGGTCTCCCTCGGCATCTTCGAGCTCAGTCCCCCTCATGACGAAGGGGAGCGGACGGCCAACCTCGCGGCGACCACGGCCTACCATTTCGTGGCTCGGGCGCTCCGCCGATCGCGCTAGGCAGCCTGGGCGTCGACGGCGTCTTCCGCTGCAGCTTCCGCCTGTGCCGCGGCGAGCGCCTCGAGCTTCTTCAGAAGCTCGACCTGCTGAATGAGATGTTCTTTGGTGCTTCCGATCCGGGTGGCCATGTCCCGGCTCGCGGCAATGCTGCCCTGCTGCGCCTGAACGAGCTGGTCCGCGTCCAGGGCCCAAGGCTCCACAAGGATTTCGAGCGCGCGAACCGCCTGGTCTCCGCCCTGGCAGGCCTGCTGGAGCTGAACGGCAATCGCCTGAAGCTGGGCGCGCGTGCCCGGCGTTTCCGGTGCGCTGACCAAGGCCTCGAGCTGAGTGGCGAGCTGAGCGGCGTTCTTGAGAAGCTTGCGGCTCGCGTGAAGGTCGTTCAGGCCGCCGTGAATGCGGCCTCGGAGCGACTCGGTCGCGGCGAGCGTGCCGCGCGCGGTGCGGGCAATGGCCTGGGCATCCCGGATCAGGTCGCGAACACTGGTGCCAAGCGCGGCGAGCGCGGCTCTGGCGTCATGACGCCACCCAGAGAGCTCGATCGGCGGGGGCTCCGAAGTATGAGCGTCCTGAACCGGCGCCAGCGCCTGCTCATCGCTCTTTCGGGCGAAAAGCGGCACGACGAGGAAATGCAGGAGCAGCGCCGCGGCGGCAAAAAAGGCCGCGAGCGACAAGTCATTGGCCAGCCGCGAACGGGCGCCGAGAAAACCTGAAAAGCCGACGTCGAGCAGAACGCGGATTCCGCTGCGATTGGCGTGGTCGATGACCCGGGAATAATCAAAGACCCCGCGCGAGCGATCGAGCCGGAAAACCTCGAGGTCCCCGCTTCCATCGGCAGGAAGTGAGGCGAAGCGATTGACCCGGATGATCCGTGGCTCAACGCCTTGAGTCAGATAATCTACCGCCCATTTCAAAGAATCTTTCTCGCCCCGACTGCGGGCACTCAGGGCCATCGTTTCGGCCTGTGAGGTGATCTGCCTTGCCCACCGCAGCGCGGTTACGGTCTCATGTCCCTGCGCTCGGCGACGATCCAGGTGAAAAACGCCGAGCAGGAGGCCCGCGGCCACCAGCAAGGACACGGCGATTCGGGGAAACCGACGAAGAATCATCCTGTTTTCTGATCGGTCCTGTGTCACCTGTGATTGACCGAAATCTTTTTGACGCTTTGACGCCCCGCCCAAACCTTGATCCTCTCGCCGCCCCCCTGTAATTAGGTCTGATGGACTACATTCTCGCGATCGATCAAGGCACTACGGGAACCACCGCCGCCCTCATGGATGCGAACCTCAACCGGATCGCCGAGGCGAGCGTGGACTTTGACCAGCACTTTCCCAAGCCGGGCTGGGTGGAGCACGATCTCGAGGACATCTGGACTACGGTTCTGCAGACGGTCCGCGAGGTGACGAAGCACGTCGATAGCCGCAAGATCGCCGCGATCGGCATCACGAACCAGCGCGAAACGATCTGCTTCTGGGACCGCGAGACGACCGAGCCCGTGGCACGCGCGATCGTCTGGCAGGACCGGCGCACGGCCGACGCCTGTGAGCAGCTGAGCAAGAAAGGCACGGAGCCGTTCTTTCAGGAGCGAACGGGCCTGCTCCTGGACCCCTACTTCTCCGGAACCAAGGCGGCCTGGGCGCTCAAGAACTGGGAGCCGGTGAAAAAGGCCCATCAGGAGGGCCGGCTCGCCGCAGGTACGATCGACAGCTACCTGATCGCGCGCATCTCCGGCGGCGCGGTTCATGTCACGGAGCCAAGCAATGCTTCGCGGACGCTGTGCTTCAACATCCATAAGCGCAAATGGGACTCTGACCTTTGCAACGCCCTGGGGGTCCCGATGGAGATCTGGCCCGAGGTCCGTCCTTCGGTCGGAACGTTCGCTCTGACGCGCGGCTTTGCCGGGCTGCCGGACGGGATTCCGATCACGGGCGTGCTCGGCGATCAGCAGTCGGCGCTCCTCGGTCAGGCCTGCGTGAAAGAAGGTCAGGCCAAGTGCACCTACGGCACGGGCGCGTTCCTTCTGCTCAATACCGGGCGCAAACCCGCCCAGAGCCGCCACCGCCTTCTTTCGACCGTGGCCTGGGCCCTGAGCGAGGACAACTACACCTACGCGCTCGAAGGCAGCGCTTTCATCGCGGGCGCGGCGGTGCAGTGGCTGCGCGACGGAATGAAGTTCATCCACGACTCGGCCGAAATCGAGGCGCTCGCCGCCTCCGTTCCCTCGACCGACGGCGTGGTCTTTGTTCCCGCGCTCACCGGCCTCGGCGCCCCGTACTGGGATCCCTCCGCGA
Organism: Oligoflexia bacterium; assembly: GCA_023700925.1. GTDB lineage: Bacteria > Bdellovibrionota > UBA1018 > UBA1018 > UBA1018 > JAMPXJ01. Next base: position 8,782 of record JAMPXZ010000097.1, on the reverse strand, counting down.
CGGGCATGTTCACCGGAATCACCCGCGGCACGACGCGTGCCCATATGGCACGAGCGGTGCTCGAGGGGATCGCGTTCCAAAACGTCGACATCCTCGCGGCGATGCAGAAGGATCTGGGCAAACCGCTCGCGGCGCTGAACGTGGACGGCGGCGCCTCGGCGAACGATCTGCTCATGCAGTTCCAGGCCGATGTCCTCGGCGTGACGCTGCGACGCCCGAAGCATCTCGAAACCACGAGCCTGGGCGCGGTCTTCGCGGCCGGCCTCGGGGCGGGGCTCTGGACGGACCTCGAGGATATCGAAAAAACATGGAAAGAGGACCGTTCCTTCTCCCCTTCCATGGATGCAAAGGAACGCGACCGGGCACTGGAGCGCTGGCATACCGCCGTCGCCCGCGTGACTCTGAAGTCCTGAGGTGAGGGTGTCCAAGAACAAAACGCAATACGTCTGCCAGAACTGTGGCTACACCGCGACGAAGTGGCTTGGCCGCTGCTCAGGCTGCGAATCGTGGAACTCGCTCGTCGAGGAGCGCGTCGGGGGCGACGACCTGCAGTCGGCGCGCGATGGCGCGCGCGACCTGGCGCTCGACATGGCGGTTCACGCGGTGGATCTGGATGGCGAGGAGGGCGCCGCCACGCCCCAGAAACGCCTCACCACGACGATCACCGAACTCGACCGCGTGCTCGGCGGCGGGCTCGTGCCCGACAGCTTCGTGCTCCTCGGCGGTGATCCCGGAATCGGCAAGAGCACGCTTCTGCTTCAGATGGCGCGAGGGCTGCGAGCGCGGCACTCGGATCTCAAGATTCTCTACGTCAGCGGCGAAGAATCGGTGGATCAGATCCGCGGGCGCGCCCACCGGCTCGGCGTCCGCAGCGAGGGTCACATCTTCCTCGCGGCCGAGACGCAGCTCGAGCGCGTTTTCGCCACGGTCAAGGAGCTCCGGCCGCAGCTGCTGCTCATGGATTCGCTGCAGACTTTTTCGAGCGGGTTTCTGGAGTCCGCCCCCGGCAGCGTAAGCCAGGTACGCGAGGTCGCGACGCGCCTCATGGCGCTCGCCAAATCAGCGGGAATCTCCGTCTGGCTCGTCGGCCACGTAACCAAGGAAGGCAGTATTGCCGGGCCCAAGGTTGTCGAACATATGGTCGATACGGTGCTTTACTTCGAATCCGAAGGTGGGCAGGCGTATCGCCTTCTTCGCGCGGTGAAGAACCGGTTCGGGAGTTCCCGCGAGCTCGGCGTTTTCGAAATGGACGGCGAAGGTCTGCGCGAAGTTCCCAACCCGTCGTCGCTTTTCCTGAGCGAGCGGCATGAACCCGTGCCGGGCACCGCGATCACAGCGGCGCTCGAGGGCTCGCGGCCCCTGCTCGTCGAGGTTCAGGCGCTCGTGGCGCACACGGTGCTCGCCGTCCCGCGCCGCACCTCGGTCGGAATGGATTCGGCGCGCATTTCGCTCATTGCCGCGATTCTCGAAAAGCACATGAGGATGTCGCTTGCCGAGCAGGATCTGTTTTTCAACGTCGCCGGGGGCCTGAGGCTCTCCGAGCCCGCGTGCGACCTGGCGGCCGCGGCCGCGATCTGGTCGAGCTTCGAGGAGCGCGCGCTGCCGGCGGGCTGGGTTTTCATCGGCGAGCTCGGCCTGACGGGCGAGGTTCGCCGTGTCTCGCAGGTCGAGGTGAGGCTCGAAGAGGCGAAGAAGCTCGGTTTCAAAACCGTGGTCGTCCCCCGCTCGGCGATGGAAAAAATCGGAAGCGCCGGCAAAGGCCTGAGGCTCGTGCCCATTTCCCAGGTACGCGAGATCCCAGGGCTACTCAAGGCCTGATTGTGAACTGGACCGTGACCGCGCGGTCCCCTTTGCCCTCAAAGAGACCCCCTTCGGCTAATGTTGGTTTTGAAAATGGGCTGTTGGGTCTATGGCGGCGCGCTCCGAAGCGCGCGCCAAAAAAATGGAGGCTTTTTGCCTGTTTACCGCACGGCCCGGTCTCATACGCAAAAAACACGAAGTCGGCATTCAGTCAGACCCGCGTCAGCACCCAAATAACACACTGAACTCACAGCTAAATTTTTCCAGAAGAGTCCAACACGCCTTTATCGAACCCAACATTAGCCGAAGGGAGACCTTTGGGTACTCTGTGGTTCCTTCGCTCACAATCTTAACAATAGCGTGGCGCAGGACTAAAGGACTTAAGGGTTTCCCTGGATGGTTCGATGAGCATAGAGGGAGGAGATCCGTCCGTGACAAAATTCGCTCTACTTGTGCTTTTCGCCTGGGCGGCGGCCGCATCGGCCTCGGAATCATTTTCGATTTCTCCCTCAAAGACAAATTGGGAGGCAATACCCAAGCCCCTGCCCGGCATCGACACGGCTTACTATCTTCGCTCAAGCAAGAAGCGGGAAAACAAATCTGAAACCCTCCACCCGAATATCACTGTCTTCAGGGATACGAGCGCGATCGCCTACGCCTCGCTGGACGATTACCTCCAGGCCGCTCTTAAAATCCTGCAGGAGCAAAATCTTCAGAAGGTCATCAGCATAACGAAGGTCGAGGACCGCTTCGTTATTGTGCAGTCGCGCAAGGATACTGAGACACTCGCCCAAGCAATCTATTTCAAGAAGGGCTACGGCTTCTATGTCGTGACCGCAACCGCGGCCAGCGGCGAGTTCGCACGCCTGGCACCGGAGTTCAACGCCGTCCTTCGCAGCGGGAGGTTTCAATGAGGACGGGCTTGGCGAAAATCGTGATTCTCTCCCTCGCCCTTGCGATGGCCGCGGTCGGTGGCGCCGAAGAATTCCTTTCACTCCAGAATGTTTACTCGCCACCCGAGAGCGGCCGAAGCTCGCAAAACGGCATGTGGATGGCTCCAGGGGCATTTGGCGGCGTCCGTGGCTCCGGTGGTGGATTTGGCTTTGGCATGAGCCCGGGCGCGGGCCCGAGCATGCCTTACGGCGAGACCAGCGACCCGGCCAATTTCGAGGAGGCCCAGCAGATGCAGGGCTTTCAGATGAACGTTCCCTATCCCTACTCTAACATGCAGAACGGCGCCGAGAACCTACCTCTGCCCGCGAGCAAAGACTGCGCCTACACGACGATCGTGAAGGGGCTCGGTTCCTCGAGAAACAGCCAAGACGGGCAGTTCAGAAACGGCACGATGGCGCAGGCCGGGGATGTCCGCGCCGACCAGGCTCTCATCACGCTACGCGAACAGCAGCTCGCGCAGGTGGATTCGGAGCGACGCCTCTCCAAAGAGAGAAACCGGCGCGAACTCGAGCGGCTCGAGACCCGCAGGCGCACCCTCGAAAGCGAGAGATCCTCACTCCGAACCTCGAGCTCCAGCGCGGCCTTCGGCGCCGAAGTCGATGAACGCACCATTGCGATCGACCAGTCCATCGTGGACCTCGACTTTCAGATCCAGCAGATTCGTTCGGCCGAGGAAAACGAAGATTTTTTCTTCTATTCCCGACGGCAAGGCATCGAGAGTCAGACACAACAGATCCATCCGGTCCTGAACTCCGTTTATCGCAACCAGGAGGCCATCTCCGGTAACGGCAGTCTCCGCCCCTTTGTCCGGGATCTTGTTTCGTACGTCAGCTTTTCCGTTGGCGGCCCGGCCGGCCTCGTGATTGGAAGCACGGTTTCGACCCTCCTCGGCGGCGGAATCGACAAAGCCCTCACCAAGGTCAAGGAGGCGCTCAGCAAGCCCGAGCCCCGGATCGAGGAGCTTGTTCCGCTGATCCAGGAAGTTTGCCGCTGGCGCAAGTTCAACCAGGATACCGCCAGGAGCCTGGCCGATGAGAAAACGCGCGAGGACCGGCGCAAAGCCCGCGAAGAACTCTCCGCCAAGCTGGACCGCGCGGAAAACCATCTCAACGCCTGCGCGAAAAAAGCGGAGTTGATTTCCGGGGAGCTCTCCCAGCTCGAGGCCCTCATCCCGGCGATCTCCAATCGGGTGAAACAGGGCAAGCTTTCCCTCAAGGCCGAATGGGCGCTCATCACGGATCTTCCAATCCCCGAGGCGATCAAGCAGCGCCTCCGCGAGACCGAAGACAGTACGGTCGCCGGACTGCTTCAGGAGCTCAACCGGGCACGGCTTTCCCGTTCCCAGTTCGTGCGGGCCTACAGCCGCGACGCCGTTCAGCTCAACTTGGGCCTGCTGGAGCAGATCCGCAAGTCCGCCACCTCGAGCATGGGGAACCTTTCGCCCGACGATTCCCTGCAGCTTCAGATGATTCTGCTCGCATCCTCCAACCGCCTCAAGGCGGGGGAGCTCGAGCTTCAAAGAAAGCTCGTCGCCGCTCTCGATACCGAGAAGACCAGCACCATCGCCGAGCTGAAGAAAACCTACAAGGAAGGCACGCCGGCCCTCACGGGCGCATTGATCGAGGTGGAACTCCCCTACGTACGCGCCATGCGCCAGCTTCACGAGCGGCACAATGCGCTCCAGCGCGAGGCCGCGGATCAGGAAAAAGCGCTCCTCTCGGTACTCGAGCTGGAAAAACGCCTTCTCAAGCAGGAACAGGACCGAAGCCCCCTGAAGGTCCAAGCCGCGCCGATCGATCCGGCACTCGAGAGGAAACTCGCACCATGAGAGAGTGGAAGAAACCCCGCTACGACGACCTCGAGGAAGCCGAAGAGGAACAGGGCGGCCTCACCAAGGACTACGTCGCCAAGATGGACGAGCTCATGAACCGCGTGGAGCCGATGATCCTCTCGGTCAACAGCTCCTTCAATATGTTCGCCGCGGGCGTCGAGATCCGGCCCCCTAACGAACGGCTCGCACAGCTCGAACAGATGATGAACACCCTCATGATGATGGCGAAGCCGACGCCGGCGTACCGGTTCCGCTTCCAGAACATCCAAGGGACCTACAACACCTACAAACGCAAGTGGGACAAGCTCCTGCAGGACATCGAGTCCGGCAAGATCAAGCGTTTCGCGGGCCCGAAGAACCGCTAACCCGCTTCCGACTACCTCAACATCCTCAGCAGCTCCGCCTCATCGATCACCGTGACCGCGAGCTCGCGGGCCTTATCCAGCTTGCTTCCGGCCTCGGCCCCGGCGACGACAAAATCCGTTTTCTTCGAAACGCTCGATGAAACCTTGCCGCCCTGTTCCTCGATCAGGCGCGTAGCCTCGCTTCGCTGGAGGGTCGGCAGCGTTCCAGTCAAGACCAGCGTCTTTCCCGCAAAGACCGCCTTGCCGGCGGCCGCGCGGCGCGGGGGCTTCACCTCGAGGAATTTCAGCAGATCGTGCACGTCGTGGCGGCTCTGCGCATCCTGAAAGTACTCATGAATCGAGCGCGCGACCTCAGGGCCGATCTCATGGATCTGCTCCAGCTCATCGGGCGTGGCCGTGAAGAGGGGCGCGAAATCCCCATAATGGTTGGCGAGCACCTTCGCCGTGCGCTCTCCGACGTGGCGGATCCCAAGACCGAAAATCACCCGATACAGCTCGGGAGCACGCGCCTTCTCGATCGACTCGATCAGCTTGGCACTCGAGCGCTCTGCGAAACCTTCGAGCTCGAGCACCCGCTCCTGGGTCAACCTGAAAACGTCGGCATACCTCTTGACGAAGCCAGCGTCCACGAGCTGCTCGACGATCCTCTCGCCCATCCCCTCGACGTTCAGCGCATCGATCATCACCAGATGCCGGATCCGCTCCTTGAGCTGAGCCACGCAGTCGCGGCTCAGGCAGCGGACCACCGCCTCGCCTTCCTTGCGCTCAACCTCCGAGCCACAGACGGGGCAGTGGCGCGGCAGGTGGAACTTGCGCTCCTTGCCGGTCCGAGCGGTCTCGATCACCTTGACCACCTCGGGGATCACGTCGCCCGCGCGCTGGATCACCACCTTGTCACCGATCCGGATATCCTTGCGATCGATCTCGTCCTGATTGTGCAGCGTCGCGCGCCTCACCGTGGCCCCGCCGAGATAAACCGGCGCAACCAGCGCCACCGGGGTCAGCGCGCCCGTGCGGCCGACCTGTACGATGATGTCCTCGATCGTCGTCGTTTCCTGGCGCGGTGGATACTTGAAGGCCACCATTCCGCGAGGACTCCGAGAGATGTAGCCGGCGCGGTCAATCGCCTCGAAGCGGTTCAGCTTCACCACGACCCCATCGATTTCGAATGGAAGCTTTTCGCGTTCCTCTTCGATGCGCCGGTAGAACTTGAGCACCTCATCGGCGCCATGACAGACCTCCCGCCACTTGGCGACCCGGAAGCCCCAGGTCTCGAGCTGGTCCTGGTACTCCTTCATCGTGGGAAGCTCGAGTCCGTCGACATGCCCGAGCCCATAGCAAAAAACCGTCAGCGGGCGCGTAGCCGTGATCGCGGAATCGAGCTGCCGAAGCGAACCCGCGGCCGCGTTGCGGGGATTGGCAAAAAGCTTCTGGCCCCGGCGCGCCTGCTCTTCATTGAGCTTTTCGAAGTCGCGGATCGGCAGGATCGCCTCGCCGCGGATCTCGATCACCCTGGGCGGAGCCTGGTCGTTGAGCCGGAGCGGAACGCTTCGGATCGTGCGGATATTGTGAGTTACATCCTCGCCCGTCTCGCCATCGCCGCGGGTCGCGGCCGAGACCAGCGCTCCGTTTTCATAGGTCAGGTTCACCGAGAGGCCGTCGAACTTCAGCTCAGCGTAATACTCGAGCGCACGCTCCGCCGGGACCTCCAGCACGCGATGGGCGCGCTCATCGAACTCGACGAACTCCGCCTCGCTCAGCGCATTGGCGAGCGAAAGCATCGGCACCCGGTGGCGCACCTTGCGGAACTGTTCGAGCGCCTTGCCCCCCACCCGCTGCGTCGGTGAATCACTAAGACGAAGATCGGGGTACTGGGTCTCCAGGGCCTGGAGCTCGCGGAAAAACCGATCGTACTCGGCGTCGGAAATTTCCGGGTCGTCCAGGACGTAATACCGGAAATCATGATGATGGATCTGCTGGACCAGATCGGCCATTCTCTGGGCGGCCGCGGAACGGGCGCCCTGCTCGCGGGAGCTCATAAAACTAGAAGTAATACAGGAGAGAGGGCGAGAAGGTAATGATTTTTTGCGACATCGCCGCGCCGCTCGCGAAGTCCCCCGCGTTGGCCAGCACGTCGAGACCGGCGCGTATCGTCATGCGAGGCCCCATGCGGTAATACCCGCCCACGAAAAACTTGGCGTCCGACGCCGAGGTCATGCTGCCCGCGACCCCGCCCGTCTCCGTCCCGCTGGAGAAGATGCCGAACTCGAAATCCAGCAGCGCCCCCCAATGAGAGCGGATCGGCAGATCGCCCCCGATTCCGATGAAAGGCGTCTTGAAGGAATTCGGAGCGAGCCTGTTGTCGGCTTCCGCCGGCAATGAGACCGCGTTCGAACGGAAGCCGAACTTCGTCCAGGCCTTGGGCCCGAAGAAATCGCCCGTCACGAGGTAACTATAGCCCGCCGCGAGCGAGATCGTCATCGCGTTGCCTGAGCGACTGCCCGTCATCGTCGCGCCGGTAAGCTCGTTTTCCTGGGAGTAAGACCAAAACCCGTAGCCCAGGCTCATCTCGGCGAACCAGTCGCGGGTCAGCCAGAGCTGACCGCTGGCGGCCGTGCCGAGGACCAGACCGCTGCCCGACAGCGAGGCCGACGTGTCGCTGAAGGAGCGCCCATAGCTGCCGCTCCAGAGCGTGATCGCCGTCCATCCGAGCGACGGCGCGCTTTCGACCGCCTCGGCCGGCTCCGGCGCTTCCCGCGCTGCCGAGGGCGGGTTCAGAGGCAGCACACGAGGAAGGACCCGGACCACCTTCTGATAGCGGCCGAGCTGGCGTCCCGGCTCCTCTTCTATCACGCGGCCGAAGGCCATCGCCTCGTCCACCTGCTCGACCAGGACCTTGCCTGTGGGAGCCAGGCGCCACTCGACCACTTCCTTGAGCAGCGGATGCTTTTTCACGTCATCCAGGGTCCCGATCACGAGCGTGTCGCCGGCGCGAAGCTCGGAGCGCGAGCCGATGTTCACGGTGACCGACGTGTTGTCACGCCCCGTGACCGTGCCACGGAAGGGCACCTTTGCGATCAGTCGGTCCAGCGCGTGCTGAAGCGTTCTTTTGATCTCTTCGGCCGCGAGCGCTTTACTGCCTGAGGCCTCCTTGAGGATCAGCTCCTCGGAGGCCAGCAGGTCCATCTGCGGCGAGTGCAGCCACTGCAGGCTGAATCGGTACTGCGCGCCTTCCTTGCTCACGCGCGTGCGGACCATGCTCTGGGTGCGCGTGGCGCGCGCGAGCTGCCCGAGAATCTCGGCGTCCTCGATCAGCTTGTGGTAGGGCAGCTTCGAGCGGGAAAAAAGCGCGTCCGCCTTCGAGAGGTCCTGCAGCACGAAACGGCTCTGACGGCTGAAATAATCCTGATACGCGGCCGCGACATAGTCCGCGAAAAGCCCATCGACATTGTCCCAGGCGCGCAGCGCCCCGACCGACTCAAGCGCGTATTTGCGATCCAGCTCCGCTGTCGCCGAAGCATTCGGCGCGAAGCAGACCGCCCAGGCAAGCGCGCAAAAACCCCAGCCAGCCGCCCAACGGCGCAAGCGGCAACGCTGCTCAGACATCGAGCCTCGGACCAGGGATTCTTTCTTCATAAAAGGCGATGAGCGTCTTGAGCTCGGCGATCTCCTCGCGAGCCTTCTGGAGCTCCATTTTCAACCTGAGATCGGTCTGCGCGTTATCACGCTCGGGCATGATTTGCGCAACAGGCATGCGGTGCGCTTCCACTTCGATTCCTGCTTCGTCGGGAAGGAGGTAGCGGCCGTTTTCGACTCGGAACGGAATTTTGTT
>JAMPXZ010000096.1 GCA_023700925.1 Oligoflexia bacterium | reverse complement strand
TGATCGTCTTCGCCCTGATCCTGGCGTTCGCGTACAACTCGCTCTGTACCCGGACGGAAGAGCGGCTCAACAATAAGGTCAAGGAGGTCACGTCGTGGTTCGATGAGCTTCACGCCAGTGGCAGGCTCCCGGCCGATTGGAATCGCGAGAAGGCCATGGTCTTCTGCGAGACCCTCATCGGCCTCGAGACCGAGGTGTCGTACCAGGACGGCCGCAATCTCACCGCCATCGACGCTTTCCGAGAAATCTTCACCAAAAGCGAGCCGAGCAGCCAAGGAGGCGCGCAATGAATTACCAGACTTCCGCGTGGGCCATTGCGGTCTTCGTCAGCTTCGTTTCCTTCGTCCTTTGGATCTCGTTCTACTTTGCCAAGCGTACCAAAACCGCCAAGAGCTACTATGCCGCCGGCGGAACGGTACATTGGGCGGTGAACGGCATCGCGTTCGCCGGCGATTATCTTTCGGCGGCCTCGTTCCTCGGTATCTGCGGCATGATCGCGGGTTACGGTTATGACGGCTTCCTGTACTCCATCGGCTATCTGGCCGGGTGGATCGTGGCGCTCTTCGTGGTCGCCGAGCCGATGAAGCGGCTCGGGAAGTTCACCTTCACCGATGCGCTCGACTCGAAGTTCAACGACAAGGGCATCCAGCTCACGGCGGCCCTGAGCACCCTCGTGGTGTCGATCTTCTACCTGATTCCGCAGATGGTGGGTGCGGGAGTTCTCGTCACACCGCTGCTCGGTCTTCCTCACTATGCGGGAGTGATCTTCGTCGGCACGATCGTGATCATCATCGTCGCGACCGCCGGCATGGCCTCGACGACGTACGTGCAGTTCCTCAAGGGTGCCTTGCTCGTGGTCTTCTCGACGGCCCTGGTGATTGCGCTGTTCGCGCGCGGCCTCAGTACCGCGCCGGACCACGGCGGTGACCGGACCTATCATCAGTTCAAGTCCCTCGCGTACAGCGCGGCGGCGGACGGGAGCCTGATCCTCGCCGAAGGCGGCCAGGTGATTCCAGCCGACTGGAAGCAAAGCCCCTACGGCAAGGTCGGTATGGTCAAGCTGTCCCGGGACGGCGTGGAAAGGGTCTGGCTGGTCAACGAAGCCAAGAATACGCTCGAAGAGACGCTTACCGTTACGGCGCTGCCCAACGGGCAGAAGCTCTATAACGGCGCGACGAAGGAGGAGGGCAAGTTCTTCCCCGTCGGCCACATGAGCGAAATTCAGTGGAAAGGACAGAAGGTCGAGCGGACGGGCAGCCTGGATCCGGTGAGCTTCCTCACCGCGATTCGCGATGGCGTGGTCATCCGTTGGCCCTCGAAGAAGATCGCGGATGGCGAGAACACCGTCACGGCCTATTACCCTCAGGCGACCTCCGGAGCCGCGCTGCTTCAGCCCGGCGCCTATTACAAGGTCGATTCGGCCAAGGGCGCGACGTGGAAGGACAAGCTCAATTTCATCTCCCTGATGTTGGCGCTCTTCTGCGGCACGGCGGCTCTTCCGCACATCCTGATCCGGTATTACACCGTTCCGAGCCCGGCCTGCGCGCGCAAGTCGACGATCGTCGCCATCGCGAGCATCGGGTTCTTTTACGTGCTGACGCTCTATATGGGCATCGGCGCGATGGTGAGCGGCGTGCTCGATCTCAATGACACGAACATGGCGGCGCCATTGCTCGCCAAGTCGTTCGGCGTCTTCCTCTTTGCCATCATCAGCGCGATCGCCTTCGCGACCGTGCTTGGCACGGTGAGCGGCCTGATCGTCGCCGCGTCGGGCGCGGTAGCGCACGATCTGATGGATCGGTTCATGGGGATCAAGATGGATGACCACCGTAAGGTGATGGCGGGCAAGATCTCGGCCGTGGTGGTCGGGATTCTCGCCATGCTCCTGGGGATCACCTACGAGGGCATGAACGTCTCGTACCTCGTGGGCTGGGCCTTCGCGGTCGCCGCGTCGGCGAACCTGCCGGCGATCATCATGCTGCTCTTCTGGAAGAAGACGACCGCCAAGGGCATTACGGCGTCCGTGCTGGTCGGCATGGTATCGGCCGTGACGATGATCCTGTTGTCACCCGAGATGTACGTCAAGCTCTATGGCCTCAAGGCCGCGGACGCGCCGATGATGATCGACAGTCCGGCGATCTTCACGGTGCCCCTGAGCTTCCTGACGCTGATCGTGGTCTCGCTGCTCACGCAGAAGAGGACCGTGAAGGAGAGCAAGGTAGCGGCTGTTCCGCCTACCCCCGTTTTGGGGGCTTAAGGTCGAAAAATCGGCTGAAATAGAGGAAAGGGGCGGGAACGCTGTTCTCGCCCCTTTTTTAATGCTCGCTCTCCGCTCGGCCTGCGGCCTTACGGAAATACCTCGACGTCGATTCCGAGATCGCTCACCCGCTGGGCGAAGGCTTCGAGGTTCTCGTAATGGATCGGCCGCAGCTTCGAGAACATCGAGGAAGGGCGGAGCGTCGTCAGGTGGACACAAGCCGGCTTCAGTCTTTCGTAGATATTGAGAAGGCCGAGCAGGTTCTCGGGGGACCAGTTCTGGAGCTCTGAGTCCTTGGCGTTGCGCCAGAACGTCGTCTGGATCAGGGGGGATTTCAGCTTCTCGATCTGGTTCAGGTGCTTCTCCAGCGAAATCGGCCTCGCCGCCGGCAGATTCGCCTTCCGGAAGAGCTCATTCGTCGCGCAGTCCACCTTCACCCACATGCGGTCGATCGAGTCGCAGGCGCGACGGACCTTTTCGCGATCGAGCGCGGAGCCATTGCTGATGCAGTGGAGCAGCCACTTGCCGCCAAGCTTCTTTCGGAGCTGCAGCAGGCCTTCGACCAGCTCGGCAAACTGTGGGTGAACCGTGGGTTCGGAGCTTCCGCCGAGAACGATCGCGTCCACGGGTTTTCGCGGCTTGGCGAGGAGGTCCGCGAGCTGCGCCAGGATCTCATCCTTGTCGGGTACCGGCTGCCTGCGCTCGTGGGTGCTCTTGGGGGCGTTCTTCCACTGGCAGTAGATGCAGTTCCAGGTGCAGTGCTTGTCGGGTCGGGTGCCGAGGTGCACGATGAGAGCCGAGCCGAGGCGTCGGGTGTGGAGCGGGCCGGCGATCAAAGGCGTCGCCGGGGCCTCCGCCTTAGCGGCCCGCGCGGGGCGCGTTTTGCGGGCGGGAGCGGGCTTTTGGATGCTTTTCTTTTTCATGGCTCAACCTTCCGCCTTGGAAGGTAGCACAAGGCCGGCGGGGGAATCAGCCGGGATTTTACCGGAGCGAACTGCCACATGCGTCGCAGCGGCGACACCTGAGGCGGTCTTCGACGCGGTCGGGCGCATCGCTGCCGTTGAAATAACGCCCCAGCGTCACGGCGCGACAGCCGGATTCGTGAAAAATTTGAAACAAGGCCCAGAGCTCGCCCCGGCGGCGAGGTGAGGCTCCCGCGGCCCATTCCTGAAGGCGGAAGTCCTCGTCATCCCAAAAGGCGACGGTGAGCGCACGCGCGTCAGGGCCGCGGCCGGCCCGCCCGAGCGCCTGGGCCAGCGCGAGCGGGGAGGCCGGCGCCTGCCAAAGCAGCACCCAGCGCAGGTGCGGGTGATCCATTCCCATTCCGAAGGCGGAAGTTGCGACCACAACGTCGGCTCGGGCGTCGGCGATGAGCCTTTCGGCGGCCCGGCGTTCTTCGCTGCTCAGTCCGGCGTGATAGACCAGCGGCCGGCGCCCGGCTTTCTCGACCGCACGAGCGAGGCGAACCGTGGATTCGCGAGTGGAACCAAAAAGGATACCGGGCCCCCGCAGCGGTGCCTCCGCTCCGCCCTCGAAGAGTGAAAGGAGCGCATCGGCGCGATGAACCCATGGAACCCGCGGAAAGTGCAGGGCGAGCCCGGGCGGCAGCGCGAAACCGCCAAGCTCGATCCGCGGCGAGGGAAGCCGGGAGCGGAGCTCCTGGCGGGCGTCGGGCGGCAGGGTCGCCGTGAGCCAGAGGCTGCGCTCGATGCTTCGGGTCCTTTGGAGCAGATCCGGTAGAACCGAAAACGCGGGCCGAAACTCCTCGCCCCAGTCCCAAAAACAGTGGCACTCATCCACGACCAGGATCCCGGGCTTCCATCTCGAGAGGACCGACAGCGAAAACGGGTTTTGCAGCGATTCCGGACTGACGATCCAGACGCCGGTATCGCTGTCGGGGGGCTGATCCCGCGGATCTCCGGTGCCAAGGCTGGTGCGGACGCCCAGAGCCCTGAGCCGGGCGGCCTGCTGGCGCGCGAGCGCGATCAGCGGGGAGACGAGCAGAAGCCGGGTCTCACGGCGACGTGCAAGCGTCTCGAAGATCAGGCTTTTGCCCGAACCCGTCGGGGCAACGCAGATGGCATGGCAGGGGTTCTCGAGGGCGGTGAGAGCCTCTCGTTGAAAGGGTCGTAGCGGCGGGAAGCCGGACATTTCGCGTTCTCCTTTTTCGGGAGGCGCGAAGAGCGAGGGTTATGCCAGCGGAATGGCGTCGTTGGCGTCACTGACCGGCTTGGGCTCCCGGGAGCGGAAGCGCAGGTAGACCAGGCCCCCGAGCGCGCCGATGAGCAGGCTCGTGAGGGCGAAAAGGTTGAACGAATCCGCTCCGCGCGAGGAGCCGAGCAGTCCGAAGAGGTAGAGAAAGGCGACGTGCCCCGTGCCCACGCCCGCCGGCGCGATCGGTACCGCGGTGACCAGCAGTCCGAGCGGCACGATGACGTAAAGCGGGAGCAGCGCAATGGAGCTCTCGCCGAGCGCGAGGTTGAACTGCAGGAAGGCCCACCCGACGATCAGGTGGATCACCACGCTGAGCAGGAGCACCTTGAGCACGGTGAGCCGGTGATTATGGTAATGGCGCAGCCCCTCGTAGATCCGGACGAGCGAGCCGAACTTGAGGTTCTTCTTCTCGATGGTACGGAAAAAGAGCAGCACGGGATCACGATGCTCGCGGACCAGGAAGAGGTAGGCGTAAAAGGCCAGGACACAGAGCGCGGCCATCACGATCACCGGACGGACGGCGTTCAGGAGCGAGTGCGAGACCTGCGAGCCGCCGATCCGTCCCACGATCGCGGCTCCGGCCGAGACGAAGACGAGTGCGGAAAGTCCGGCGACGCGGTCAAAGAGGATGGACCCGAAGGCGCGCCCGCGTCTTCCATGCAGCTCCCGTCCTATGTAAAAGGCTTTGACGAAGTCGCCGCTCACTGCCCCCGGTAGCGCGATGTTGAAGAAGTTTCCGATGAAACCGAGCTGGAGGACGCGGAGCCAGCTCAGCTCGATCCCTTGCGCCCGGAGCAGCCATTGCCAACGGAGCGTGCCGAGGAGCTGGTTGAAGAGCAGGATCAGGACCGCCGGCAGGAGGAGCCGCCACTGCGCGAGGGCGTCGCGGAGCTTTTCGACGGAGAGATAATTTTTCTTGCCGAGATAGAACAGCAGGCCGAGGACGATCGCGGTCTTCAGGACAACAGAAAGGGTTCGTTTTGACGGAGACGGCGTGCCGGGCATGGTTCGTCAGATCCTCAGGAAGTTGCCGAAGATCTTCTCGCCGACCCGCGGGTCAAAAAGCTCTTCGCTTCGATCGGCATGGAGGAGCGGCAAGGAGCGGGGTTTCTTCTGGTGCTCGGCAAGCGATTCCTTCGCGCCTTCCAAGGTCCTCTCCGGATGGAACTGGATGCCGAAGACGGGACGGTCTTCGAGCTGACAGGCCTGGATCTCACAGGCCTCGGAGCGCGCGAGCTGCTTCATGCCGGGCGGCAGCTTGTGGACCTCCTCGAAATGGGAGGAGTAGGTGTGAAATTCCGGGGGTAGTCCCTCGAAAAGAGGCGAGGGGACCAGCACCTCGATACGGCTCCAGCCGAACTCCGGGGTGGTACCCTTGCGGACGGTGTCCCGCCCGGCGAGCGCGCGGGCCAAGGTCTGATGGCCATAGCAGACGCCGAGGTAAGGCTTGCCGGCGTCCAGCGCTTGCCGCACGAAGTCCTGAAGCCGGAAGATCCACGGTGCATCCTCGAGGGCGGAGGTCTTTGATCCTGAGACGATGATGCGGTCGTAGGGGAGGGGAGAGGCGGGAAGGTCATCGTGCGGCGCCCGTCGGACATGGACGGTCGCGCCTTGCGCCAGCTTCGCGTAATGCCTGAGCTCAGCCGACCCCCAGAAGCGTGGGTCGATGTTATTGTCGATGATCAGGATTCTCATTCGGGTTCTCGAGGCGAATGATCGATTCCATCTGGTAGGCGTACTTCAAAAAAACGCTGTACGCCGCGTTTACCGAAATGATGAAACCCGCCAACCCGTCCAGAAAACCACGTTTTAGCAGGTAAGTCTCGACAAATTTGCCGGGCGGCTTGAGCAGCAGGCGGACCAGGCTCGGCCGTCGGCCTTTGCGGGCGAGCTCCTGGGAACCCAGCCGGGCAAAGTTCAGGTTCGTCAGGATCTGGTCGTGAATCGTGCGAAACGAATAGTGGTGGAGCGGGCTCTCGAGTCGCTCGACCGCGCCCCGGACCCTGAGCGACTCGTGCACCTGGGGCTCGCTCCAGGAGGCGAAGCGCCGGTCCGCCAGGCGAAGCAGGTAATTGGGGTACCAGCCTCCGTGGCGGATCCATCGGCCGAGGTAGAACGTTTTGCGGGGGAAGGCGTAACCTTTTGCCGGAGGCTCGCCTGAGGAGAGAAGCGCCTGGATCTCGCTGGCCAGGGCGGCAGGGACCTCCTCGTCGGCATCCAGGCTGAGGACCCAATCGTTTTTAACGCTTTTTTGGGCGAGGTTCTTTTGGGCGCCGTAGCCGGGCCACGGGTTGTGAAGCACCCGTGCGCCGAGCTCCCGGGCGATCGCGACAGTCCCATCGACGCTGCCGGAATCCACGACGAGCACCTCGTCGGCCCAGCGGACGCTCCGGATCGCGCGAGCGATGTTTTCTTCCTCGTTCAGTGTAATGATCGTTACAGAAAGTGGCAATTGTGCCATATTTCCCTACATATTTGAGGCATACCGGTGTTGCCCGTCCCCCCCAAGGGTAAGCGAAGAGGCCGGCAAAAATCCACTGGTATTCTGACGTGAACAGCGAGGTAACCCCCTTATGAAAATCGCGGTGATTGGCTCAGGATATGTCGGCTTGGTCGCGGGTGCTTGTTTCGCCGATACGGGCAACACGGTTTACTGCGTCGACAAGGACCCGGCAAAAATCGAAGCGCTGAAAAATGGCATCATCCCGATCTATGAGCCGGGCCTCGATACGCTCGTGAAGCGCGGCTTTTCCGAGGGGCGTCTGCTCTTCACCACGTCGACCGCCGACGCGGTCCAGGCGAGCGAGATCATCTTCATGGCGGTCGGAACCCCTCCCGGCGACAATGGCGAGCCGGACATGTCCTTCGTGAAGGCCGCGGCCGAAGAGATCGCCCGCGCGATGAACGGCTACAAGCTGATCGTGAACAAGTCGACGGTACCGATCGGTTCCCACCAGGTGGTCGCCGAGTGGATGAAGCCGCATACCCGTCATTCGTTCGACGTGGTGAGCAATCCCGAGTTTCTCAAAGAGGGAACCGCGGTGGATGACTTCCTCAAGCCCGACCGGGTCGTGATCGGGACGCGTCGCAAGGAGGTCTACGACAAGATGGCGGAGATCTACGCTCCCTTCGTCCGCCAGGGCAATCCGATCCTCTGGATGGACCCGGTCTCGGCGGAGATCACGAAGTACGCGTGCAACTCCTTCCTTGCGGCGCGAATCAGCTTCATGAACGAGCTGTCGGTACTTTGCGAGAAGACGGGTGGCGATATCGAGGCGATTCGTCGGGGCATGACGACGGATGCGCGCATCGGCAAGCACTTCCTTTACGCGGGCGTCGGTTATGGCGGTTCCTGCTTCCCCAAGGACGTGCAGGCGCTTCTGGCCACGGCTCAGAAGCTCGACGTTCCGCTCGGGATCGTCGCGGCGGCGGAGGAGGCCAATGCCCGGCAAAAGCGGCTTTTGGCGGACAAGGTTCACGCGCACTTCGGCAAGAATCTGCGCGGTCGCGTGTTTGCCGTGTGGGGTCTCGCTTTCAAGCCCAATACCGATGATATGCGCGAAGCGCCCGCTTTGACGATCGTCGAGCACCTGCTCGCGGCGGGGGCCACGATCCAGGCGTTTGATCCGGTCGCGGCGGAAAATGCCGCGAAGCTGATGGGGCAGGGCGCACGGACCTGCGCCACGGCCTATGAGGCGCTCGAAGGCGCCGATGCGCTCCTCGTCGTCACGGAGTGGAATGAGTTCCGCAATCCGGATTTCGATCGGGTCAAGAAGGCGCTGAAGCAGCCCGTCCTGTTTGACGGCCGCAACGTCTATGACCCGGTGCGGATGCGCGAGCTCGGCTTCACCTATTTCGGCATCGGACGGCCGCAGCAGAAGGCCTGAGCCGCCGCGGGAAGCCGATCAGCACGCCAAGTGCAGGTTAGGCTTTTGTGCTGAGGCAGGCCACGGTCTCGGAGCTTATCGCCGGCAAGGTGTCCAGGGGGCCCGGGCGCGTCGTCGTCGTGACGATGCGTCGTTGGCCTCGTCAGCTCCGGCGCGCGCTGCGCGACGAATACGTGAGCACGCTGTCGCCCGATATCCGCCTGCTTGATGACTTTCTCGCGCTCAGGCGCCAGCTGGGCGATCATGACCTCGCGTTCGATCGGGCACGCTACGAGCGCCGCTTCGAGCTCACTGATGAGGGGATTCGCGAGCTCCAGCGTTTGAGCGATCTGAGCCGCAAGAAGGACGTCTATCTCGTCTGCCAATGCGGCAGCGGCCACAAGTGCCATCGAGAGCTGCTACTGATCCTCGCGCGGGAATGGTTCGGCGCTCCGGCCGAGAAGCCAGCCCAGCGCTACCCGATCTTCGAAAAGCGCGCGCGCGAGCAGGAGCCTTTCGCGATCGCGGCGTGATCGCTGGCCTTTACCAGCTCCCCCTTAGTGGCTCCGGACAAGGCCTTGTTCGCAGCGAACGCGGCCGTTACGCCGAAGCTCGTCGAGCCGATCGTCGTTGGCGGGCGTGAAGATACGGCGCGGATGCCAGACATGGTACTGGAGCGCCAGGCCCTTCATCGACTTGATGGTGAGACCGAGGTTCTGCAGTCGGAACTCGACGTCCGTATCCTCGCGGCCATAGCCCTCATATTCCTCGTCAAAGCCGTTCAGCGCCTCGAGCGCGGCGCGCGGGATGGAGTAGTTGCAGCCCTTGAGATCCGCGACGCGGTCCATGCCGAGCGCCCGCCGGATCGGTGTCCAGGGGTACCGGAAGGTGCGCTGAAAGTACTCGCTGTCCCCTTCGAGGACGTTCTTGAGGAGGCGCAGCCGCGGACGATCGAAGAAGCCCGCGCGCACGCGCTCGGGAGTCAGCCAGGCGCTGAACTTCGGACCGAGCTCCACGCGCCGTCCGGCCAGGTAGCGGCCCTCTTCCTGCTGCTGGATGTGGTCCCGGACGAAGTGGCGGTGCGGGACGCAGTCGCCGTCGAGGAAGATGAAGATCCCGCCGCGAGCCTGCCGCACGCCCTCGTTCAGGATCCGGCACTTGCGAAATCCCTGGTGCTCCTGCCAGACCTGCTTCACCTTGACGACGACCTTGGACTGGAAGGAGCGGATGATCCGCGCGGTCTCATCGCCCGAGCCGTCGTCGCAGAAGATGACCTCGAAGTCATGCGTGCTCTGCCGCTCGAGGCCGGCGCACACCAGCTCCAGATGCCGGGGCATCTCGTAGGTGGTCACGAAAAGGGTCGCTTTGGGAATGCGTTCACTCATAAAGCCGATAACTCCGATATTCAAAGGGGCGGATACCCGTGAGGCGTTCGAACAGGTCGAGGGTGATCTTCTTCGAATCGCTCCAGCTCCAGACGAACGGGGAGTTCGCCAGGTCCCAGTGCCAGCCCTTTTTCGCGATCCGCTCGCGCATGACCGCGGGATGGGTGGCGTGGAAGGAGCGCAGGCCCCAGATCTTCTTGTACCGATAGTTGTCACCGGTGTGCGGCGTGCCCGTCTCGGCATCCTGCTCCCGCGGCTTGCCGTGGTAGAGCTGGTCCATGAAGTAGGTCTTCTCCTTCATGGCATCGGGAGTGCGGACCCAGCCGTAATGGAAAACCCTCGCCCATGCGCGCGCCACGCGCAGCTTCGAGCCGTCGGCCTTGCGGAAGCTCTGCGCATCGCCGACGCTTCTCGGCCCGGTCGCGCGCCGGACCACGCGAACCTCGCGGCGGTACGCGCTTCGCGTCTGCTGGACCACGTCGAACGAGCCGTAGAAGTGGACGTAGTCGAAGAGTAGTCCCTCGATCTCGGGGCGGGAAAGGTTCCGCTCCATCGCCTGTCGCAGGCGCGGGGCATCCCCCTCGTGAAGGACCTCGTCGGCCTGAAGATACAGGCACCAGTCGCCGGTACAGCGTTCCAGCGCCAGATTCGTCTGCTCCGAGAGGATCAGGCCGCCTTTGCGTTTTTCCGGGTCGTTGAGCGGCCAGTCGGTCTCGAACCACGAGACCTTGCCTCCGCCTTCGGTGCGGGCGAACTCCTGGATGCGCTCCAGCGTGTCGTCCTCCCCGCGGCCCACGTTCACGATCAGCTCGTCGACGAGCGGAAGAAGCGAGCGGAGCGACTCGAGGTAGGGGTAGTCGAATTTCGTCCCGTTACGGAGGATGGTGAAACCGGAGACTTTCATTGCGTGCTCCCCTTGCGGGCGGCCAGCGTCTGGGCCAGTGTTTCCGGGCGACTGAGCTGCCACATCTTGACGTGGCGCACGGCCCGGGACACGCCTTCGAGGATGGAGATGATGAAGCCGTGCATCCCGTCCTTGTAGGCGCCGTAATAGAAGTAGTTTTTGAGGAACATCGCCGGGAACGCGAAGAGGATCCGGAACGGGTTGGTTCGCTGGCCCTGCCGGATGCGGTCTCCGGCCTCGATCGTCGTGTACTTGTTCATCTTGTACAGGAAGAGGTCGGGATGAAATTCCGGCGAATGGATCAGCGGCTCATGAATCCGCTGCGGCGCCACCGGGAAGAGCGGATACTCGTGAATGTCGTTGACGTACCTGACCCCGGTCCGGTGGAAGAAGCGGTCCTGGTAGCTGGGATTCCAGATGCCATAATGGATGGGCTTGCCGAGAAAGTACTCGGTTCTTCGGACTTTGTAGGCTCGGCAGCAAGGACCTTCGGCCTGCGCCAGCAGCGACTGCAGGCGTGCGGCAAGCTCCTCGCTGCACTTCTCGTCGGCGTCGACGACGAGGACCCAGTCGTGGCGCGCCTGCTCGAGCGAGAAGTTGCGCTGATCGCGGAAGCCGGTCCACGGGCGGCGTAGGAAGCGCAGCTTGGACGCCCAGGGCGCGGAGGGGTCCTGACAGATGGCGGCGGTCTGGTCGTCGCTCTCGGCGTCGACGACGAGGATCTCGTCCACCCAGAGCAGCGACTCCAGGCAGCGGCGGATGTGCCGTTCTTCGTTCTTCGTGATGATGGCCGCGGTGATGGGGGTTCGGTTCATTTTCGTACCTGTCGGCATGCGCTGAGCACGGCGTCCACGCCGATCTCACGCATGCAGCGATGCTGCTCGTCCTTGCAGACCGGCAAGCCGCACCAGGGCGGCATTCCAGGCAATGCATCTCGCCGGCAGGGCAGGTCTTCAAGGAAAAAATAGGGGTGACGGTCCCGCGGATAGGGATGCCACTCGTAGGGCTGTTCGGGGCCGAACATCGTCACGGTCGGTGTACCGACCGCCACGGCCAGGTGCTTGGGCCCCGAGTCATTGCCGGCGAACACGGAAGCCTGAGCCAGGATCGCGGCGAGGCGACGCAGCGGCAGGTTCCGCTCGGTCACGATCCGCGAGCGCAGGTCGATCTTGTCATCCACGGCGGTCAAGAAGGCCTGAAGCGAGGGTTCATCGTCCGGGCCCACGGCGACCAGGACGCTGCCGTTCTCGGAGCGGCACCAGCTCAGCGCCAGCGAGGCGAAGCGCTCGGCCGGCCAGCTCTTGGTGGGGCGACTGGCGCCGAGGCTGAGGGCCAGAAGAGGCGTGCCGAGCCCCTGGTGCTTGAGCCAGTTTGCGGCCTGGCTGGCCTCCTCGGGGGTGATGGTCACGTGCGGGAGCCGGCCGGAGGGGGCTTCGACCCCGAGCGCCCGGACCGTGTCCAGATCCCGTTCGATAATGGGCTTGAGGACTCCTTTGCCCGGCACGGTGACCGTGGAAAAGCGGTTCTTGTCCCGGTGGCCGTGAAAATGAATCGAGCGGACCTTGGCTCCCGTGGCCAAGGCAATGGCGGCGCTCGAGGGGCTGGCGTGGAAGTTCAGGACGCAGTCGAAGCCCTCCTTGCGGAGCTGGAGGGCGAAGGCGATCGCGGCCTTGGCCCTGGCGCCCCGGTCGGCATGCCGCTCGTAGGTCCAAAGGCGGTGAATGGCGGGATGTCCTTCGAGCAGGGGGGCCCAGCGGGAAGGAACGGCGACGTGGAGTTCGGCCTCGGGATAGGCTCGCTTGAGTTCGTCGATCGGCGCGGTGAGCAGGATCGTGTCTCCGAGGGCTCGGAGCTTGATCGCCAGGAGCTTGCGTGGGGGCATCGGCGCAAGCCTAGCGTAGGAAAGAGCGAAAAAAAACCCCCGATTACCGATTGGCAACCGGGGGTTTTTTTAAATAGCTTAAGCGGAAAGCTTATTGAGCCGGCTTGACTTCTTCCGTCTTCACTTCTTCCTTCTTAACTTCTTCTTTCTTCACCTTGGCTTTTTTGGCCTTGGCTTTCTTGGCCTTCTTCACTTCCGGAGCCTTCTGCTCGGTCGTGGCAGGAGCAGTCGCTTCGGCCGGAGCAGCCGGCTGAGCCGGGGCGGCCGGCTCTTCAGCGAAAGCGGTCATGGCGAAAAGGGCGGCGAAAACGAGTACGAGTTTCTTCATTACGTATCTCCTAGTTTGAAATGCCGTAAGGGCATTGTGTTTCCCTAATTAAGAACCTCTTTATCGGGAGCAGCAATAAAAAACTTGAGATATCAATGAGTTGTAGCAGTTTGAGACAGTGTGGCGTTTTGCAGCAGCCCGGAATTCTTAGAACTTGGATTCAAAAGTGTAGATGTGGCGGATGTCTATATGCTGGAAGCGCAGGTGCTTCAGCTTCATTG
>JAMPXZ010000260.1 GCA_023700925.1 Oligoflexia bacterium | reverse complement strand
CATTCAGGAGTGGCTCTCGTTCTACTTCAAGGCGCCGCTCGCGAAGGAAGGGCTCAAGGCCGAACACGATCTCTCGGTTCAGCTCATCAAGCTGGAAAATACTCTCCGCTTCCTCTCGCGCGAGGAGCTGATTACGCATCTTGGGCTGACCTATTATGGGGTAGAGGAGGGCGCTGGCACGGCGGCTTGACCGCGGTCCGTCACCGCCCCCGCGCCACCTTGCGCAGGTGCATCCAGCGCAGAAACGCCGGAAGCGAGATGATCGCCGCGAAGGCGCAGGTGAGCTCGCCCGCGACGGCCAGGGTTCCGAAGCTCACGAAGCCCATGTTCCCGGCGATCAGGAGCGAGCCAAAGCCCACGACCGTCGTGAAGCTGCAGAGGCCGACCGCGCCGCCCGTGCTGCGGATCACGCGGACGATGTTTTCGCCGCCCTCTTCGCGATAGCGTTGGAAGACGTTAACGCCATAATCCACGCCGATCCCGAAGGTGATTGGCAGGGCGATGAAGTTCAGGAAGTTGATTTTGAGGTCAAAGCCCAGGATGATCCCGGCAAGCCAGATCACGCCGAGAAACAGGGAGAACAGCACCAGGCTGATCGCCTGGAGGTTACGGAAGAGCGCCACGACGAGCAAGACGACGGCGAGGAAGGCGAAGAGCGTCGCCTTGGGGCCATCGCGCGAAATCGAAAGCAGGATGTCCGAAGAGATCGTGAGCGTACCCGCGATCGGCGAGTTCGGAACCGCGGAGTCCGCCGTCTCGCGCAGATTGCGGATGAAGGAGAGGAGCTTCTGCCCGTTCGAGGTGATGTCGGTGCCCATCGGGGGCTCGACGAGCACGAGCTTGCCGCGGGAGCCGTCTTTTTCGGTGAATTTGTCGAGGAGCAACGGCGGAAGATCCGACTCCCTGACCGGCTCAAGAGCCTTCGGATTGAGGAACTGGGCGATCTGCTTCTGGTCCTCCGGTGAGAGTCGCCGCACGATCCGGGGCGGTAGGACGCGCTGGATCTCCTGGAGAAGCTCGATCTTTTGCGGCTGGTCCGAAGGCACGTAGTCATCCAGCGTCTGCACGGCGCCGATGAAGCTCGCGCTGCCCTGACGCGCCTTTTCCTGCCTGAGTCGCGCGGCGATCTGGCGCGCCTCCGCGCGGGTCTTGGGCAGGATGACCAGGGGCGAGAGGTAGCGCTGGAAGATCTCGTCGAGATAGCGGTTCAGGTAAGCCGAGCCGTGTTCGATGCTCTGCTTGTTCCGCACGTTGTTCATATTGGTCTCGAGGACCTCAGGCGAAAACCGCGTGAACATGCCGAGCGCCGCCAGCGTCAGGCAGATGGAAAAACCCCAGATCGCCCCGGGAAAACGCTCGACGGTATCAGCCAGCTTCGCCGAAAGGATCGCCTTCGGGACTTGGACGTCGGCGCGCACGAGGGGGCGGAGCCGTTCAAAGAGCGTGAGAAAAGCCGGAAGTAGCGTGAAGGCACTGAGCCAGCACAGGACCATCCCGATCAGGCCGATGATCCCGAACTGCCGGAAGCCCCGGAAGCTGGTCAGAATCAGCGAACCGTACGAAAGCCCCGCCGCGAGCGCGGCCGTCCAGGTGGCGCTCGCCGTATGCGACATCGAGCTGCGGGTTGCCAGGAGATGGGAGCGGCCCGCGCGCCTTTCCTCGAGGTAGCGCGCCAGGTAGATGATCCCGAAGTTGATGCCGTTACCGATGACGATGCTGCCCAGGAACGCCGAGTTGGCGTTAAGGTAGCCTACGCCCAGGTACGCCACTCCGAAGGTCCAGAAGGTCCCGAAAAACAGGCTCAATAGCAGGGCGCTCGTCGCTCGGAAACTCCGGTAAAAGAGCAAGAGCGCCGCCGCCACGATCAGAACCACGATGATGCTCGAGAGCTCGAGGTCCTCGATCAGCGCCTCGTGTTCCTCGATGACATCCTGGACGCCGCCGGAGAAGCGGATTTCGAGCTTGCCGTAACGCGACGGCTGGAGCTCCTCGATCGCACGGTCCACGGCCGTCCGCATGCGGAGGGAGGCTTCCATCCCGGTCTTGCCCGAAGGGAGGTTAACGAGAATCACCCTCTTGGTTTCGTCCGGGGTCGCGTAATACCCCTCCGGAAACCGATCGAAGGCGCCGCCCCGGCCCATGTACTTTTGTCGCAGTGCAAGGAAGTCGAGCCTCGGCTCCGGGATCTCGTCGGAGCGGAAGATGTTGAGCGGGTTATAGAGCTCTTTTTCGTACTCGATCCGGCTCGAGATGTAGTCACGGATGCGCGCCAGGTCATCGAGGTCCATGTACAGCGCCTGGCGGTCTTTGAAGAACTGAAGCTCGTTCCTGATCTCGTATTCGATACTGGCGATCACGGACCTCGGGACCGCTTTGAGCTTGCGGGCCAGGTCATTGATGAATCGCTTGCTGGCCCGGGTGTCCGGGGAGAAGACGAGGACCGCGAGGTTTTCGGTGGACTGGAGGCGCCCTGTTACCTGGTTGAGGTCCACGACGCTTCTGGCGTCCGTGGGCAGGAGCTCCTCGAAATTGGTGCGGAGGTTTCGGTAGAGCTGACCGGAATAGTAGGCGCCGACGAAGGCGAGAAGCGTCCCGATCAGGGCCACCCAACCTGCTCTGCGTAGGACGAAATCCGCGAAAACCTTCACCGAAGTTCCATGTCTTTAACTTGTTTTTGGAGCGTTTCTGGTCTTAACTTAACCCATTGTGCGTCTGACCGAACTTATAAAGTCCTTTTTCGCCCTTCAAGGCGAATTTACTCTTTTTTT
>JAMPXZ010000259.1 GCA_023700925.1 Oligoflexia bacterium | reverse complement strand
GCCTCGCGGCCTTCGGGCGTCTCCCCGAGCGCCTCCTGGAGCGCGTCGGCGGCGGAGATGAACTCCCGCTCGAGCTCCGAGGGCTCGTGAGCCTTGGCGTTGCTCTTGTCCTTGCGCATCGCCTCGGCAAGGCTGGACATCCACAGGGCGCCCGCCTCCTTCGCATACCGGCGATCTCCGGAGTCCACGACCTTGTGGTAGAGCTCCGAGGCCTCGCGGGACCGACCGAGGTCACGCTTGACCTCGGCGAGGTACATCCGGATCTCCGGCGTCTCCTGCCGCGGATCGTCCTTGGCGAGGAACGTGTTCAGATAGGTCACATAAAAGGCTTCGGCAAGTTCGAGCGCCCCGGCAGTGCCCTTTCGGTGCTTCTCATGCTGCTCGGTCGCCGTCCTGCGCACCATGGCGCGCAGGTTCTGCGCGGCCACCTGGGTATCGGGATCCCCCCCTTTGGGGAGACGGACCTTTCGGAGCCGGTCGAGCGCTTCGCGGTACCGGGCCCGCCGCAGCTCGAGGTCCACGAGCTTGACGAAGACGCGGAAGGCGGCCTCGCTCTCCGGGTCCGTCTTGAGCAGCGACTCATAAACTTGCGTGGCCTTCGCCGGCTCGACGCCCCGCTCGTACTGCTTGCCGAGTTTCTCCAGGAGCTTGGGATAGAAACTCTTGTCACCCACGACGCTCCGGAAGTAGGCCACCGCCTCCTCGGCCTTGCCGGTCTCGGTCAGGAAGATCGCCATGTCGCGAAGGGCTTCCTCGCGAAGCGAGAGCAGCTTTTCGTCGCTCTTCTGGGCGGCCGTGATCGCGCGCTTCATCGTGTCGACGGCGCGATCGAACTGCCGCGTCCGATAGTAGCTCCAGGCGAGCCGGTGCAGGATTCTCGGGAGGGTCGCCGTGCTCTCGCTCGGACCGCGCCGCGAGGCCTGCGCGGCGGCCGCTTCGAAGTGACCTTGGGCCGCGCGGAACTGTCCCGAGGCGAAGGCCGCGTCGCCCATCTGCTGATAGGCCTCGGCGGTGAAGGGGCTGTCCGGGAACCTGCGGGCCAGCTCACCGAAGTAGCGAAGGCTCTCCTTCTGGTTGCCGAGCTCCCCGTAGTTGAAGCCGAGGAAGAAATAAACCTGATCCAGGCGGGGATACGGGATACCGAGGCGCAGGATCTCCTGGCTCGCCTTGATCCCCTCGAGCAGGTGGGGCCGCGAATGCGAATGGTCGATCCCCTTTTCCTTCGAGCCGGCCTCCAGGCGTTTCTCATGCACGCGCCCTTCGAGCAGGTACTCCGTGCGATACGCCTCGAGATAGATCTCCGCGAGGCGGAAGTAGAGATCCGCCCGGCGATTGGCCGGATTGCGCCGGCCCAGGGTAATGCGCAGCTGGGTGATCTCCTGCCGCCGCAGATCCCGGACCTTGGACTCGTTCTCGGTCTCGACCGCCTTGAGCTCCGAGGTGGCGTACCCAGCGGCCCAGGCCGCCGGGACCGCCCCGGCGCCCAGAAGCACGCCCAAGAGCATCAATGAGCTCAGCGCCAGCCGGACCGCCGCCTCACTTCGCATCGTTCCCCCTGCATTCCGACTCCAGCCCGAAGACATAGTCACCGAGCTCGTCGTTCCAGAACTCCCCGTTGAAACCCCACCGATACTGATAGTCGCGCCGGGACGGCACGCTATTGCCCCAGCCCCGTTCGGACGAAGAGCGGTTCAGAATGAGCTGCTCCTTGGCCCGCTTGAGCATCTCGAGCTTGATGAAGGACATCTTGTCGAAATCCGACAGCAGCTCGGCGTGATGGTCCAGGAGGCTGTTCTTGACGAAAGCCCCGCCCAGCATCCGGGCCGAATGCGCGCGCCAGCGCAGCACCTGGCTCAGGAAGCCGGGAAAACCCTTCTGCAGGTCATGGCTCACGCCCGGCTGCATCGCATCGAAGCGCCGGATCGCGTTCACCTCGGCCGCCGCCGACTCCTCGGCCCGGACCAGGGTCTGGAAATAAGGAGCGCGGACGAAACGGTTGAGGAGCCGGTGGACCGGATTGCGCGAGTAGAGGGAGCCGCGCAACGCCTCTTTGCCGACCGCGTGGAACGCGGCCAGGTTCGAGGAGTTCGACTCGACGTACTCCTTCACCTTCTCGCCCACCTTGGCGTATCTGGAGTTGAACTCGTTGATCGTCTCATTGGCCTCGCCGTACAGGCACAGCGCCAGATAAGACTGCGCGCGCAGAACCCCCACTTCAGGATTGAACACGAACTCCAGCGCCGGGCTCTTGTAAGACACGAGTTTGCCGAGCGCCCGGTTGTACTCGTGGCGCGCGAACGCGTTCCAGGCCTGCTCAAAGAGAATATCCGGCCAGACGAGGCTCGACTTCGGAATCTGGTCGTACGCCTGATCGGCGTCCTCGAAGCGTCCCATCTGATACAGGGTACGCGCCTCGCCCGCGGTGCAGCGGGCCTCAAGATCGTCGCCGGAGGCGGCCGGCCTCACCGAACCCGCCACCGACTGACAGCGGCGGAAGTCCGCGAGCGCCCGTTCGTTCTGCTGCAGCATCGCCTGGGCGGAGCCCCGGAGCTGGAGCGCGAAGGGCCAGAGCGGACTCGAGGCGCTCATGCCGCTCAGGTAGCCCACGGCTTTCTGCTCATTGCCGGCGAGAAGGGCCTCCTTGCCCAGAGCGAAGAGGAACGCACTGCGATTGGGGCCGTCATAGTCCTCGTAGCGCGTATGCTGAACGAGATATCGGCGCAAGAGGTCCGGGCCCGTATGGACCATCAGCTCCTGCGTTTCGAGGAGAACGCGCCGGATGGCCGCCTTATCCCCCGTCTGCAGCGT
>JAMPXZ010000258.1 GCA_023700925.1 Oligoflexia bacterium | reverse complement strand
GGGGGGGCGGCCGCGACCGCCTGTCTGGGCGCGCGCGGGACGCGAATCCCCGGATCGGTCTTGTCTTCCTCATTCGGGAGCTGAAGCTCCAGGCTCGGAAGCTCTGCCTTGGGTCTACCCGACGAATCCTGCGGCATCCCTCTATTGTAAGCGCTTGACGAAAACCCCGCAATGACGCGATTCTGCTCCGCGAGGAGCCCGCATGATCGAGGTCAGGGGACTGTCAAAAAATTTTCGGGTCCATGTGAAACAGCCCGGGCTCAAGGGTTCCCTTCAGGCATTATTCCGACGCGAGTGGAAGGAAAAACAGGCCCTCCGGAGCGTATCCCTCGATGTACGGGGAGGGGAGATCGTCGGCTTGGTCGGGCCCAATGGCGCCGGCAAGACCACGCTCGTCAAGGCACTGGCGGGGATCATTCATCCTTCGGGCGGCACTGCGCGGGTGCTGGGTCATGTCCCCTGGGAGCGGGACGACGCCTTTCGCCGCCAGATCGCGCTGATCATGGGCCAGAAGGCGCAGCTCTGGTGGGACCTGCCGGCGGCGGATTGCTTTCTGCTGCTGCGGGAGATTTACCGGATTCCGCCACGGCGTTTCGATGAAACTCTCGCCTTCCTCACTCACGCCTTGGGAGTGGGGGATCAGCTCAAGGTGCAGATCCGGCGACTCAGCCTCGGCGAGCGGATGAAGATGGAGCTGATCGCGGCCCTGCTGCACCAGCCGAAGGTGGTCTTTCTCGATGAGCCCACGATCGGACTCGATCTGACGGCGCAGCGGGCGATCCGCGAATTTCTGCTCAGCTACCGTCGCGAGCATCGTCCGGCGATGCTTCTGACCTCGCACTACATGGAAGATATCGAGCGGCTCTGTGAGCGGATCGTGATCATCCGCGAAGGGGAGTTCATCTACGATGGACCTCTTTCCCGCATCGTCAGCGAGTTTGCCCGGCACAAGGTGATCGCGGCCGAGCTTTCCGAAGCCGCCACCGCGGCGGACGAGGAGTTCCTGCGGCGCCTGGGCGAGCCGAGCTGGTCCGACGGGGGCCTGCTCAAGCTGCGCGTTCCGCGCGAGCGCGTGGCCACCGCCGCGGCCGAGATGCTCCAGCGCCTGAAGGTGCTCGACCTGAACATCGAGGAAGAGGACATCGGCACGATCATCGAGGCGATTTTTCGGAAGGATGCGAAATGAGCGGTGCGCAAGCCACCCGCCTCGGCTGGGTCCCCCACGTCTTCAGCCTGGAGCTGCGCAAGCTGGTCGCTTATCGGGCGGACTTCTGGGCCGGGTTCCTGGGCTCGCTCGTCGCGACGCTCGGGATCGCGTACTTCCTGTGGCAGGCGATCTTCGAAGAACGTGGCGGAACGGTGATCGGCGGCTACACCTTTCACGGCATGATGCTCTATTATCTCGTCGTGGCGCTGGTTGCGAAGGTCGTCCAGGCACAGGAGCTTGGCGTGCTCGCGCAGGACATCTATCAGGGGACATTGAATCGCTATCTCGTCTATCCCGTCCCGTTTTTCGTATACAAGTTCATCGAGACCTTCGCCCATGCGGCGCTATTTTCCCTACAGCTCGTGCTGACCGTAGGGCTTTTTGCGTTGCTCTTTGGGCTCCCTCCGACCCACGGAATCACGCCCACCACCGTGCTCGCGGGCCTGGTCACGGCCTTGCTGGCTGGCTACCTGTATTATTCGCTCACGGTCCTGATCGAGCTCTCGGCGTTCTGGGCGGACAACGTCTGGAGTCTGCTCGTGATGCTGCGGCTTTCGACCTCGCTCCTCGGGGGCGCGCTGCTGCCGCTGAGCCTTTTCCCGGAAGGGGCGCGCGAGGCGCTTTCGTGGCTTCCGTTCGAGTACCTCTTTTCCTTTCCGGCTCGTACGTTCCTGGGTGAGCTGGGCCTGGCCGAGTGGCTTCGAAGCGCGGGAATGCTCGTCATTTGGGCGATTCTCAGCAGTCTTGCGATTCGCCTGCTTTGGCGGCGGGGCCTTCGCCAGTACACGGGCGTGGGGATCTGAGCATGGGGCGCTACCTGCGGCTTTACGGCTACTTCGTGCGCTTCTCGCTCAGCAGGGCGATGGAGTTCCGGTTCGATTTCTTTTTCCGCATCGTGATGGACCTGGTCTACTACGGCGTGAACCTGGCTTTTTTCAAGATCCTCTTCCTGCAGACGCCGGTCCTCGCGCAGTGGAACGAGTCGCAGGCCATGGTCTTCGTCGGCTGCTACCTGCTCGTCGATGCGCTCAACATGACGCTTTTTTCGAACAATATGTGGCTTTTTCCCATTCTCGTGAACCGGGGCGACCTCGACTATTACCTGGTCCGGCCCGTTTCCACGTTCTTCTTCGTCACGCTCCGGGACTTCGCGGTCAACTCGGCGATCAATCTGCTTTTTGCCGTCGGGATCTTCGGTTGGGCGCTCGCCCGCTACCCCGAGCCGATCTCGCTCGCGCGCCTGCTGCTGCTCCTCGCGCTTCTGCCGCTCGGGAGCGTTCTGTACTTCCTGGTGCAGATGGCGTTTCTCATCCCGGTGTTCTGGAACCACTCCGCGCGCGGCTGGGGCGGGGTCTTCTGGAGCATGACCAAGATCATGGAGCGTCCGGATCGGATCTTCCGCGGCTGGGCGCGGTGGGCGTTCACGGTGTTTTTGCCGTTCGCGGCCATGGCTTCGCTGCCGGCCCGGCTTTTCCTCGAGGACTTCGAGCCCGCGGTCCTGCTGCACTTTCTTGCGGTCGTCGCGGGCTTTGCCGTTCTGGTCGCCGTACTGTGGAAGGTCGCCCTGCGGAGCTACTCGTCGGCCTCTTCTTAAGTCCTACCAACGCACTCCT
>JAMPXZ010000095.1 GCA_023700925.1 Oligoflexia bacterium | reverse complement strand
GCTCATCTTGCCCTGCGCCGCCCAGAAAGCGGCCGGCGGCATCACGATCTCCGAGGGCACGGGGATGATGGTGCTTTCCATCGCCATCAGGACGAACACGCCCCAGTAACCCCAGTTTTCGACCCAGCCGAACCAGATGCGGATTAGCTCGTGAAGCATGGGAGAAACTCTAGCATGCTGGCAAAAAGGGTTAACAGGATTCTGGCTTGCAAATCCAAAAGCCCTGACCTATAAAAAAGTCTCTCCCACAACAACGCATCGCACTATCACGGCGAGCGGCTGTTGTTCCCGAATGTGCGAGTGTAGCTCAGCGGGAGAGCACGCCCTTCACACGGGCGGGGTCACAGGTTCAATCCCTGTCACTCGCACCATTTCAAACACTCCTGACCCAGCACCCGATACTTCGATACCCTCGCTGGCGGGCTGCAGCCCGAGTGCCAAGCGGGGGTACCGGATGCCAATCCCTGCTTCCGAACCGAACCTCCCGACTCAGACCCCCCTTTTCCTGACAAAATGTCAGGTTAGAGGCCGCTGAGTCCGCAACAAGTTGCAAGACGCCTCAGGTACCGGTCTTTCTCTGACTGACGGGCAACAGCGCCGTCGCGCAAAAGGCACAGCGCCGCGCCTGAACCGGAATATCGCTAAGACACTCCGGACACTTCTGGGTTTCCGGGACGGCTGGCGCCTCGCGCCTGCTCCGCGCCGCGAGCGCGTTCACCGGCAACACCACGAAGTAGTAGACCGCCGCTCCAATGAGCAGGAACGCGATCAGGGTATTCACGAAGTTGCCGTAGGAGAAGCGGCTATTGTTCACGGTGAAGTACAAGTTGGAAAAATCGGGCTTCCCGAAAATCGCGGCGACCAGCGGGGTCAGGAGATCCTTCACGAACGATGACACCACCGCTCCGAACGCTGCGCCAATGACCACGGCCACCGCTAAATCAATGACGTTCCCTCGCAAAAGGAACTGTTTGAAGCCTCTCATAGACCCTCCGCTGATGAGACTGCAAGCGGGGTACCCTCCTTGGCGGTCCGGTCCACCAGCGAGCGGGCGGATTGAAAAAGGGAGCCCACCTCCCGGCAGACTCCCTTACCGACTCTCCGAAGTCCACTCACCTCACGGCGCCACGGCGTCGGGATTCTTCATGATCAGAACCGCCGCCATCACCCGCGGCAGGTAGCTCTTGTCGTTCTCATAGCCCGCACGAACCAGCGCCCACGCATCACGAGAGCCGGTCTTATCGATAGCCTTCTGAACCCGCGTCTCACCGACGTTGTACGCCAGGACGGAGAGGAGCCAATCGTCGAAGCGCAGCGCATTTGCCTTCAGGTACCTCATCGCGGCATCCGTCAGCAGCTCCGCATTCAGGCGTTCGTCCACCTGCTCGTCCACGCGAAGACCGTAATTCCTCGCGGTAGACTCGATGAACATCCAAAGACCGGCCCCCCAACCCGGCTGCTCGCCCTGCTCGAGATTCTGATAGCCCGACTCGATGATCGGAATCGCCATCAGCTCCAGAGGAACCTGATACTGCCGGATTTTCCCTTCCACCAGGGTCCGGTAGCCTTCCAGGCGCTGCAGCGACTTTCGCATGAAATCCCGCCCCTCGGGCGTTCCGACGTACCGATTGAGCTCTTTCAAAACGAGCTCGTTAACGACTACCGGGAAACCGGTTTCGCTCCGGGCCCGAAGCGCCATCTCCCGCGCGTCCGTGAGCGACACGCGCCTGTCCTGAACGATCGACTGCGAGGCAAAAGCCGTCGCCGTCATCAGCGCAACGATGAGTCCCCCTACCGACCAGCTGATCGACCGAGTCACCTGGGTCTTTGATGAACCAACCATTTTTTCAACTCTCCTTTTGAGTAGATTGCGCTCCACCAGGAACACGAGCCCCGTTGCGCAGGCGGGGGCGTATTCTTGGTTGAGCGCGGTTTCCGCCACCTCGATGAGGCAGCGGGCGTATTGCCGTGACTCGACTTTGCATTGGTCGACCAGTGTCTCGTCACAGGCAAATTCTTGAAGCTCCGGGAGCCAGCGATTCCAGAAATGAGCAAAGGGGTTCAGGATACAAAACACTCGAAGCGCCCAGAGTCCGTAGACCCACCTCGTATCCGCCTGCCGGTGATGCTGAAGCTCGTGAGCGATCGCCATGCGGTAATCGCTTCGCTTGGCCA
Organism: Oligoflexia bacterium; assembly: GCA_023700925.1. GTDB lineage: Bacteria > Bdellovibrionota > UBA1018 > UBA1018 > UBA1018 > JAMPXJ01. The sequence goes on along the minus strand of JAMPXZ010000095.1, from coordinate 11,674 downwards.
GCAGGGAAACGGGAACGACGACCGCCGCGCGGCGCGGGGTCCAATACGAAAACGGAACGGTGATCTGATCATTGGCCAGGATGAAGACCCGCCCGAAACGCTTGATGAGAAAGGACTGCCTTCGGATTCTTCGCAAGCTCGAAAGGTCCTGCCCGATGCGGAATGCGCCGTAACCCGTCACCAGCAACCCGAGCACGAACAGAGCAAGCGATACCTGATCCGCCCTCAAGGCCGCCGCCCCGTTGCCGGTCGGGAACGACAGGTACCCGCCTTGATCAGGAGCCGTGAAATCCCGGGAAAAAGTCTTCAGCGACTGCGCGGACCAGACCTTGGCCGTCGGCTCGAAGATCGCCTTTTTGGGAATGAGAGGATGAAGCAAGGTGATGAGAAGAACCGCGGACAGCGCAAAATAGTGAAGCCGAAGCGGGTGCCGAGCGCAGAGAACAGCTTCAGAACGACCACCGCCACGGCGACGAGAAGGTTCAGCGTGAGATAGGTCGTCAGGACCTGGGCCAGGCTCATTTCCGGTCTCCCGTTTTCGAGAGCAGGCTTTTGAGCTCCTCGAGCTCAGCAGGTCCGAGGTCAACGGTATTGAGGAGCTGGCGGACCAGGGCGACCGGCGTGCCTTCGAAGACCTTTTCGACGACATGCTTTACGGCCTTTGCCTCGTAGTCCGGCTTTTTGAGCACCGGAACGTAAACATGCCCGCGCCCCTCTTTTCGCGCTTTCAGGACGCCCTTTTGCTCGAGGATCCGGAGGATCGTGGAGACCGACGTGTAGGCCAGCTCTCGACCGGCGGGCAGCTTCTCAAGCACATCCGAAACAGCGCCCTCGCCGAGGCTCCACAGGATGTTCATCAGTTCCAGCTCAACGTCCGTCAGCAGCTTCTCGCTGCTGCCGCTTTTTGTTTTTTTCACGGGAAGGCCCCCTTATGGTCTCTGACACTAACTAAAGAGTTAGTTACTATCAACTAAGATTTTAGTTGGCCGGAAACCTCGCGCCTCGGAATACACTCCCTGTCCGTGAGCCCGAAGGGTGAATCCCTGAAAATGGCGGCCTATTATAACAAGTAGTTAGCCCCCATTACTCGCCCCGGGGCGAGTAATTCACCGCAAGACAGGTCCGCCGAAATTGAGCTTTGACATCCTACGTCATTTTCAATAAAACTCAGGCCCATGAAGGTCTCCACTCCCTTCCTCAGCGCCGCTTTGCTCCTGCTTCTCGCGATCCCCCTCAGCTGGGCTGGCCCCAGCGGCCCGAGCGGCACCTACCAAGCCTCGGCCAAGCGCCAGCCCTGGTCCGGCTACTGGTGGTCCATGGAACGCGGCGAGCTCGTCCTGGGCTGGGATGACGGGGCCGGGCGCCGGGAGTGGTCCGCCGAGGCGGTGCTGGATTTTGATGCGTGCGTCGCCTCTTACTCGCGCGAGTGCACCGCACTGATTGCCAAGATGGCCGGCCGGGACGGGGCCGCGCTCTCGCCACTGATGAAGTTCGACTTCGCCATGCGAAAGCTCAACGAAAAGCTCTACGGCCCCGGCGGCGCGCCCGCTTCGAGCGCCACGCACGCGGCCCGCTGGGAGCTGGATCACCACTTCATCGGCGAGGATACTTCGCATCGCTACTACGACTCACGCGGCTTTGCCGGCAAGTGCATCGGCTGGGCCCTCTCGACGATCGACTTCGACGAGCCCACGGAGGCCCGCGTGCTCGAAGGCGTTCTCTTCAAGCCCGCCGACATCAAGGGCCTGCTGGCCGCGATTTATAACGGCGCGCAGTTTTTCGTCCCGAGTGAGAATTTCGTCGGAAACGCGTACTACGAACAGGGCGGCACCGCGCGCGACTACGAGGATGTCCTTCCGCACGAGCTGCTCCGCGCCTTGGCCTTAACCATCGATCGCGGCCAGATCCTCGAGGCGGACCTCGACCCGGGGACGGGCGTCTGGAATTATCCCGTTTACCGCTATGAGATGAAATGGAAGGTGGCCAAGCCCGGCGCCGTCGCCGGCGAGCTGACGCTCCATTACGCCGACGATGAGGTGGGAATCGATGAGGTCTTCACCCCGAATCCCGCGCGCCCCGATCTCAAAAAGCGCAAGCTCACCTTCGAGCTCAAGGTCCCAGCCGGGTGGAACGGCGATTTCGCGCTCGTCACTGAGAGCCGCTGGACGGGCAAGAGCGTGGATGAGCATCCCGATGCCCTGATCCTTGGCCTTGAGAAGGACTGGCGCAACAAGATCTACCGTTACAAGAACACGAAGATGAACCAGGAGGTGAACTTCCCCCTCCTCAAGCGGATCAATCCTGATGGGCGCGGCTGGGTGCCGTTCGTGGACCTGCTCCTCCGGAACTATTATGGCCGCCCGGCTCGCAATTAGGTCTGGCGCCCCAAGCGGGCGGCGACCGAGTTTCTCTAACTTTTATTTAAAAATCCACCTCCGTCGTCCGACAAGATCTCAGCTATGGAGTTCCATCTCGCCCAGGGTGCGCCGCTCGAAGCCGTGGTCCGGATCCAGGCCGGCCGCCTGATCTGCGACGATGCCGCCCTGGCGCTGAGCGGGTACGGACGCGGCGGGTTTCCGGGCCCCGAGGCGTGGCTCGAGCGCCTCTTCGGCGAGGAGAGAGCCACCGGCCTCCGCGCCTTCCACCGCGAACGCCACGCGCGGGGACTTCCGGCCAAGAGCGTCGCCACCCTTCACCGCGGGAACGGCGAATCACGGCTGGTGGAGCTCATGAGCACCTCGAGCACCGAGGGTGAGACCTGGCTCCTTCTCGACGTCACTGAGCGACTCCAGGCGGAGGAACGCTTCCGCGTCATCTTCGAAAACTCCCGCGATGCTTACCTCGTCTTCGACGGCGACGAGATCCTGGACTGCAATCCGGCGGCGATCGCGCTCATGGGCTGCGCCGACCGCAACGAGGCGCTGCACTTTGACTTCGATGCGTTCTCGCCCCCCTTTCAGCCGGACGGACGGAATTCCCTCGAAAAGGCCGAAGCCATGAACCGCGAGGCGCACCTCCACGGCTTCAAGCGCTTCGAGTGGCAGCACCAGCGACGCGATGGCACGCCGCTTTTCGTCGAGGTGACGCTCATCCCGGTCCGGATCTCCTTGAAGCCCGCTCTCGTCGCGATCTGGCGCGACCTTTCGGAGCAGAAGCTTGCCGAGGCTCGCCTCGTCCAGAGCTCCAAGATGGCCGAGCTCGGGAGGATGTCCGGCGCGCTGGCGCATGAGATCAATAATCCGCTCACCGTCATTCGCTGCCGGGCCGAACGGCTCGAGATGGAGCTCGACGGCCCCTCGGGCCCAAGCCCCGAGGAAATCCGCGACGCCATCCAGGCGATCACCTCGACCGTCGATCGGATCGCGCTCATCGTGCGGGGCCTTCGCAACTTCGGTCGCGACTCCGTTCAGGAGCCGCCCGCGCCGACGGAACTTCGGCACCTGCTCAACGAGACCCTCGCCTTCTGCGAAGCGCGCCTGCGCCGCGGCGGCGTCACACTCGAGGTCTCGGTCGACGAACCGACGCTCTCGGTCGAGTGCCGGCCCGTCCAGCTCTCGCAGGTCCTGCTCAACCTGCTCAATAACGCCTTTGACGCCATCGAACCCCTGCCCAGCCGATGGATCCGCGTCGAGGCCCGTCGCGGCGATCAGCTCGTCGAGATCTCCGTCACCGACTCCGGCAAGGGCATTCCGCCGGAGCTTCGGGAAAAAATCATGCAGCCGTTTTTCTCCACCAAGGGCATCGGCAAGGGCACCGGTCTGGGCCTGAGCATCAGCCACGATATCATCGAAGCGCACTGCGGCTCACTGGAGCTTGATCCCGCCTCCCGCCACACCCGCTTCGTGATCCGGCTGCCGATGACCTTTTCGCGCGGCGCCGCCGCGGCGCCCCCCGCACGGGCCACGTGATTTTTTCAAGAATTTGACCTATTGAAAGAAACAAAGACCTTTCAATCTCATGAGCGCCGAAAAAAACTCTCCCGCACTTCCTAACAGCATCTGGGCCCTGGGCTTCGTGAGCCTGCTCATGGACGTCTCGTCGGAGACGGTGCATGGCCTGCTGCCGGTTTTCCTCATCTCGACCCTCGGCGCGAGCTTCACGACTGTAGGCCTGATCGAGGGCCTCGGCGAGGGTACGGCGCTCGCACTCAAAGTTTTTTCGGGACCGCTCAGCGACTGGTGGGGCAAGCGCAAGCCCCTCGTGCTTCTGGGCTACGGAATGGGCGCGCTCAGTAAGCCCCTTTTCGCGCTCGCCCCAAGCGCGGGGTGGATCCTCTCGGCGCGGCTCTTTGACCGGACCGGCAAGGGGATCCGCGGCGCCCCGCGGGACGCCCTCCTGGCCGACCTCGCGCCGCCCACGCTCCGCGGCGCGGCCTTCGGGCTCCGGCAGTCGCTGGACACCGTGGGCGCGTTCCTCGGGCCCCTCCTCGCGATCGCGCTCATGTCCCTGACGGGCGGAAACACCCGCCTCGTGTTCTGGCTTGCGGCGATCCCGGGCCTCCTCGCCGTGCTCCTGCTCTTTGTCGGAGTCCAGGAGCCGCGGACAAGGCAGACTCCCCGCCCCACCAAAGAGCTCCTCGGCGCCTGGCGCTCATTCACCGCTTCGTTCTGGCTGGTGGCGGCGGGGGGCGCGGTTTTCCAGCTCGCGCGTTTCAGCGAGGCGTTCCTGATCCTCAAGGCCAAAGACCTGGGCCTTCCCCTCGCTCTCGCGCCTGCGGTGCTCATCGCGATGAACCTCGTCTTCGCGCTCGCCGCGTATCCCATCGGCTGGCTTTCGGATCGCGTCCGCCGCGATGCGCTCCTGCTCTCGGGCTTCGCCCTTCTGGCGGTTTCAGACGCCGTTCTCGCTTTCGCAGGCTCGCTGCCGCTGACCTTCCTGGGGATTGCCCTCTGGGGCCTGCATCTCGGGTTCACCCAAGGGACGCTCGCGGCCCTCGTGGCCGATCATTGCCCGGCCGACCTCCGTGGCACGGCCTACGGCGTTTTCAATCTCCTGAGCGCTGCCGCGATCCTGCTCGCGAGCCCGCTCGCCGGCCTGCTCTGGGACGGCTACGGGCCGAAGGCCACCTTCCTCGTTTCGTGCACGCTCGCGCTCACGGCGTTCCTGGGCTTCGTGCTTTTCCTGCGCTTCATGCCCCGTGGCCCCGCCCGAGCCGGGTGAGGATCCGTTCCGCCTGCGTTTCGTCGATCAGGACAAACCGGTGCAGCTCGGGCTCGTAGGCATAGACATCGGCATGAGCGAGCTCGAACCACCAGCCGTGGAGCCGGAGCTTTCCCCCGGCTATCCGCTCGCGGACGAAGGGATAGGTGCGCACGTGATCCAGCTGCTGAAGAACGTTGAGCTGCGAAAGCCGATCATGAATGGGAATCGAAGCGTCGAGCGCGCCTCCTGCCTCCAGGCGCCGCAGCGCCGGCTCCCCGTGCCTGAGCCATTCCACGAAGTTCGGCGCTCCCGCGGCGGGCCGTCCGCCGAGAAGCGCCCGCATCGCACCGCACTCGGAGTGCCCGCAGACGATGATGTCCGAAACCCCGAGTTCCAGCACCGAGTACTCGAGGGCGGCAGCCTCGGAGAGATCATCCACTGAAAGGCCCGTCTCTCCGGCGCACGGCGGCACGAGATTGCCGATATTACGGAGGACGAAAAGATCGCCAGGGTCAGTCGAGGCGAAGGTATTGGGCACGACCCGGCTATCCGAGCAGGCCACGAATAGCGAGTCCGGCTTCTGGCCCATGGCCAACCTGCCGAAGGCCTCGCGGTAGCCCGCCTGAGTGTGATGTCTGAAATCAACGATTCCCCGCAAGAGCTTTTTCATCCGGCACCTTTGATACTCATGGCCGCCGGCTCAGGCGCACGAACCACAGCTCGATCCGCTGGATCCCGAGCTCGTGGTAGCGGTCCTGCCGGTGAAGCGTATGGTTGAAATGATCGTTGAGCCGCGTTTTTTCCTCGATCTTCCAAAGCGCGGCGCCTTCAGGGCCCTCAATCCGCTCAAACAGCGCGGAGCGCCCATTGAGCAGCACGGGATTCGTCAGGTTGCAAAACACCTCGCCCCCCGCGCGCAGATGCCGGCCCGCGTAGGAGAGAAACGCGAGCGGAATCTCGATCCCGAGCTTTCCCCCATCGCGATGCGGGCGATGACTTTCGGGCGAGGGAACGGCGAGCGGCGGATTGAAAACCGCGAAATCCCAGCTGCGCCCCTGCGCGCAGGCATCGGCGCCCGGGGTTCCGATCACCGCTTCTTGGAACCGAAGCCGCTCGAGCCCCTGCGCGCGCGCCGAGGCCGAGGCCCATTCCACCGCTTCACGGGCGAGCTCCAGGCCCAGAACCTCGCGGGCGTGGGAGGCCAGGAAGAAAGAGAGCACTCCGCAGCCACTGCCGAGGTCGAGCACGGTCTTGCCCTCAAACCTCGGAAGCGCCTCCTCGAGGCGCCCGATCAGCGAGTACGACTCCTCGCCCAGGTAAACGCGCGGCTCCGGCCAGTGCGTGTAGGCGAGAAAGCGCTCACCGAGCCGGCTCACCGCCGGACGCAGACGCAGCGCCTCGGGCAGAAGCTCTTCGGGCAGGCCCGCCGCCAAAAGCTCCTCGCCGGAAACCTCCAGCCCCAGACCAAAAAATCGGACCAGCGGATCAAAGCCCGCCGACGACTTGCGGAGCTTGACCAGGCGATCCGGAGAAACAACCTGCCAGGCGTAATCCACGCTCGCCAGAAATTCAAAAAGTGGTCGGAAGAAAGCTTCGAGCGCCATCCCACTATTTAGACAAATCCCCGGGATTTCAAAAGGTATTTGTTGACTCAATGCTCGGGCGATGGTGTCTTAGGAATCGAGATCCACTATGACTGTTACACTTCTGATCTTTATTGGCTTCGCGGTCCTCTTTGACTTCCTCAACGGCTTTCACGACAGCTCCAACATCGTCTCGACCATGATTTCCTCGCGGGCCCTCTCCCCGCGAAAGGCGCTCATGATCACCGCGATCGCCGAATTCATCGGCCCCTTCATCTTCGGCGTCGCCGTCGCGAAAACCATCGGAGCGGACATCCTGGCCCTTCCAGGGAATCCAGCCGAGGCGCTGCCGCTGATCCTGGCTGCGCTCGTTTCGGCGGTGATCTGGAACCTGTTGACCTGGTACCTGGGTATACCTTCGAGCTCCTCCCATGCGCTGATCGGAGGGATGCTAGGCGCCGGCATTTCTGACGCGGCCCTTCGCCAGTCCGTCGTCGGCTTCTCCTCGATGCAAGACGTGAAAAGCGTCTTTGCGGTGGTGAAACCCGCCGGCATGACGAAAACCATCACTGCGCTGCTCATCTCGCCGCTACTGGGTTTCGTCACCGGATTCTTCGTCCTCAAGCTCTGGCGCCTGCTCGCGCGCGGCTCGGGGCCCGGAATCAACAACTTCTTCAAAAAGGGCCAGGTCGTCACCGCGATCGGCCTGGCGCTCTCCCACGGCACCAACGATGCGCAGAAGACCATGGGCATCATCACCATGGGACTTCTGGCCTCAGGGGTCATCACCGAGTTTCGAGTTCCGTTCTGGGTAATCACCCTGAGCGCGAGCGCCATCTCGCTCGGAACGGCCCTCGGCGGCTGGAGGCTGATCAAGACCCTTGGTGGCAAATTCTATAAAATCCGTCCTATCGATGGCTTCAGCACTCAGATCTCTGCGGCCTCCGTCATCCTGGGCGCCGCCCTCCTGGGCGGCCCGGTGAGTACGACCCAGGTCGTGGCCAGCGGCATCATGGGGGTCGGAAGCGCCGAACGGCTATCCAAGGTTCGCTGGGGCGTCGGCAAGAACATCGTTCTCACCTGGGTGATCACCATTCCATCGACCGCCGTAGTGGCGGCGCTGCTCTTTATCGTTATCAGGAGGCTCGTATGATTCGTTGGTTCCAGGATTTCCTCAAACCCCGCGAGGATCATTTCATGGCGTACCTGCAGCAGCAGGCGCAGCTCGGAGTGACCGGCCTTGAAGGCCTCGCCGCCTACATGAAGTCGCCGACCCGGGAAAACGAGGAACGCGTCAATCAGGCCGAAAAAGCCGCGGACGAGGTCCGCCGCATGCTGATCGACGATCTGAACCGGACCTTCGTGACCCCGATCGACCGCGAGGACCTCTTCATGCTCTCTCGCACCGTCGACGACATCCTCGATTATGCCCACTCGACGGTCGAGGAGATGATCGAGCTGAAAATCGAGCCTAATGAATTTCTCTCCCAGATGGCGCAGCTGCTGCTGGACGCTTCCAAGGAGATCCTGCTCGCGCTCCAACGCCTGGAGAAGCACCCGAACGTCGCCAGCGAACATGCCCGGCAGGCCAAGCGAATCGAGAATCACATCGAGAAGGCCTATCGTCGGGCCGTGGGCGAGCTGTTCTCACGCCCAGCGGTACCCGAAGAGATCGTCAAGATGCTCAAGCTTCGCGAGATCTACCGGCATGTTTCAAACGCTGGCGACCGGGCCGATGAAGCCGCGAACGTAATCACGGACATCATCGTCAAGACGACCTAACCCTGCATCACTCCGCGGGAGAGGGCGTCGGAGACGGAGAATCCGTGGGCGACGGGGATTCCGTTGGCGAAGGAGACTCCGTAGGCGAGGCGCCGGGGGATTCCGTCGGGCTCGGACTCGCGGCCGGGCACGCCACGGCCGGAGTGGCGAGCGCTCCCGAGCCAGCCGGCAGTATCTGTCCGCGGATCTCACCGTCCGGATTCTCGATGGTGTGGACGTTCACGTAGGCATTGCCCGCGATAATCGCGTCCACGGCCTGGGCGAATGAACTGATGCCCGCTTCGGTCGCGGCCTGGAAGTCCGCTTCGCTCAGATTACCGGACAGACTTTCCCCAAAGCCGCCATTCGACAGCGTCAGGATCACGGGGCCAGCGACGCATGGCGCGCCGAGGTGGATGTGCGCCGAGATCGCGTTCTCCAAGCCGTTCGTGGAGAGCGCGTAGCCGATCTCATCCCTGTTGCCGCTGATGCTGAAAGCGGCGACCCCAGTGGCGGCGGTGCTCACCGCCGATGCCACCTGTGAGCCGTTCAAGAACGCAACGGCCGAGACCGCTTCCGCCGCGGCAGCGCTCGGAGATGCGGTCGGGGATGGGCTCGCGGTCGGTGCGACGGTACCTGGCTGGCCGCTACCATCATCGTACTGCGCGAACAACGACCCGGCCCCGGTAATCGCGATAAGCGCGACTCCGGCGCCGAACAAACCTTTCAAATTCTTCTTCTGGCTCGATGTCATCGGTGGACACTCCTTTTCCAAGTTTTTTGACTTGGAAACACCGTGATGCGAGTTCCAGACCCATCGCGCGGCGAAACCAGCAGGCCGCCGCGCGCCTCAGCGATCCACCGGGCGTCTCAAGCCCCGAGCGGCGAGAGCGCGCAGAACTTCTTGGCTTCCGTGATGGCCTGCTGAAGACTGTCGCACATGCGGGCCTTCGCCGGATCCTCCAAAAGGCGCGAGCGCACGAGCAGGGCGCGCGGCTGAGTCCGCACCTCGGCGAGGATCGCGAGCTTGCCGTGCTCGTTGAGCTTCTCGATGGCCGACTCCAGGGCAACGAGCCCGGTGACGTCCATCGTCGGGACCTCGTCCATATAAAAGATCACCACGCGCACGTCGTCCGTGATCCCGCCCATCGCGGCGACCGCTTTTTCGGCGGCGCCGAAAAACAGCGGCCCGGCGATCTGGTAGAGCACCACGGCCTCCGGCAGCGGCTCGGAGATCAGCTCGTGAGTCGAGCCGCCGAGGATGGTCTGCGAGCTCGTGATGCTCGCCATCCGGCGCATGAAAAGGAGGGCCGCGAGCATGACGCCGACCGTGACGCCGATGACCATATCGAAGACGACCGTCAGGAAGAAGCAGATGAGAAGAACCGCGACGTCGCTCGGAGGCGCGACCCGAAGGACGTGGACGAAGTGCTTCACGTCGGACATGTTGTAAGCGACGAGCACGAGGAGCGCCGCCATGGACGCCATCGGCAGGTACGAGAGCTGGGGCGCGAAGAGCAGCACCGCGAGAAGCACGAACACGGCGTGAAAGATCGCCGAGAGCGGCGAGCGGGCGCCGAAGCGGATATTGGTCGCCGTGCGGGCGATCGCTCCCGTGGCGGCGATGCCGCCGAAGAACGGGCAGACGATGTTGCCGGCTCCCAGCGCCACGAGCTCCGCGTCCGGATCATGCCGGGTCGCCGCCATACCGTCGGCAACGACGGCCGAAAGCAGCGACTCGATGGCCCCCAGCATCGCGATGGCGAACGCCGAAGGCAGGATCGCCTGGACCATGGCCAGGCTCAGGACGAACGGCTTGCCGTCCGGACCGACGAAGTTCCACGGAAAATCGGGCGTCGGCAGAACCTGCGGGATGCCGCCCGGGAAGCGACTTCCGATCGTCGCGATTTCAAAAAACGGAAACACCTTGTGCAGCACGACGGTGAGCACCGTAACCACCGAAAGCGCGATGAGCGGCGCCGGGATCTTCTTGTTCACGCGCGGCCATATCAGCAGCAGACCCAACGTCAACATTCCGACACTGAGCTCCGCGATGGAGGTCGTCGGCAACGCACGGAGCATGGCCGCGACGCGGTCAAGGAAGTGCTCGGGCATCGTCTCGATCCGAAGACCGAACAGGTCCTTGAGCTGAATGGTCGCGATGACGACGCCGATCCCCGCGGTGAAGCCCGTGGTAACCGGATGCGGGATGTACTGGATCAGCTTACCCATCCGCAGGAGCCCGAAGGCGACGAGCATGAGCCCGGCAAAAAAGCCGGCCAGCAGCAGTCCCGAAAAACCGAACTTGTGCACGATCGGCACGAGGATGACGACAAAGGCGGCGGTAGGCCCGGTCACCTGGAAGCGGGAGCCGCCCAGCAGAGCGACCAGCCCGCCGCCGACAATGACGGTGTAAACGCCATACTGGGGGGCCACCCCGCTGGCGATGGCCAGCGCCATTCCCAGGGGAATCGCGACCAGCCCCACGACCGCCCCCGAAAGGATGTCCGCTCGCAAGTCCGCGAAAGAATACCCTTCGCGAAATTTCTCACGCAGAGCCGAAAAGGGCCGGATCTGCATCTTCTTGAAGATGAAAGCGAGTTCCCGATACCGAGGATGGTTGAGGGCCTGGTTGATGGGATTCATGGATGAATTGTCCTTTTGATGAGCCCACCTTAACACAATCGTTTCCCCTTGTCGGGGGAGTTTTCGGCGTGCTCGTCTCCGTGCTCGCCTCCGCCCTCAAGTGGTGGCGGCCCGATGCCGATCCTGGGGAGGAACTGGCGCCGGTCCTGAGACGAAAAAAAATCTCCGTGTCCCCACGGACACAGTTGTTCTCCTGCGAAAATGCCGGCAGAATTTAAACAGACGGGAGGCCTTACGTGAGAACTGCAGGAAGCAGCCGGAACAAGGAAGCCCTCACCCGAATCGGTCAAGTCCTTTGGACTCTGGCCGTGGCGGTCAGTGTCGCCTTTCTCGCGCTTCGCCAGTCCTCGGTTTCAAGTTCAGCCACCCTCGGACCCGGCAACCCCATCCCCACCATCGATCGCACGCCGGTCTCCCTTCGGGCCATGACAGGTTCGGTCACGAACCCCCTGGCCACCGATATGCCGACCGCGGTCCACCCCTGATTGCAAATCAAGATCTGCCTGTGCGGTTTTGAAATCGCGCGCCCTCTGAAGAGCGCT
>JAMPXZ010000094.1 GCA_023700925.1 Oligoflexia bacterium | reverse complement strand
TCCATGCGGGAGCTGCGAGCGATGATCGCGCAGGTGGCGCCGACGAGCGCCACGGTGCTGATCACGGGGGAGAGCGGAACGGGCAAGGAGCTCGTGGCTCGTCTGATTCACGAGGAAAGTCAGCGCGGCTCGGGCCGTTTCGTGGCGCTCAACTGCGCGGCGGTGCCGGAGCAGCTCATCGAGAGCGAGCTTTTCGGGTCCGAAAAGGGCGCCTTCACGGGCGCGCACGTCGCGCGCGAGGGCCTGTTCGAGGCCGCGCACCGCGGGACCCTGCTGCTGGACGAGATCGGCGAGATGCCGCTCACGGTTCAGCCCAAGCTTCTGCGTGCGTTGCAGGAGGGCGAGGTCCGCCGCGTCGGCGCCAACGTCTCGCGCAAGTTCGATGCGCGGCTGATCGCCGCCACGAATCGCGATCTGAAGGAGTGTGCCCGCGCCGGGACGTTCCGGCAGGATCTGCTGTACCGTCTCGAGGTGATTCATCTGCACGTCGCCCCGCTCCGGGAGCGCATGGAGGATCTGCCGGACCTGGCCTACCACTTTCTCAAGGAGAACTCCGCCTGTCACGGCAAGCCGGTCACCGGCATTTCGGACGAGGCGATGGAAGCGCTGCTGGCCCATTCCTGGCCGGGGAATGTCCGCGAGCTGGCGAACGTCATCGAGCGCGGGGTGGTTTTCGCCGAGGAGGCCCATCTTCGTCTCGAGGATCTGCCCGCGCACCTGCACGGCTCCGCGGAGACCGCGGGCGCGCCACTAAAGCTGCAGGACGGCTCGATCTCCGTGCCGCTGGGGACTCCGCTCAAGGAGGTCGAGGAGCTGCTGATCCGCAAGACGCTCGAGGCCACCGACGGCGACAAGAACATGACCGCGAAGATCCTCGGCATCAACTCGCGCACGATTTATCGCAAGCTCGACAAGCGTTCCGAGCGCGAGCCGAGCTGAGCTCAGCTCGGCTGGGGCTACAGGCTCTCGGCCTTCGTTCGCGGCGCCTTGGCCGGGGCAACGAGGCGCAGAAGCCGGGCGTAGCGCTCGGCGTGCGGCGCCGGCTCGGACGGGAAGAAAACCTCGCGCACGTCGGCCGCCGAAGCGCGTCCGGAAAGGAAGGCGAGGTGGAGCCGTTTGCCCACGATGTGGCCGGCGTACCGCGCGGCGAGCTCCCCGCGGAGCGCGCCCTCGAGCTTGCGGGAGGCCGGGGCTCCGGCTTTCGGAAAAGCGCTCTTCGCCGGCAGCGGACGCTCCGCGAAACCGGGGCGCAGGCTTTCGAGCGCGAGCTGCCGGGCGAGCTGATCGAGCTTCGCGCCGCTCCGGGCCCGGTTTTCGCGCAGGATGCGCGCATGATCCTGCGGCAGGTCGCACTTGCGGCGAGGATTGATCAGAAGACTTCCGAAAAAGCCGAAGGCCGCATCGAGCGCCTGCCGGAAGTAATCGTTCGCGCCATGGATCACGAATCCGGGCGTCCGCGTCCCCTGGCGCAAGAGGTGGATCGCCGCGAGCTCGGCGGCGTAGTTGATCGACGGGCTTCCCAGGTAGGCGAGTTGCCCGCCCGGCAGATAGAAGCGCCGGTTCGCCACGACGTGGCTGCGGAGCAGCCGCAGCTCCCAGGGCGTGAAGTCCCGGTGCGCGAAGCCGTGCGCGAAGTCGGCCTGTTCGATGGTCCACGCCTGCAGACCCGACCAGGAGACGGGCTTGAGCCCGAGCAGCTCCGAAAGCGTTTCGCCGAAGGTCTTCATGAGGGAGAGGTAATCGACGGGCGTCGGCTCCCCGCCGTCCTCGTCGTCGGTTTCCGCGACGGCATCGCCCTCGCCGGGCAGTCCCTCCGCCCAGCTCACCAATGATTGCAGCTTCGCCCAGGGGGTTCCCGACAGCACGCAGTAGAGTCCCTTGCGGAGCTGGAGGATCTCGGAGCGGTTCTCCTTGCCCGCTCGCGCGAGTTTCCAGTAGAGCCCGTCATGGTTCTGGTGGATCACGATCGACGAGAGCGGTTCTCCGAGGAACTGACGCGAGACGGACTGCAGCGCGCGCGGCAGGTGTGCCGTCGCGACATGGAGCTCGCCGTAAAGCACCAGCAGGCGCGGCGGTGTCTTCGCCCGCGCGGCCGAGGCGAAAAGGTCCGTGATCACGCCCGCGGCCCAGCGATCCCGTTTGTCGAGATCCCGCTCCGTGCCGTCGCGCGGCTGGCTCCGGGTGGCCTGGCCCCTGCGATCCAGCAGCGCCCGAAGCTCGGGCGGGCGGTTGAGCGCGATGAGGCGCACGTCGTTCTCCCGCGCCCATTGAAAGAGCGGGGCGTAGTTCCGCCAGGGGAAACCCCATTCCTCCTGGTAGTGGATTGCCCGCTGGAACTCCTCGAGCGAGATCCGCCCGGCCTGGAAATCATCGAGCTCGCGCTGCTGGCGCGTGGAGACGAGCTCGAGCCCGACAATCCAGTTTTCGCCCGGCCTCGCCGCCTCGCGGAGCACCCGGAGCGCGGTCCGCTGCGCCTGCTCGAAGGTGTGGAAGTCCGCCACGAACGTCACGTCCGCGGCGCGTACCGCGCGGACGAGCTCGGGCTTGGCGATCGCCAGCGGGCGTTTCGCGCGGAAGTCGCGTTCGAACTCGCGCTCATAGCGCACGATGCTCTCGGGCTGGGGGCCGAGCAGGCGTCGCGACTCTGCTCTGAGCGACCGGAAAATCCGCCGCTGGAGCTGGAGCAGATGGCGGCGATCGGTCGTCTTCATGCGCTCGGGATGATCCTCCAGCGCTGCCCGCAGCGCGGTCCGCTGGGGCAGGCTTCCACCGCGATACGGTTATTCAGGCCGTAGGCGTAACCCCGCAGCCAGTGCCCGTGCAGCCGGCAAAGTTCGCCCGCGATGGGCGCAAGCTCGGGGACGGAGGCTTTGGAATGCGGGCAGGCGAGAAACTCGATGAGCGCCTCCTCGCGCAGGGCCCGCTTGATGAGAAGCCCTTCGCTCTCGGGCTCCTCGAGGAACGGCGCGCTGAGCACGGTCCGGATGAGCACCCGCAGATCGTCACGGGACGAGGCGGACTGGTCCTTCCAGTGCTCTTCGGCGGTGCGGCGGCCGGTCTTCCAGCTAGCCTGCTCGAGCGCGCTATCCAGCGCGGAGCGGTCCTTTTTCGCCGTTTTTTCCAGAAGGGCCGAAAGCGTGTACGCCTGAACCGCCCACACGGTGGTCTTCAGGCGCCCGAGCACGTCCTCGACCGACGTGTCGTCGAGGAGCGACTCCAGACGCGACTCAGGCGTGAGGGAGTCCAGGATCCAAAGCTGCTCGGTGACATCGGGGTTCAGGCCGCGCGCAAGAAGATACGGAGCGCGTTCGATCTTGAGCTCCTGGATCCACGCGAGCGTGAGCTCGTGGAGCTGGATGAGCTTGCGAAACTTCCGGTGGTGGCGATGGTCGGCGGCCCGCTCGTTCCAGGTGTGCTCGCGCATGAGCAAAGTCTAACCGAACCGGGCCGGGTGCGAAAGAGGGAGGGGGCGGGGCCACGTATCCGATGGTCGTGGCCCCGGAGGGAATTGGGGAGGGGAGGGACTGCGCTTTCCCGAATCGCCGCCGGAGCCCATCGAGGGGGAGTGATAAGCCCCTTAATGGCGGTGCCTCAGGAAAACCCACAGGTCACGATGCGTATCGCACCTGTGTCGGAATCAAACTTTTTGAGGGAGGGGACCCTTTCGGGGCGCCTGCATCTCTCGCTGGCTTACTATTGCATCCTGGGTGCCATGTCCGAAAAGACCCAGGCCCCCGAAGCGTCGGGCCCAAGATCCGGGATCGCAAGGGGATTTCTCGGCGCCTCTCTCGCGAGTGCGCGCCAGGGCTGTCAAAGAAGTGTGCAGCCGGAAAGCAACTCAGTCAGTTCGCGGAGGCGGCGGCATTGATCGCCATGCAGTCGCAGGATGTCCGAGGCGGTCGACTCCGCGAGCTCCAGACGGCGAGGTAGCCGCAGGTAGGCGACGAGTTCGGACCAGGTCGGGCTCGTCAGTCCTTCGAGCTGGTCCATGAGCATGTCGAGGAGGACGGTGCTGTCCGAGGTGATCGAGAGATGGAAGCCCGCCTCAGTGGCAAGGAGAATCCCCGGGGCCGGCGCCTTGATCCGTTCGATCCGGCCGATGGCCAGGTGGAGCGGGAGGTTGCCGACGATCTCGACGCGCGAATGCAGCGGCACCGAGACGATCTCCGAGACCGGGAGCATCTTCAGGAGTTGACTCCAGCGCAGCTTGCCGCTCGAGGTGATCACCGAAAGAAAGGAAGCATGGCCGGACCGCAGCTTTTCGAGCTCGCGGGCGGTTTTGATGAAGAGTGCCGAGCGGGCCGAGTTGCCGGACTCATCCCAGCTGAGCTGCGAGAGCGACTCGCCCGCGGAGGCGGGCTTTTCGAGAATCCGCGCGGCGAACGCGTCGTGCTCCGGAGCGATCTTGCCGCCGTCGAAGCCCATTCCGTGGAGCAGCGCGCGGGGCACCGGGATGCACTTGACGACCTGTTCCTTGAGCAGCCAGCGTCCGCCCTTGCGTTCGGAATGGTGATCCAGCCAGTCGTGCACCGCCGCCGATTCGAGGTAGCGGCTCAGCGGCGCCACCCAGGCGTCATCGGGCACGAGGATCAGGTAGCCCGAACCTTGCGCCTCGTGCCCCCCCAGCGGGAGGGGCTGCGCGACGAGCTTGCGGCCGCCCTCGGCGGTATTTTCGCAATGGATCCAGAAACCCTTGAGGCCCGGATGGACGAACCACCGATCTGGCTGGCCTTCGACGCCTTCGGGAGTGGGGCGAATAGTGGTGGCCGAGGCGAGTGGAATGGAGACGTCGCGCAGGCGCTCGAGGTTGCGGATCGTATCGAGGCAGGCCGGATCGGGCCAGCGTTCAGCCCACTCGCGCTGCGGCATCGGGCTCCGCTGGAGGTGCACGGCCCATTGGCCGCGTGGCGAGATCGGACGGTGAGGCGCCGCGAGGATGTCCTGCAGGACGATCGGAACTTCGACATGGCTCCGGATCTGTCCCTGCAGGCGGATCCGAAGCGGCCGATGCGTGAGGCGCTCTTCCACGCGCGGCTCCCGCGCCAGCAGGTACAGGTAGCGCGGGAAAAGCGGGAGCTTGGTGCCCGGCAGCGAATGCGAGAGATCCGACAGATCCCATTCGCAGACGAGGCGCGCGCGATCGAGCAGGAAGTTCAGCGCCTCCGGACCATCCGCCGTGCTCAGCGGCTCCTCGCGCGACCACCAGAGCAGGCCACCGGGACGAAGCTTCGTCAGGGCGACGCAGGCCTGAAGGTCGCCGAGACTGGTTCCGGGCGCTTTGAGTTTCCTGAAGTAGGGGAGGTGCTCGAGCTGCTCGCGAAGCCGCTGGGCCTCGGCGCTTCGCCCCTGCGTGCGGGTGGCGCGCTCTTCCATCACGAAGGCGATGTCACAGGCTTCCATCTCCGCGATGCGTGAGAGCAGCGAGGGCTT
Source organism: Oligoflexia bacterium (assembly GCA_023700925.1). Taxonomy (GTDB): domain Bacteria; phylum Bdellovibrionota; class UBA1018; order UBA1018; family UBA1018; genus JAMPXJ01. The sequence goes on along the minus strand of JAMPXZ010000094.1, from coordinate 8,471 downwards.
CGGAGAACCGAGGTTCAGGCTTAGCTGATCGCGGGTGTGGACCTCGAGGCCGGTTCCCACCGCCCAAAGCGGCGGGGTGGAAAGCCCGAGCCAAAGCTGCAGGAGCTCGGCGGTCAGGAGGTGGAACGGCGAGGACTCCAGGCCGATCCAGGTCAGGCCGTTCGCGGCGTTGCCGCCGGTTGCCCGCACCAGCGCGCCGTCGCGCAACGTCGGAGAAAAGCCGAACCAGCTGCGCTTGAGGGGGCCCGGGCTCAGGGAAAGATCGAAGCCGAACTGTGGCATCTGCTTCCACAGCGCCTCGAGGAAACGCGCGTCGTAGCCCTGAGGATCGGCACCCTCGGGGCGGCTTTGCCGTGAGGACGAAAGCAGCGAAAGCAGGAACTCAGGTCCCTCGTGGGTGACGTTCCAGGCGTCGAGCGCGGTCCAGATCTCGTGCTGGATGAACGCACTGGGCTTGTACCAGGAGTAGATGTTCTGGCGGGCGACCTGCCAGCTTTCGCGATCGAGCGGCACGTAGGGCTTCAGCGCGCTGTTGACTACCCAGTTGAGGTCCTTGAGATCCGCTTCGTTCCACCGACGCAATCCGCGGTCGGACCAGGACTTGAGCAGCAGCGCCTGGGCGAGGATGAAGAGCGCGACCTCCTCGAAGTAGCTTTGCAGCGCCGAGGCCTGCGCGGGGCTTCGCGGTCCTTCGATCCAGCGGCGGAGGCCGCCGGCGGCATCCAGGTTGCCCGACACCGCGGTGGGACCCGAGGTGTGTCCGGCGAGACGATCCAGGTACTGGGCGACCGCCTCGCGGCGGCTCATGTTGAGGCTGAGCAGGCGTGAGAGGTTTCCCTCGAGGTCCTGGAGGAGGTGGCTCTTGAGGGTCACGAAGGCGGCGAGGGCGCCTTGAGGCTGCTGAGGAGTGCTTTTGAAGGGGGCGAGTGCGGGAAGGTCCGGGTCGATATTCAGCCCGGGACGTTCGAAGAGCGTCGGCTCGGACGGGGGAGCGCTGGTGAACGGCTCCAATAGATCGCGAGGATCAAACGGAACGCCTAAGTTCTTGAAACGTCCAGCAAAATTGCCTGGCACACCAGAACCGATTGGAGAGCCTACAGGCTTATCCATGGAAAAAACGCCCCCGAAAACCCCAGTACCACACGTCTCTTTGAGAGAGAGGTGAATGATAAACAACAAATTCCGGGCGAGGGCGAGCAAAAAGTCCTGACGCCTTTGGCAAAAATCTGAGGGCGTCGAAATCACGCGCTTTTTCGTGACCTAAACTTCTTGGCAAGCTTTGCCGATGGAAAGGTACCGGGAAGGGAAACAACACCGATGACTGCTCTCAAAAAACCAGTACCGACAGCACCCGTAGGGACCGCCCAGGCGGCTCCGGCTCCTTCAGGCAACGAGGAGCTCGATGAGATCATGAGTCAGATTGAAGAGCTTCAGCACGAGATGGGCGGAACGGAGCCGGTCGCGGCCAAACCTGCCCCCAAGCTGAACGCGATCGCGCCGGATGCCCACGAGCTGACAGGCGCCGAGGGGGAGCAGATGGAGGGTGTGCCCATGTCGGATGAGACGGATGCGTTGAGTGAGTTCCATGGCTCAGGCGGTGACGCCAGCCTCGAGGAGACGCTGGGCGATCTGAAGGATGACTCTGAAGCCACGGGGGGTGGCCTGCTCGACCAGGTGGTCCCCGAGGCGGAGACGAGTGTCGAGGAACCCGTAGCTGTCGAGGAGCCTGTTGCCGTCGAGGCAACCGAACCCGTGGAGACCGTCGACGCGGAGTATGAAGCGTCGGTCACCCCCTTAAGGAGCAATCCTATGCCCCAGTCTCTCAAGAATGCGAGCGTGACGAGCGAGGAAGGCACGCTGTCGATGACGCTTACGGGAAGCATGACCCTCAAGCTGAAGTACGAGTATGAGGGGCAGGAGGTGCTGGTCGGCTTCCAGGACGGCTCTCTTTGCATCCAGCTGGCGGATGGCGCCGAGTTCAAGATCCCGGTGAGCCGCAACCGCGCGCAGCGGAGGGCGGCTTAAATCATCCGGCTCACGTCAGGGGAGTTTCGCGGTCGCCTGATTCAGACGCCTAAGGACCTCAAGACCCGTCCGACCCAGGCACGACTGCGACAGGCCCTTTTCAATTCGCTTCAAAGCGCGATTCCGGAGGCTCGGGTGCTCGATCTGTTCGCGGGCTCGGGTGCCCTGGGCTTCGAAGCCCTGTCGCGTGGCGCGGCCTCGGCGGTTTTCGTCGAAAGCGCGCGCAGCGTCGTCAAGCTGATCCAGAAGAACGCGGAGTCGTTGCAGGTCTCCGGCCGCGTCGTCGTCATCGAGGATTCGGTGATGCAGGTGCCGGAGCTTTTGCTCAAGCACGGCCCGTTCGATGTGGTCCTCGCCGATCCGCCGTACGCGGGCGGCTGGGAGGAAAAGCTGCTTTTCGAGTTTCCGTGGGATCGGCTGCTGGCGTCCGGAGGTTTTTTCTGCCTCGAGTGGGGCCCGCAGAAATCCCATATCGCCTCGCTCCCCGCGAACGCGCCTCACCTTGTCAAAGTCCGCGAGAAAAATTATGGTGATAGTGTTCTGACGACTTATCAAGCAGTCGAACAGGAGACCTGATGCCCGCACACCGCGCGATTTATCCCGGATCTTTCGACCCCATCACCAACGGCCACCTCGACATCCTGGATCGGGCGCTTCAGCTCTTTTCGGAGGTGACGATCGTGGTCGCCGGTACCGGCGCGAAGAATCCGCTTTTCACGCCGGACGAGCGGGTTGAGCTGATTCGCGAGGTGACCGCGGGTCGCAAGGGCGTCAAGGTGGATCGGTGGCCCGGCCTCATCATGGACTACGCCACCAGGCAAAAGGTTTCGGCCGTGATCCGCGGGCTGCGGGCCGCCAGCGATTTCGAGCACGAGTTCATGATGGCGAGCATGAACAAGCAGATCAACCCCGAAGTCGAGACGCTGTTCATGATGACAGGTCAGAACCTGTTTTTCGTCAGCTCCACGATGGTGAAGGAGCTCTTCAATTACGGCGGTGATGTCTCGCCTTATGTTCCGTTGTCCGTGGCGGAACGCCTCAAGCAGAAGATCCCGCGAAACAAGGTGCCCTGACGATGCCCGGTCCGCTCCCGCGCCCTGGCGCCGCGCCTTCCGGTCCCGCCCTTGCCCAGCGCCTTCAGGGCATCGCTGAGAGCGCCACCTTGCGCCTGAACGCGAAGGCGATGGCGATGAAGGCGCAGGGGATCGACGTCATCAATCTCACCGCCGGTGAGCCGGACTTCAACGCGCCCGAGGCGGCCAAAGAGGCCGTGATCGAGGCGGTTCGCCGCGATCGCTCCAAGTACACGCCCGCGCCGGGCATTCCGGAGCTGCGCGAGGCGATCGCCCGCAAGACGCTTTTGCAGCAGCCCTCGCTCGCCGCCCGGCAGCCCTGGACCGCCGAGAACGTCATCGTCACCAACGGGGGCAAGCACGCGCTGTTCAATGCGTTCATGGCGCTGCTGGATCCCGGCGATGAGCTCCTGATTCCTTCGCCGTACTGGCTGAGTTATCCGGAGATGGCGAAGATCGCGGGCGCCGTTCCGAAGTTCATCGAGGCGCCGCTGTCCCAGGGTTTCAAGATCACCCCCGAGCAGCTCCGCTCCGCCCTCGGTCCGCGGGCCAAGGCGCTGGTCCTCAACTCGCCCTGCAATCCCACGGGCGCGGTCTATTCGAAGCGCGAGTACCGCGCTCTCGCGGACGTCCTTCTCACCACTCCCGGCGCCGAGGGGCTCTGGGTCGTGAGTGATGAGATTTACGATCGGATCACCTTCGGGACGACGCCGTTCTGCTCGTTCCTTGAGGCGGCCCCTGAGCTGCGGGAGCGGGTGATCACCGTCAATGGAATGTCGAAAAGCGCCGCCATGACCGGCTGGCGGGTGGGCTGGTCGGTGGCTCCGGCGGCTGCAACGCGGGCGATGCTCACGCTTCAGGGGCAATGTACCTCGAATATCAATTCGTTGGCGCAGTACGCGGCGCTCGCGGCGCTTCCGCTTCCCGAAAGCGACTTTGCGGCCCAGGTGGAGAGCTTCCGCCGGCGGCGGGATCTGTGCTTGGATATTCTGGGAAGAACAGGCAAAATTGACTGGTGCACTCCCGAAGGGGCTTTCTATCTCTTCGTGGGCGTGGCGCGCTGCCTGAGACCGGGTGAGAGCTCCTTCGCGCTGGCGGAGAGGCTGCTCCAGGAGGCGAAGGTGGCGGTGGTGCCGGGAACACCGTTTGGCGGACCCGGGTATCTCCGTCTCAGCTACTCGATCGAGGAGAAGGCGCTCCGCGAAGGTTGTGAAAGAATCGTTCGTTATCTCGAGTCCTGAGGGCCAGGAGGGCCTGAGCGAGAATGAGCATCAGAACGCGGCTCCTGAACCGGTTTTTCGCCCTGGCAGGCGTGGCGCTGGCCCTTAACGGCTGCAGCGCGCCGGTGGAGACCGGCAGCGATCCGGTGGGCAAGCAGGCGATCCTCGACTGGGTCGACATCGCGCTTTCGGGCGGGGACTGCGCGACGGCAGTCGCCAAGATCAAACCCCTTTACGAATCGCCGTACTCCGATAACGAGGTCAGGATGAAGGCCGCCTCGGCCTACGCCTGCTACGCCGGGGTCAACTTTTTCCAGACCGTGATGGATATCGAGGCCAATAGCGGTGACATGCTCGCGGGATTGGGTGAGGGCTTCTGGCCGACGATGAGCAAGCTCTTTCCGTCGCAGGGCGCCGGGCTGGATTACCGGGTGGAAGGAGCCGTCCTGGCGATCGACGCGCTCCAGGCTGCCCTTTCGCCTGGAATCGCGCTGCTCCCCTCGAACACGATCAATCCCGGAGGTTACAACGAGGGCTCGGTCTTCGCGACCGATCGAATCAGCGATTCCAACATCTTCATGATCTTCAACGCGATGGCCGCGATCGGCACGATCCAGAGCCGCTATGGCGTGCCGGACGCCGGTAATGGATACAAGAAAACCGCGCTTCTGCCGTGGAAAACCGCCACCTCCATCGGACTGGACGGCGACGGCTGCGCCTACGTCTCCGCGCTCATGAACCTGATCGACGCGCTGGGGGCGACCGCCGGCAGCGTGCCCGCGAACCTTTCGACGACGCTGACCACGGTCCACGACACGCTCGACCTCGGCGTGAGCGCCGCCTGCGTGCTTGGCTGCAAAGGGCTCGTGCCGCCCGCCATCGCGCCGCTGAATCCTCGCAGCCAGTGGGTGAACAGTGGCTGCAACGCGGCCGTCACCGACTGCGCGCGCTGTCCCGACGCGCTTCGTGACCGCACGAAGTGCCTGCGCGCCAATGACGACGTGACCTCCTGCGCGGCCGCGGGGATCATCAACTTCATCAACTCCTCGGATAACGGGTGGCTCGGACCGTGAGCGACACCATCCCTTCACCTCAGCAGCGGGTTCGGACGGTCGCGCTGGGACTTGCTCTCCTGACGCTCGCCTCCGGGTTTTCATCCGTGGCGCGGGCCGAACCGTTCCGCGATCTCTATCGCGGCGCCCGTGCGACGGCGATGGGCAATGCGTTCGTCGGCCTCGCCGATGACGAGCAGGCGCTCTTTCTCAATCCCGCGGGGCTTGCGGGCGTCACCCGTCACTCGATCAACTACTTTGCGGCCGACGTCGAGCTTTCGCGCGACGTGATAGGGGATATTCAGTCCCTGGGCGGCATCTCTGATCCGAGCGGCGTCAACGCCATCATGGGCAAGAAGGTTCTGGGCCGCTTTCAGTTCTCGCCGAGCTTTCTCATGCCGAACGTCGGCGTGGGTCTTCTCGTCGACCAGCAGTTCGCGATCCTCGCCAAGAACCGCGCGCTTCCGAAGATCGTTCTCGGCTATCAGGCCACCAACGGCATCCAGGCCGCTTACGGCGTATCGCTCCTCGGCAAGTCCCGGCGGAGAAAGTCGGACCTGCGCTTCGGCGTGGGGGGCAAGGTGCTCTGGCGCCGGGGCGGCTATCGCCAGGTCGGCCTCACTCAGATGCTCAACCTGAACGAGGACGAGCTGCGGGCCATGATGGGCTCTTACGGGATGGGCTATGGCTTCGACGCCGGACTTCAGTCCGTCACCGAGCTCAACTCGCGGCTCACGATGAGTGCCGGCCTCGTCATGACCGAGATCGGCGACATCAAGTTCCGCCGGGGAGGGGACAAGCAGGAGGGAAATTTTTCCGCCGGCCTCGCCTTCAAGTATCGGCTCCCGCAGATCGGGATCGCCATGGCCTACGATTACCGCCACATCCTGGAGACCGCCGATTGGCGCAAGAAGGTGCACTTCGGCACGGAGCTGACGCTGCCGATGCTCGGGCTCTACTTCGGTCTCAATCAGCTGACCCTTTCGTACGGCGTCGCTTTCGATGCGTGGCTTTTCAAGGTCACCGCTGTCTCCTATTCCGAGGAGCTGGGAAGCGTCTTCGGACAGGAACGCGAACGCCGTTTTCTGTTGCGGACGTCTCTGCGGTTCGGCCTCTAATGCCTTGCGGTTTCTTGCCCAGATGTTCTAAACTTTGAGCAAGGCGGCTTGGCCGGCGGCTTGGTTCAACCAGGCCTCGAGCGGGGCTGTTCCGTTAAGCTGGTTCCTTTCAAAGGAGGCTCGATTTGCGCAAAGCATTCATTCTCGACACCAACGTCCTGCTTTTCGATCCCCAGGCGATTTCCAAGTTCGGCAACAATGATGTCATCATTCCGATCGTCGTCATCGAAGAGATCGACCGGTTCAAGCGGGAAATGAGCGAGAACGGCCGCCATGCGCGCCTGTTCTCCCGGTTCGTCGACGAGATGCGCGCGGATGGAGAGCTCTCCAAGGGCGTGAAAATGGCCAACGGCGGCCTCTTGATCGTCGAGCTCGGGAGCCACGCACCGCTGCCCATGGACCTGCAGATGGACAAGGCGGACAACCGGATCCTCGCCCTCGCCATCTCGCTGAAGAAGGACCAGCCCAAGCGCCCGATCGTATTCGTCACCAAGGACGTCAATCTCCGGATCAAGGCCGACGCCCTCGGGATCGCGGCCGAAGATTACGAGCCGTCGAGCGTCGAGCCCGACCAGCTCTACTCCGGCACCGCTACGGTGACCCTGGATGCCCATCTGGTCGACGAGTTCTACCAGCAGAAGCGCCTGGCCTACAAAGATCCCACCCAGGCCTTCCGTCCGAACCAGTACCTGATCCTCAAGGACTCGGCCAACCCCAACCATACGGCGATGGGGCGATACTCCAAGGAGCTCGATTGTATCGTGCCGATCTTCAAGCCGGTGGAAGGCCTTTGGGGTATTTTCCCGAAGAACGCGGAGCAGGCTTTCGCGATCGACGCGCTCCTGAACGACGATATCAAGCTCGTCAGTCTCGTCGGCAAGGCGGGGACCGGCAAGACCCTGCTCGCGATCGCCGCGGGTCTGGCCAAGACCGTCGATGAAGGCGTCTTTCACCGGCTGCTCGTTTCGCGTCCCGTGTTCCCCCTCGGCAAGGACATCGGCTTCCTCCCCGGTGATATCGAGGAGAAGCTCAATCCCTGGATGCAGCCGATTTACGACAACATCGACTTCCTGTTCGGCTCCACGACCACGACGGGCGCCAAGGGCCGCCGCGGCGCGGGCAAGGGCTGTCAGGAGCTGATGAACCAGGGGCTGCTCCAGATCGAGCCGCTGACCTACATCCGCGGCCGTTCGATCCCGCAGCAGTACCTGATCGTCGATGAGTCGCAGAACCTCACTCCGCACGAGATCAAGACCATCGTCACCCGCGCCGGCGACAACACCAAGATCGTGCTTACGGGCGACAGCTATCAGATCGACAACCCGTACGTGGACTCGGCGAACAACGGCCTTGTTTACCTCGTGGACCGGTTCAAGGACGAGGCGATCTCGGCGCACATCACCCTCTCCAAGGGCGAGCGCTCGAAGCTCTCGGAGCTGGCGAGTAATCTTTTGTAATGCGCGGACCCCTGGGTCAGCGAAGCTGACCCATTCCTCTCGCGCCCCCCAGAGGGGCCGAGGGGGGCAGACGCGTTATAGTGCGCGAACACGGCTTCGGGCTATTCGATACGCGCCTTCGCGCGCGTCCTAGGGGCGTGCCAAGGGGGGAGAGTATTCGCGCCTCTCAGACAGAGATGATTCGTACGTGCCCGTCTTTGCCGTATTCCTTGATTTTTGAATCATCCGTTACCAGACTCGCTCCCAGGTTTCGCGCTGATGCAACCAGGATTCGATCCGCGGGATCTCCGTGAAACACTCCCGGAAGGCGGGAGCTTTCGATCGCGATTTCGGGCAGAAGGGGCACCAGCGAGATTCCAGGCGCGCTCAGTGTTTGGTTGACCCAATCCGAACAAGTGATCGGGAAGCTGATGCGCCCCTTGGCTTCGAGCATTCCAATTTCCCAAACGGAGATTGCGGCTATTCGAAGAGCGCCGGCTTTGGATGCTCTTTCGATGACACTGAGGCTCTTGGAAGACGCCAAGCG
>JAMPXZ010000093.1 GCA_023700925.1 Oligoflexia bacterium | reverse complement strand
TTTCAAGAGTGACCAGTCGCCTTTGGCCTTCGTGGACCTCAGGATCACGTGCAGCGGCAGGCGCGGGCTCATCGGGCGCGCCGTCTTGCGCCGGCCTTCACCGAGGCGCCCCCCATGCTCGCGCCTGTTCAGCTCGCGAAACGTGGGCGTCTTTAGAAAGTCGAGCTGGGCGCGGCCCGGGCTGCGCTTTTTGCGGGGGCTTTTCGGCAGTTGGGAATCAGCTTTCACGTGAGACATGGCCTGCGGCTTGTCTATGGAAACAGCGGCCCTCATGGCCGCCCTCGCTTCGGTTGGGGAAGTTGGGAATCAATTTTCCTGAGACTTGACCGTCAGGGAACAGTGTTGGATTTCGTAGCCCACGACGTAGCCTTGCCTGCACCTTACACTGCCATCCGGCGTGGATTCGGCCAGGAAAGGGCCTTCGTAGGACTCGTTGACGACGGTGAAGGTCACATTCCAGTTGGAGCTTGTCCGAAAATATTGCATCCGGGCCTCGGAGCAAGCCTGGGCCTCAAATGCTGAGGCTCGATTGAGATGAGCAAGCACCATGAAGCTGTTGAATCTTCCCCGGGGTGTGCATTCCCCATCGGTATTGAGGTAGGTGCCTTCGATCTGCGTCTCTTCGGCGAAAGCCAGCGTGGAGGCCGAGAGTGTGAGGGTCGCCAGAGCCAGAAGAAGGTTCATCGTTTTCCTATTCATAATCAGTTCCTTTCAGTTTAGGGGGTTTGGCGAGCCCTAGAAGCTCGCCGATGGGCCGAATATACCGGAGCCGATCTAGCCGGGATAGGAACGCCTGGTTACTTCTGAAGGGGCCAGGAAAGGCTAGGCGGAATCTGACAGGAAAACCCCATCGGAAATCAGATACTTGCCGTCTTTGAAGAGAATCAGGCCGGGGCGTTTCTTCCGGAGGCGAAAGATCAGGGCCTTGAGCCTGGCTTCCCGAGTGTCGGCCGAAAGAGCCGTGCCATAAAGAGCGTCCATCAACTCCCACTTCTCACTGGGTTTTTCGCTCAAGAGCTCGATGACCTTGTTCTCGAGTGCGCCCAGCTCGGGACGCCTCGTCTCGCTCTGGATTCCCAGGAGCCGCTCTTTCCAAGTGGGCGTGAGATGCTTTTCCAGGCCTGACTCGACTGGAATGTCACGGACCTGGCCTTGCTCGCCCGAGATGAGCTTCTCCACTACTTGGAGCGCGGCTTGGACTTGCGGGAACTCACAATTCTGGCACTGCTCATGGTCCAGCAGGGCCTCGTGCCTCCGATCGAGCTGAAAGAGGAGATGGCAGCGATGCGCAAGCGTGAGGAAGTAGGTGATCGTCCCAAGTTCCTTTTGGTGGAGCGCCAGCGCGCGGTTGCAGTACTTGAGCGCCGCGGAGAAGGCGCCGAGCTTCTGGTACTCGCGAGAGATGTTCAGCAGGCACACTCCCGCGGTCCCGAACTCGCCTACTCGTTTCGCTTCTTTGTATAGGAAATGGTAATCCGCCATCAGCTTCTTTTCTGAAAAGAGCCGGCTCTCGGAGACCACGCAGTTCAAGGCGGACTTGACGGCCTTGCGATCGGCCCCGACATTACGGAAGAGAGCGGACGCCTCCCGGTAAAGCGCCTTGGCTCGCGCGTGATCGAGAATCGACTCGTATCCCATGGCAGCGACGAAGAGCGCCTCACCCCGAAGGAAGTCGAAGGTCGCGGCAACGTGGGTCAGCTCTTCCACGCTCTTCGCATCGATCTGGCGCAGCCGGAGATCCCTTCGGATCCGGATCAAGAGAGGGAGCGCCTGAAAGGCGTGGGTGTGGGCTGCTGCCTCGGTGACGCATGATTCAAGCGCCTCGACGTCATAGTTGAGAAAGGCCTTGATGGTTGAGGCATACAAACGAAGGGAAGGGGAGAGCTCGCCGAAAAGGAGGAGTTCCCTCAGCTCGGCTTGCGTAGCCTGGATCACTTTGAGCCACGCGTGAAGATCTGGGCTTTCGCGATTCATCTTTTCTTGGTCTCCCGCTTAAGTCGCGAAGTGGCTTTTCGCTTCAGGGAGCTGGGGGCCCGGTCAGCCTCGCAGAGGGTCGATGTCTTCACGTTCGGCCGTTTGGTGGAGAGCGGACCGAAGAAAAAGGGCGTCTCATAGCCGTCCTCATCCTTGGGCTTTTTTCGGATGACCCGGAGCTGAGGAACCCCGCTCCATTGCAGGGAGGAAGCGCCTGCCCAAGGCTCGACCAAGCGGTCGAAGAAGAGATCCTGCAAGTCTACTTCGTAGACGTCGCCGGTTTCCGGGTCCCGTACTTCCACGATCGGAAAGAAGTCTTTTTGATTTGAGCCCAAGGGGATTCCCTTCTCATCGAGAACCAGTTCGAAATTCGATTCCCACTCCTTTCGAAAGAAGGTCGCGCGCTGCTTGGCCCAGAAACGGATGACGAGCTTTCTCTCCTTCAGCTCGAGCGAGGCTCCCATGTGCCGCGCGAATCTCGGGATCGCGGTTGCGCTTAGGAACCGGTCCAAACTGCCTTCTACGCGTGACCCGGAGGCGAGCGATCCTGGATCGCTTCTCTGAACGAGGGTGTCCAGGAGCGAGACGCCCGCGGACAGGGCCTCGATCGAACATGATTTGCCTCGGTTGCGCTGGATGAAATTCAGGGACTCGGCATCCGGGCTGAGCAAGTGGAGCCTTCCCTGGGGGTCGCGGATCTGGAACCCGCCCGAAGGCTTGCCCTGGTAAATGACTTCAAAGGGCTGAGGCTTGGTTTTGCCCCAGTTCCTCAGTGCGCGCACCGAGCCTCCGCCTTCCGCGCTCGTGCCGTTTCCACCCTCGACGCTGGTTCCATTGCCCCCTTCAGCACTTGTGCCGTTGCCGGAGTCTTGCATGAGGAAGTTGCCGGAGTGATCTGACGGGGAGCGGATTTCGCGGGTTCCGTCGGGGTAGGTCCGGAAAAAAGCCCCGCTTTCAAGATGCCATTGGACGCTCTCGCTCGGAGCCTGGCCGAGATAGTCGCGGCGAAGCGTCGCGATTGCCTGGGCCGAAGCGAAGCTTGTGCCTTTGTGAAAGCGATGGAAGCTCAGGGCGACGCCCGCGAGCTGGGGGACCGATAAAGTGGGCTTCTCTCGGTAGGACACGATGGGGGCCCCGCTCATCCCGCGGATGAGCGTGCTTTGGGAGTACATTGCCAGCCCCGAGTCGACGGTGAAGATCGGCTCGGTCTTTTGCCCGAAGTTTTTTCCGTAAACGCTGCCGTTCGCGCTTGAGCTTTCTGGCCGGCTGGGGCTCCAAGGAGGAATGATCAGCTCATACTGGGTGCAGGTGTAGCCGCAGTAGGCGACGCCGTCCGGGTCTTGGTACCCCATTTTCATGATCTGCGGCCCGATTCGGTACACCCACGCCAGGCCTTTGGTCAGATAGCAGTCGCAGCTCGGATCGTAGGCGGCGAAGACGCCGGTCTCGGGCTTCGGACGCCCGGTCTCGATCAGCTCCAGATCGTGGCGATTGTCCGCACGCCGCCCGAGGATCTCGGCGGGTTTGCCGTCGATCTCGACTCGCAAGCCGAAGGTTCCTTGGGAGACGTGGGCCGCGGTGAGAATGAAGAAACGATCTCCGTCCTGGATTAGAGTGCCCGCGCCCTTGATCGTTATGAGGCGATCGGATTTTTCGTCTTTGTATGTGGAGTAAACCGGAACGATTCCGGCGGTAGCTTCATCCGCATGAGCGTCCATGTTCGAAGACGCGAAGAGCATCCCGAGCGCCCCGAAAAGGGTGAAGATGTTGAAGAGGGCTCCATTCCACATCACCCCATATGTTGTGCAACGTGGGTGCCAGGGGAAGTTAGCGGATCTGCGAGGTTTTTGCATGAAGACCGGCGGGCTTGCCAATAGGTTTCGATCGACTGTCTAAAGCTTAGACGGCGCTTGTGAACTCGGAAAGGGCTTGAAGAGCGAACTTGAGCTGAGTTCGGAGACGGAATTGATCCAGGTGCCTTAGCCGATTTATCCCGCGCTCCTCACTGGGTAGGAAACCAGACGGATGGGGAACTGTGGGACCAGGTTGTTCGCCCGCGAAAATTTGCGGGCGCCCGAGCTCGGGGGGCCGCCATTACCAATTGAAATATTGTCAGGAGCTTCTAGCTGGGCAAATGATGTAATGCATTATAGATGACCGGAATGAGATTGATTTTAGGAGTTCCGCTCTGCTTGCTGATCGTACTAGCCCTGGGCTGTTCTAACACGAGCCATCCGGGCGGCTCCCTGGGTGGCCCCACAAATGGCGGTCAATCTCATCAGGTCAAACCGCCCGCTCCATCGAATCCGTCCGCTCCAAACCCCGGACCACAGCCAGGCGAAGAAGATGTATGCATCGCTGCGCGAACGATCGAGGAAGCCAAAGGTGCCGTTTGCTCCACTCAAGGCAAATTCAGTTACCTGACCTTCAGGGGCCAGGGCCTCTTGAATCCAGCGTCCCTCTCCCTGAAGCTTTTCAGCAGTGGCGATTCCAGCATCACTCTTGAAAATCCTAAGCTCACTCAAAGGGAAGGCACGGCCTCCCTTCTGTTTTCGGCTGATCACGAATCGATCATGGAATTTGATGGCTTTAAGTTTCAACAGGGGGAACGGCCTGACTTTGGATTCGTGATCATCAGAGGGAATTCGGGGCAGTGTCTCGCCAGCCGAACAGGTTCCTACGAAGCATGTAAATCGCTGTATGATGCCAAAAATCCTGGGATCTCTGATGAGTTTCGCCTGCCGGATTTCCCGATGCACCCGCCTCAGGTCAAGTTCCTGTACGAAAAGGTACGGACTCATTACAGTCCTGACTATCGGACCTATTATTTGAACCAGTCCTCCTTTGACGAGGCTCAAGTCTATTGCCAGGAGCTTGGGGCCCGCCTTCCCTCGAATCGAGAGTTCGCCGAGGAGATGGAACGACTATCTTGGCAGAGCTTGATTGTTGAGACGAAGTACCCGGACGTGGCGCTGACCGTGTATTCGAACAGTCCGACATTGATTGCTGATCCTGACTTAAAAAGCGAAGCGCTTGCAATGCAGGAGCAGGGTTACGTACTTGCCATAAAAAATGATAGCAGCGGCCGCTCGGTGGCCGATTTCTATCTTCGTCGCTCTACAGCGATCGATACGGGCCTAATTCAATCGTTGGGAGGGATGATTTCATACCCCTGTTTGTTCCTGCAGACCGCTTTTTCAAACAGGAGGATGCATTTGTCTATTGGGAACAATGGAGACTTCGGATTTGATCAAAAGTGCAGCTTCATCTGCGTGAAAGATGTGCCCGTCTTGTCTACCGCCGCCGGGCCACGAGGCCTCCGAGCCGGGCGGCGGTTGCGCGGAGTTCTGAGTTCTACTTCAATGTGAGGATGCATTTTTCGCTGAATAAATATCTGAGTATTTGGGCGTCGATCATTGTGTTTGCGCTGTCTAACGCCGCGGTCGCCGCGGAGAAGATGCCCGCCAAGACGTCTTTATTCGGTCAGCTTTGACAACGCTATCGGTAACGATTTTGCCCTCGGCTTCGGTGCCGGCTATACGCCTATTCCGACCGTCGGAAGCGTCTTCTTCCTTCCGATTTATGGCAATTACTATCCGGTTCGATCGAGCGAGGGGACGTCCCGTCTGCTTCTTACCGCGGGCGCGAGCTACAGCTCCGTTTATAACGCGGACTTCGACTCTTCTCTCACCGGTATCAATCCTTCTCTTGGTGCTGGATACGAGTACCGGGGACAAGCAGGCTTTCTTTTCAGATTGACGGGCTATGTTCTTCGCATCGCTGGATCTTCCATAACTGATTCTCAAACCGGCAAGACGCAAATCACCCGATACGTGACTACTCCCTGGATTGGCTTCGGCTTCGGTTACTCATTTTAGAGTGTCCCAACACCAGCGGTCATTCGCTGCCAGCGGGAAGACCGCCGCGACCTGTAACCGCTTGCGCCTGTCAACGCGCTTTACAGCTGTCGGATCGCCGTGCTGATGCCGGGTGGACGCCGGGCAGGGGCGGTTGGAGCACGGAGTTCGGCAAGGTGCCGTTTTCCCGGCTCAATTGATCCGTGCCTTCTTCCTATACGGGGCCTGGCACTGGGGTTGCTTTGACACAGGGGTGAGCCCCTATGTGGGCCGGCTTCTCCCTAGCCCGGATCGGATGTTTCGAGCGGGGTCACCCCGAAGCCAGAGAGTGGAGTAGAATATGAGGCGTTCATTCAAGCTCAGTTTCACGATCGGTTTTGTCAGTGCGCTCTTGCTGGCCCAGGGCTGCGCGCAGGACATAAAGTCAAAGGGGATCCCGCTTTCGCAGCGCAACGCGGTACCCGCCTCGTCGGCGGGCGCGGCGCCGGCCGGCAACTCGATCGCGGCCGCCGGCTCCGGCCTCATCGGCACCTTCGTTTACAAGTGGGACGAGAACTTCGGCTGCGTGAGCCCGAGTTTCGGGTTTCTGCCGCAGGTTCCGGATGAGGAAACGGCTTACGACGAGACGCTCATCATCGAGGATCGGCGCGTGACGATGATCGATACTTTCCCGTCGACGGGTTGCACGATCAACTTCGTATTCGCCCTCCGCGGCGTCGATGCCACGCGACTCTCGCTCCAGGGCGCGCAGATCTCGGCGTTCGTCAATGGCAGCCCGGACACCAGCGGAACGTGCGCGCAGCACTACAGTGCGGACCTGCCCAGCCGCGTGCTCACCTACGACTACGTCTCCAACGGTTACCAGGTCATGCTGCTGACGTCGCCGTACACCGAGTACTGCAGGTCGGACGAGAAAACCGCGTTCGTCTATTACCGCGTTTACTGAGGTTTCAGCAGTATCAGCGGCAACAGCGGTGTCAGCGGCAACAGCGCAACAGCATCACCGCACGCGCTTTCCGCTCAGCTCAGGCGGCCCGTTTGTAACGTGAGCTATCCTCGTACGCGGTGGTGGCGCCCAGCGTACCCCGCGTGGGGCGAGTGAAAATGACCAGCGCGAAGGCGCCCAGTCCCATCACGATATGGAGCCAGTTCTGCGTGTTGGTCAAAGACTCCCGGTAACCGAAGACCGAAGGCGCGAGCAGCAGTGCCACGCCGATGGCCACGTCGAGCCCCATATGAATGCTGAGCGGAATCAGCTTCACGATGGAATAGCGGTAGTCCGTCAGAAGGCTGTAGGCGACCAAGCCAACGCCGAGTGCGACGAACGTGTTTCGTGCCGCGTCGATCCCCGCGAAGCCAAAGAGCGCGGGGCAGAAAAACAAGAACACACCAATGACGTAATCCAGGATGTTATGCGTTCGTATGGAAAGCATGAGCACACCTCCTAATCCTTAAGGATTAGAATGGCGTGTTGCATGACGGGTGCCTTGGCCCTCGTGAATCAGGCGGCTGCCTGAGCGCCCGGCGCCAGCGCCTCGGCGAGATCCCGCGAGGTGAACGGCTTGCCGATGAAGCGCGGCAAGCTGTGGTGACCATCGAACAGGCTTTGATAGAACTCGCGCGGCAAGCCGGACATGAAGCAGAACGTCTTGTCGGGATGCCGCTCGCGGAAGGCCTTCCAGAAGTCCACGCCGGTCACGCTCCCCGGCAGAATGATGTCCGAAAGAACCACCTCAAAGGACTTTCCCGCGCTGATCGCGCGAAGCGCTTCCTCGCCCGTGGTCAGGAACTCGAATCGGGCGGCCGGATAAAGTTTCTGAAGGGCGTAGGAAAGCGGGGCCCGGAGCTCGATCTCGTCTTCGAGGATTAGAATGGATTTCACCTGGTTCATGGGATGAGTGCTCCTTACGGTGTGCTTACGGTCAGCAATAGGCTCTTGACCCAGGATAACACGGTGCATCCAAGCTAATCCTGATTTTTTTCGTATCGCAGATCCTCCAGGGTTTTCGAGATATTACCGGAGTGCGTCCGCTCTGACAGTCTTGGCGGTTTCGCGCATGGACGCGCATTGTCCGCTGTCGAGCGCCCTGGAGTTGTCGTAGATCACCGGATTCATGAGATTGGATTGGTCGCTGACGTGGTCGAGGCTCAGGTAGTGGCCGAGCTCATGAGCGACGAGCTCAGCGAAGTCGGAGACGGGCGCTTCGATGACCGCGCCGGAGGGGGTCTGGCCCGGCATCGTCGTCCACGCATTCGCCGAACCGACGCTCTCGTGGGCCCACTCGCCCGTATTCACGATGACGAGCTGCTTGGGGTTATCGAACTGCGCGCGGATCTTGTCGAGCGTGCCGAGGGAGTCGAGGCCGTAGGTCAGGCCGAGGGGGGCAGGTTCGACCTCTTGTACTTCTTCCAACACGAAACGGATCTTGCAGCCGGCGACCAGCGCGTTCATCTTCTCGGTGAGCGTGTTGAGCGCCTCGCGGCTCATCACCGGCTGGCCCTGCGGGTTCAGGTATTCGACGTATTTGACAGCCAGGTTCAGCTGCTCCGAGCTGGCTTCAGCCTCGTCGGCGCTCGCAGTGGAGACGAGGGGGAGTCCGCTTCCCTTGCCGCCGTTGCAGGAAAAGCTGAGCAGCGCAAGAAGCGCGGTGAAGAGCGTGCGGGGCGTTTTTGGCGTCATTCGTACCGTCCTTTCGTTTTGTGGGACGGTCATAACCCAGGGCGCAGCGCGACAAGCAATGCGAAATTGCAATCCGCACGAAAAAGTTTTCAATATTCATTGAAAAAATCGGGCGACCTACCGGAGGAGCTCCATCGCGGCAAGGGCGCGGACTGCCTCATCTTCGCTGAGCGCGGTCGCCTGCTCGAGTGCGTCATGCACGTATTCAGGACGTCGCATTCCGATCAGAATGCAGTGAAGACCCGGAAAGGAGCGGTAAATCCGCAGCACCTTGCGTGAGAGCGTCTTGACATCGGAGAGTCCGGGCACCACCTCGAGGAGCGTCCGGCTGACCCGATCCGCATCGACGGCCGCGTGATTCTCGAGATGATGGGTGATGGCTTCGAACAGGCGCTCGGCCTGCGTGAGGTAAGCGGTGAGCCAGGCCTGCTCCTCGGGCTCCGGCAGTGCGCTGCGACCGGCCGCGAGGGCCGGGCGGATGCGAAACGCGAGGAAATTTTTCCAGGTCTCCAGCTCCTCGAGCCGGTTGAAGTTGCGTTGGAGGATGTGGCCCCAGTGGAACTCTTCCGGCGCCGCGCCCCCCGGCGGGAACGTGGCCTCAAGCTCTGTGAGTCTGGCGATCCCGTCGCAGATCCGCTGAGTCGTTAGCTCGGGGTCGTGGACCGCGAACTCGGCAAGACGAAGCAGGCGATTGCCCAGGCGCGCGTTCAACGGCCGGTTCGCGAGCGTGCCGAGGTCGGCACTTGCCGCGAGCTCAAGCAGCGTTTTGCCGTCGTGATGGTCCTCGAGCGCCGCGCCCGCTTCGAGCAGGTTGAAGGGAAACTGAATCACGCGAAACCCGCTCGCCGCCTTCTCCGCGTTTATCGGCAGATCGAGCAGAGCCGCAAGCGAGGTGAACTCCGGATCGGTCTTGGACCCGACGAGGCTATTCGATGAGATTCCATACTGGCCGATCCGCCCCCGGGCAACCTGGGTCTCCAGATAGGCGAAGGCCGCACCGATCTGGCGGTAGAACTCCGCATGATCGCCGCCCGCGGCCAGAAAATACTCCGGATTATGAAGGAGGAGAATGTCGAGACTCGCGAGCCCGAGCCGGTGCAAGGAGCGATCGAGCTGGTCCTCGAGGTCACGCACGAGATTTTCGCCCTGGAGGAAACCGGCCTTCGTTACGACGACGACCTGTTCCCGCCGCAGTTCGCCGGTCTCAAACAGCTCCGCGAGTACCTGCCCGATCAGAAGCTCGGAAGCGCCATCACCATAGTTGGCGCTCGTGTCCACGAGGTTGCAGCCCGAACGCAGGGCCTGCCGGAGCGCCTCCCGATGGACCGGGTCGCGATCGTGGATGCGATAGCCGCCAAAGCCGACGTTTGAGACGCTCAGCTCCGTCTTTCCCAGGCGTCGTGGCTCCTGCGAGGGGTGGCGGGAGAAATAGGCGCGCGTGCCGGCCGGAGTCGCGCCAATGAACGGAGTCTTCATTCGCGGACCCTACCACCGGACGGGCTGACTGGAAAGTCAGACAGCCTTATGTGTCGAGACTCGGCTCTCTGCCGTCTCCTGGATGCCGATGCCCTTGCTGCGGAAGCGGCTCAGGTAACTTTGAACCTGTGCGCGGTTGCGCCACAGGTAATAGAAGCCGACGAGACTGAGGGCCGCCAAGCCGCTGGACGTGCGTTTCATGAGAAAGCCTCCTTGAAAACGTGAAAGCGTTAGCTGGGAGGCGTGCAACAGCGGTGCCCGGTTTGGTGCTTTAAGGCGCGGCGTTTCGCGCGAAAGGCTAGTTGCCGCGGTACTAGCGGTCGACGGTGAAGTTGAGGTCGGTGTCCGTACCGATCAGCGAATCGGACCAGCTTCCGCCGGTGGTAAGGTAGAGCGCAACTCCGTCGGCATAGCCGAAAGCCGGGTCACCCTGGTAGCCGCGCCAGGCGATGTAGTTGGAGCTACTAATTTGGTAGCTGGCCTTGAGTCGAATCCAGTAGGTAGTGTTGGCGCCGAGAGCGACCGCGGACGGGAAGACGAACCTATAGTAGCGCGGGTCGGTAATATCGGTAACCTTCAGAATAGCCGTGGCGCTGGGGCTGAGCGGCGTGCCGGCTGGATACTCGCCACCCGTGGCGCTCGTATCCAGCGAGAGAGTCAGGCTTTGGTAGTCAGCTAGGGTGCCTCGCCGCTCAAGCTTGACGGAAACGCTACGCACATCGGCCGCCTCGGTCAGGCGAAAGGACTGGGCGACGGAGTTGCCTTTGTCACCTCCGGATTGGGCGTTGCCGATTCCGACGGTACCTTCCGTGTTCTCGTTTACGAAGCTCGCCACTCCGAAGTTGGAGCCGCTGCCCGGGCCGCAGGCCGTCGCTAGGAACAGAAGTACAAGAACCGGTAGAAATCGAGGCATCTTCGCCATCTTTGCAATCGGGGAGCCGGCTGTCAAGTAGCCGCCCCTCGGGCTACTCCTTGCGGACGAAGTCGTATTCGATGGTGCCCGCCGGGCAGCCGCCGTTCCACGTCTTCGTCGGCAGATCGAGCAGGATCATGCCGTCGCGGCAATGGATCATCTTGAACTGCTGCACCTTCTCCTCCTGCTTGGCGTTGAAGCGGGAGTAGAGCAGCTCGGCCTGGACCCACACGAAGTCGTACTCCTGCTTGCGGGTCTCCAGCTGGGGGAAGATCCAGAAGACTTCCATCCGCGAATCGTCATCCGCCAGGGGCCGGAGGTAAATGCCGGGCTTGCCTTCGATCAGCGCCTCGAAGTCCAGGGTCTGGGCCTTGGCCTCGATGACCCGGCCATCGCTGGTCGCCAGCGACCCTTCGCTGCCTTTGAGCGTGAGCTTGGCGCCCGTGGTCGCATCCACGAAGTCGCCGTTGTATCCCTTGGGCACCTTGCCACAGGCCGAAGCCGCGATTGCCAGGATCAGGATCAGGAGTGCTTTCTGGATCTTCATATCTGTTCCCCTTCTTTTCGCAGTTTATCGCTCAGTTCACGGCGTTGCCGAAGCTCGCCTGATGGATGACGACGGTCTGGCCGTCCTCCTGCAGCTCGAGCTCCAGGGTTGCCCCGGAGTTGGCTTCCTTCACGAGCACCGGAACCACGAAGGTCGCTGACTCTCCCTGTTCGAGCGGCAGCAGGAACTGCGTGCTCGGTCCGATGACCACGAAGTTCTCCGGCGTGTCCGTATTCTTGAAGCGGAAGTTCAGCTGCAGGCTCTTGTAGAGGAGCCGGGAGCCCGTGTTCCGCACCTTGTAGGTGAGGCGCACGACGCCGGCCTGCGTGAGCTCGCGGGCCGAGCCGGTCAAGGTCACGCGGTAGTCGTTCACCACCGGCGCTTGGCCCGTCTCGTCCATCAGGCCGATCCGCCGTCCGCCGCCCGTCACGCTGACGGCCAGGGGAATCCGGATGGAGTCCTGCGCGGTCCGCGCGATCACCGTGTAGACGATCTCGCGAGATTCGCCGGGATTCAGCCCGCCCGTGAGCTGATCGGCGCCCCGGACCTCAAGCTGCGCCGTGTCCGCGATGAAGCGGATCGCAAGCGAGCCATCGGTCGGCTGGAGCGACTGATTGGTGAGTCGGAACTTCACCTGGGTCTCGAGGCCGTCCTTGACGCTCATCGGCTCGGCGAATTGCACGTCGACCATGAACTTGGCGGTCACGTCGACGTCGATCGTTCCGACGTTGCGCCCCTGGAAGAGCGCCGTGACCCGGAAGCTCCGGGCCTTGTTCGCGGCCGATTCGTTCATCCGGAACTCCAGGGCGTTGGTGACGGAGGTGGAGCTCTTTTCGCGGAGGTTCTTCACGAGAGTGGCCTCACCCTGCGTGATCACCGCCGAGCTTGCGTCCAGCGCCTCGACCCGAAGTTTGACGTCCTTGCCGTTGAGGGTGCCGGCGGCGAAGTTCCGCAGCGAGACCCGCAGCCGGAGCGGTTCGCCCGGTTCCATGAGCCCGTTCTCGATCGTCTCGGTGACGTCAGCGGCCAGGAGGCGGACCGGGCGATCGACGAAATCCTGCGCCTCGTCCTTGCGTCCGCGCTTGTACTCCTGTTCGGCGTAGAGCGGGTACATCTCGTTGTACTTGGCGATCCGGGCCCGTTCAAAAGCCGCGTTATAGAGCTCGTCGACGCGCTCGGCGTAGGCGGAAGCGCGGGCGCTTTCGAAGTGGCGGTCATAGGCCCGAGGATAGGTGTCGCGGTAGGCCGTGTCCGAGGCCTGCGGGAAGGCCTGATCGTAGGCGTTGCGACGGGCGAGGTCGTAAGCGCGATTATAGTTCGCGCTATAGCCGTCGCGGCGGCCGATCTCGAACCCGCGATTGTAGTGCTCGCGGTAGTCGCGGCGCTGCGCCTCGCGGCACCCGCGCTCTTCGCCGTTGTCGTAGCCGCGCTGATAGGCGAACCGGTAGGCGTTGTCGTACTCCTCGCGGAATCCATCGACGTAGCCCTGGCGATAGCCGTCGCGATAGGCCTGGTTCTCCTCGGCAGTCGGATAGGAGCGGCTCGGGTTGGAGTAACGGAAATCCGCGCCCGGCGTAATCCGTCGGTTCGCGTCGTGACCGCCGTCTCGCAAGGTCGAGACCAGGGCGCTGAGCTTGCTGAGAGGCGTGAAAATCCTGCTCAGCACGCTCGTCCGTGCCGCGCTTGATGCGCCGGCCGCGGCGGCGGGGCGCTGGGAGAACTCGTCCTGGTACTTGATGGCCTCGGCGAAACGCTCGTCCTTCAGATCGTTGCGGCCGCGGCGGTAATCCACCGCGAGCGCGCGTTCGCGGGCCTCGCGGTCACCGGCGATCGTTCCATCGCCATCACCGCGCTCGGTGGCGTCTGAGGCGTTGGCCTCTTCGATGCCGCGTGCGCGCCCGATCGGAGAGGCGTCGCGGTCCGCGTCGCGGTCGGCGCGGTTTTCACCGTCGGCCCGTCCGTCCGCCAGGCCCTGCGCCCAGCCATCGGCGTTGCCGCGCTCGCGGCCATCGTAGTCGCCTTCGTTTCCGCCGGTTCGGTAGCCGTCGCTGTAGCCGAGGTCGTAGTTGCGTTCACTTTCCTGGCGGAAGCACCGGTTGTAACCTTCGCGTTCGCCGTCCTCGCGACCGTCGGGAGCGCCGTCCTGAGCGCCGCGCTCGCGGCCCTCGCGTGCTCCGGCCTGCGCGCCGTCGTAGCGTCCGTCGCGGCTGGCCTGGGACGTGTCGACAATCACGGGTCCCGTGCTGGGCGTTGGATCAGCAGTGGCGGTGGGAGTCGGCGTGGGCGTGGGAATCGGCGCCGGAGTCGCGGTCGGCGTGGGGCGAGGACCCCTTCTGACCGGCTCGGCATAGGCTGGGTTCAGGATAGCGCTCAACACGAAGGTGCTGAGGATTAGGACCACTCCACCGTTTCGCAGTTTCATATTATTCCCCGATTCCGCCCGTTCTTCCGGACGATTGAC
>JAMPXZ010000092.1 GCA_023700925.1 Oligoflexia bacterium | reverse complement strand
GGGTGCTACGGGTGAAACAGGAGTTCAAGGTTCACAAGGCGTGACGGGTGCTACGGGCGAAACAGGAGCTCAAGGCGCACAAGGGTTGACTGGCGCTACGGGCGAGACCGGTGCACAGGGTGCGCAAGGTGTGACTGGAGCCACGGGTGAAACTGGCGCGCAGGGCGCACAAGGCTTCACTGGCGCTACGGGTGAAACCGGTGCTCAAGGCGCACAAGGTGTGACTGGTGCTACGGGCGAAACTGGTGCCCAAGGCCTTACTGGCGCCACAGGCCTCACCGGAGCTACGGGCGCAACCGGCGCACAGGGCGCAACTGGCGTTACGGGTCCGATGATGAGCGAGGATGCCAGCTTCAGCATGAAAGCCGGCACGAACGCTCTCAATAATAATACGAACAACAGCACCTATAACGTTGCCCTCGGTTACCAGGCGCAGATGAACATGCGGCCCGTGGCGGGCACGGGTTCGAACGTATCGCTGGGTTACAACGCACTGATGGGCTCGGGAACTCCAGTGAGCAATACCGGATATGCCAACGTTGCTCTCGGCCACGCGAGCATGGAAAACAACACGAGCGGCTACAACAACGTCGCGCTCGGCACCCTCAGTCTTCGCAACAACAGTAGCGGTTATAATAACGTGGCAATCGGCTCGAGCGCATTGACCAGTAACGGTACCGGTACCAATAACGTCGCGCTTGGCCTGAGCGCCTTGACGGCTAACAGCAGCGGTTCCTCCAATACCGCTATTGGCTACAGGGCCTTGCGAAGCAATACAACAGGCCTGAGTAATATCGGAATCGGTGAAAACGCCATGCAGGCCAACACCACGGGCGAGCTCAACCTCGGCGTCGGCGTCATGGCGCTGTATTTTAATTCAACTGGTCTCGGGAATATCGGACTCGGGCCTTATGCGCTCTACAACAATAGAACTGGTATGAGTTCCATCGGGATCGGCGAAAACGCCATGTTCAACATGGACGTCCCCAACGTCATAACGAACAACCTGGCCATCGGCTACAACACCATGTTCGGCTCTGGCACTCGCGCCAACAATACGGGCACGAGCAATATAGCGCTCGGCACTGAATCACTTTATGGCCTGTCCTCGGGCGCACAGAATACCGCGATGGGATATCGTTCACTTTATAGCAATACGACGGGAGCTGGAAACCTGGCGCTCGGTCATCAGGCGGGTTACACCGCGACGCCGGCAAACGCCAACACCACCGGTTCCTACAACACCTTCCTTGGCTCCAACGCCGGCCCTGGTACGACGACCCAGCTCACCAACGCCACGGCCATCGGCAAGAACGCGCTAGTCAGTCAATCGAACTCGATTGTCCTTGGCGGCACGGGCGCGGATGCCGTCAATGTAGGCATCGGAACCGCGGTTCCGAATAATAAGCTATCCATCGTCACCAACGCCTCGGTCAGTCAAAGCACCCAGATCGGTCTTGGCGTCGATGGAGCGAATGATTCAATGAGCATTGGCGCGCATAAAATGGCCGCAAACAATGAAACTGATATTGTCTTTAATTCGTGGACCGGCAGCGCGGTAACGGAAAAGTTAAGGTTGAAGGCTGGCGGCAACGTCGGCATCGGCACGGACACCCCAGGGGCAAAACTTGAGGTGGCAGGTCAGGTCAAAATCACCGGTGGCACACCTGGCGAAGGCAAGGTCCTCACCTCCGACGCTTCGGGGCTTGCCTCATGGACCACCTTATCAGGCTCTGGCGGCGCGACAGGTGCCACGGGTGCAAGTGGTGTTACGGGCGCGACCGGCCCAACGGGTGACCCAGGGGCTGCAGGAGCGACGGGGGCAACTGGCGAAGGCGCCACTGGCGTGACGGGCGCGACCGGCGCAACGGGTGATGCGGGCGCACAAGGCGCCACCGGTGCCACGGGCGCAAGCCCGTTCGAGCTCTCGGGCTCTGTCGCCTACTATACCGCGGGAAATGTGGGCATCGGAACGTCAACGCCTCAGGCGCAACTCGCGGTCAACGGGGCCATGATCGGCAATACCGTGAACAACGCTGGCACGACGATTAACTTCGCCACTGGCAACAATCAGTACACGACGGCCAACTGTACGGCCTTCAGCTTCCATAATTTGAAAGACGGTGGAGCTTATACCTTCGTCGTGAAGGGGACCGTTTCCGCCACCTGCTCGTTCCAGGCTTATAGTGACGCCGGCACGACCCCGATTACCGTTCATCTGCCGATCGATCATGGCGCGACCACGACCGGCAAGCACTCGGTGTACTCGCTTCTCGTCGTCGGCGGCGATCTTTACCTGTCGTGGATAACCGGACTTTAGGGCGGTTACCCTTTAGACGACCTCTATTCCAGCTTCCATGCTGTCGATATCGCTCTTCGTCCAGGCGGCACCACTGGGCTGGGTGTCGAGCGCGATTCGGGCCTGTCGATAGGCGGAGTTCAGGGTAAATGCGGATGAGGAGGTTACGTTCGCTCCCACCTTGCAGCGGAGCTTGAAAGACCGCGGCTTGGTGTCGGTCTTTAGGGCAAAAGCTGAGAGCATCACGCCAGGAATTGCCGTGGGCGTTCCGGTGAAGGTTTCAATATTATACGAATCGATATTTCCGGGCGAATTGCTTGAGACGTGGGTGCCGGTGTCGGCGCCCGCCTCGTTGACGGCGTCCCAGTTATTGGCGGCACCGGTCGGGGTGAACTGAGTCGAGCTTCCTACGGCGTTCGGCATGAGCGTATAGACGTGGATCGCACCCAAAAAAGAGTTGTTCTGGGCACCCGTCGTGTCGCAGACGTAAAAATCGTCATATACATTGCTATTAAAGGTGGAGATCCGGTCGATGTCGCTGACGGAACCGGCAGTGGTGTTCAGTCCCGTCAAATTAAGACATTCGGTCTCGTCCAGGCGTACGACAACCTCCCCGGCCGTTGCATGAATCTTGACCCGTACTTCAATGTAGTTCCATACATTGACGGTGAGTGTCGCCGTTGAGGTGCCCAAATTCACTGAGTCAGAGATCCGAACAACTTCGATCTTGTTGTCCGCGAGACGGCGAATTCGGATTCCGTTACCGGCCGTATTTCGGAATTCAAACAGAGTGACCGCGTTTGAAGAAGAAAAATAGAGGCCACTTCCGATAATCAATTCAGTTTGCGCCGGGACCATCAGCGTATTGCCGCCACTAAGTGATTGGGCCGTTACGGTTGGCGAAGACGTCCTTGCCGTGGTGGTGACGGTAATAGCGGCAGTCCAGTAGGCGGTATTTTCACTGACCGCGGTTTGAACTGTCGCGCCAACTCCGTCTTCAAACCCATCTATCCAAACCAATGCCATTTCAAGCCTCCATTTCTCTCATCAAAGCCTTACGGCGACTCGAACCACAACTTGGGTGACCCGCGTATCAGCGGGTATTAGAGCCGCCACTCGCGTGGCGACCTGGGTCACCCTCGCATCGACCGGCATCAAGGCCGCTACCCGCGTCGCGAGCTGCGTCGTTCGGACGGCTGATTTGTTCATCGTCCAGAAGGACCCAAATCGGTGAAAACCGGTAAAAAGCAGGCGCCTTTGCGCATTCGCTACCAGCGCGGGGAACGCCGTGACCCACTTCAGGAAATTTCTGCGGCTGAGTTCAAGGGGCTTTGCCATTTTGTGGAGTTGTTTCGTCAAAAAGCATAGCCGAACTACCTGCGAGGTCAAGTCAGGGGGCGCGGTCCGGGCGAAAAATTGAGAATTCAAGGATAAGGCCAGTAAAAATCTATAAGTACCGCCGATAATTGCATAGACTTGCGAGAATAGGATCTACCTTGTATTCTGGATCCATGGCTCATCAGCGCATCCGCCATCTTCTTCCCTTTACGCTCAAGCGGCTGAAGCTATGGCCGGTGCTCGGAATCCTTGGCCCCCGGCAGGTAGGGAAAAGCACCTTCCTCAGGGATCTCCTATCCAAAGAGCTGGAGTCGACCGAATATCTGACACTCGATCTGAAGGAGCTTCAGGACCGCGCTAACCGCGCGCCCGACAGTTTCCTCGAAGAGATGCGAGACAGGCGTAAGAGCCGGACACTGGTGCTCGATGAGGTCCAAAAGGCGCCGCCGCTTTTCGATGCCATCAAGGCGGATGTCGATGAAAAGCGGATTCCGGGCAAGTACATTCTGAGTGGGTCCACCGAATTCTCGCGAAAAACGGGCATTCGTGAATCGCTTACGGGTAGGATCGGGATCCTGCGCCTGTTTCCGATGACGATGAGAGAGGCGGCACAAAAGCCATTCGTATCGCCGTGGACCGGAAAACTCCTCGGAGGCCCGGCTTCCAGCGAGGCTGAGCGGGCACAGTACCTTGAACGAGGAGGATTGCCGGGAATCTGCTTTCTACGGAGCGGCCAGGAGCGCGCCGCATCTTTTGAAACCTGGCTTGAGACGGCTTGCTATCGTGACCTGCAGCAAGTTCGTGGCGGGCGGATCGATGGTTCCCTTGCCAGGGATATCCTTTCCACTATCGCGAGCCTCGAAACTCCCACTCTTGCGGAGATCGCCGATCGGCTTCGGAAAGATGCCAGGCGGATCCGGACTCATGTGGAGGCTCTTCAGGCGCTCTTTATCTTGCACAGGATCGATCCACACCCTGCCGGGGTCGGGAAAGAGGAATATCTTCTTTTCGACACGGGTTTGGCTAACCATCTTCAGGCATCCCTGCCTCAGCGAGTGCGGATCTGGGCGATCAACGAGTGCTTGGCTCAACATGAGTATTCGGGGGCGGTGTCCCTGCGCCTTCGCTATTACAGGTCAGCGAAGAGATCCCGCATGGACCTGGTGATTGAGCAACCGGGTCGCGTCGTCGGTTGCATTCTCACGGAGGACGCATCTCCGGGTCCTTACATCATACGCGCCGCCACGGCTTTCCTTCGGCGCGTGCCGAACGCGGAAGTGTGGATCATCGCTCCCTGCCGCGAGCGACAGCGGATCGACAAGAGAATCACCGTCGTGCCGATGAGTCATCTGGCTTAGGGACGTGAAGAATCGAAGGCCCGGGCCCAAAGGGTCCGAGGCTTTTTTAAGTGGCGGAGAGAGAGAGACGCAAGCGCGGCAAAACAGTCCTGCGGACCTGTTTTGATCGCGCTGCGTGTCCGAGAGGCGCTCGAGAGAGGAGCGCGAAGCGCGACCTCAAGAGCGAACTCGGAGGACGTGAAGAATCGCTATCCTTCCCACCAAATTAAAAAGGGGACCGGGTTAAATACCCGGCCCCCTTTTTAAAGTGGCGGAGAGAGAGAGATTCGAACTCTCGAGTGGATTTTAGTCCACTGCTCCCTTAGCAAGGGAGTGCCTTCGACCACTCGGCCATCTCTCCGTCTTCATCAGCGTTTTGTTACGCCAAGGGTGAGCGCGTGGTCTGCAAATAGAACATCACCATAGCAGAGCCCTTTTTGAAGGGCAATGCATGCTCTCTTGATTCGCCGCGTTAGATACGGACGTCGATCATCTTGAAGGCGTCGACGTCAACCAGCCCCCGGTCCGTGAGCTTGAGCGATGGGATCACCGGCAGGCTCAGGAAGGCGAGCTGAAGGAACGGTTCCGGAAGGTCGCAGCCGATGGCGCGACTCGCGGCCTTGAGCTCTCGCAGCGTCGCCGCGATCGTGGCCGGGGCCTCGTCGCACATGAGCCCGGCAAAGGGGAGCGCGAGGCGCGCGCGCACCTGGCCGTCCGAGACGACGCAGAAGCCGCCGCCGCATTCCATGAGCGAGGCGAGTGCGGCGCGCATGTCGGTCGGATTCTTGCCGACGACGATGAGGTTGTGGCTGTCGTGGCCGACGCTCGAGGCGATCGCGCCGTGGAAATTCGCGCCAAAGCCCTTGACGTAACCATTGGCCGGTCGGCCGCCCTTTCCGTACCTTTCGAGCACCGCGAGACGGGCCACGCCTGGCGAGTCGTGGCGGAGGGTTTCGCGGCCGGTGAGGATCCTGCCCGCTTCGACGGTGATGACGTGAACCAGGCCTTCGGGCCCAAGAAGCTCGGCCTCGGCCGGCATCCGTGCGCGAATCGTGTTTGCGGGTGCTCTTGAGGGGGTGGCGCGGATCGCAAGCTCGGAGACCCGCTGACCGCGTTTGAGGACGTCCGTGACCGAGCATTCGCGCTCATTGTCGAGCAGCACGAGATCGGCGACGTACCCCGGC
The DNA here is from genome assembly GCA_023700925.1 of Oligoflexia bacterium. GTDB lineage: Bacteria > Bdellovibrionota > UBA1018 > UBA1018 > UBA1018 > JAMPXJ01. The sequence goes on along the minus strand of JAMPXZ010000092.1, from coordinate 7,834 downwards.
GCAATCGCGCCGCGGCGGACGAGCCCGTAATGACGGGCGACGCTCCAGGAGGCGCTCCGATACGCCACCTCCGGCGCCACGCCGTGCGCGATCGCCTCGCGGATGAGGTGGTCCAGGTGTCCCTCCTCGAGGATGTCGAGCGGGTTGCGATCGTCGGTGCAAAAGCCCATGGTCATCGACGTCGCCGCGTTGAGCGCGGGGACGAGCGCCTTGAGATCCTTGGCAACGCTCCCCTGGCGAATCCAGACGGACATGCCTTTTGAAATTTTTTCCAGCGCCTCTTCGAGCCCCGACGCCTCGTGACAGCTCGAGATTCCGGCCGAAAGGTAAGCGGAAAGCTCCTTGCCCCGAAGAAGCGGACTATGCCCGTCGATCGGGCGATGGGAGAAGCGCTCCAGTTTGCTCAGGACCTCCGGATCGCCATGGAGGACGCCGGGAAAATTCATCATCTCGGCCAGGCCGAGGGCGTGGGGGTGGGCGAGGTGCGCTGCAAGGCGCTCCGCCCGGATCGTGCCGCCGCCGTTGGTCTCGAAGTCGGTGGCGGGGACGCAGGAGGGCAGCATCACGAAGAGATCGAGGTTCATCTCCGAGGCGGCCTTGAGGAAATACTCGATGCCTTCGACGCCGAGCACGTTGGCGATCTCGTGCGGGTCGCAGATGGCGGCGGTGGTTCCCAGCGGCAGCACCGCGCGCTCGAAGTTCGAGGGGCTCATCAGCGAGCTTTCGACGTGGACATGCGCATCGATGAAGCCGGGGACCAGGAAGCGCCCCGTGCCGTCGAGCTCCCGTTTAGCCTGAAGGCCCGGCTCCAGCGCCACGATCACGCCGTCGGCGATCGAGACATCCCCGCTTCTCCACTGCAGCGAGAAGACGTCGAGGTAGCGAACGGCGCGGATGATCAGGTCCGCGGGCGCGCGGCCGAGCGCGACGTCAGTGCGTCTTTGGATCTGGGCTTTTGAGATCGGCTGAGTCGTCATTGCGACACTTTATCCGCTGCCGCGACGGATTGCCACCGTCTAGGGGGGAGGCGGCCGGCTCGCACCGAGGCCCGTTCCTTCGCCGATGGCTTTCGCGCCGCGCGATCGTGCTTCAGTCCGACCGTGAAGAGGCGTCGTCCAGGGCCTGGAGGCGTTCCTGCTCCTGGATCTCCTCCAGCGTTTCGCGCGAGACGAGGCCGTATTCGCGCTCCTTGCGATAAAGGGTGCGGCGGTTGATTCCGAGGATCTGCGCCGCCTTGTCCTTGCGGCCGCCGGTCTTTTCCATCACCAGGCCGATATAGCGTCGTTCAAGCTGATCGAGAGTCGGGAAATCCGTGGTGGCGCTCGCGAAAAACTGCTCGGCGTTGGCCGTTCCCGGCGACGGGATGTCCTGCTCGTCGATGAGCGCCCCGCCGGCCAGCACGACCGCGCGCTCGATGACGTTCTCGAGCTCGCGCACGTTGCCTTCCCAGCGCAGGTTCACGAGCTTGATCATCGCGCGCTTGGTGAAGCCCGTCACCCGGGCGCCGTTCGTCGCGGCGTATTTCTTGAGGAAGTGCCCCGCCAGCAGCGGGATGTCCTCCTTGCGATGCCGCAGCGGCGGCACGAGCAGCGGGATCACGCTGAGGCGGTAGTACAGGTCCTCCCGGAAGATCCCTTCCTTGATGGCCGTCTTGAGGTCTTTATGGGTCGCGGCGATGATCCGTACGTCGATATCGCGAGCGAGGTTGTCGCCAACGGCGCGGACTTTTTTCTCCTGGATCACGCGCAGGAGCTTGGACTGGAGCGAGACGTTCATGTCGCCGATCTCGTCGAGAAAAAGCGTTCCGCCGTCGGCTTCCTCGAACAGTCCCCGCTTGCGTTGGATCGCGCCCGTGAAGGAGCCCTTGGCGTGGCCGAAGAGCTCGGATTCGAGAAGCGTCTCGGGAATCGCCGTGCAGTTGATCGCGACGAAAGGGCGCTCCGCGCGGGGGCCGCTCTGGTGAATCGCGCGCGCGATCATCTCCTTGCCCGTGCCGCTCTCGCCGGTGATCAGCACGTTGGCCGTGGCCTGCGAGACGCGCGAGATCAGATCGAAGACCGCGCGCATGCCCGGGCTCTTGCCGATCACGTCGCCCATCGCCCAGTTGCGCTTGACCTCTTCGCGGAGCACCATGTTCTCGCGCTGGAGCTTGCGGTGCTCGACCGCGCGGTCCAGGTGCACGGCCATTTCGGCGAGCTTGAACGGTTTGACGACGTAATGGAACGCGCCCCGGCGCATCGCTTCGATGGCGGTCTCGATGCTGCCGAAGGCGGTAATCAGGATGATGGGCAGCTCGGGGCGGAAGTGCTTTACCCGGGTGGTGAACTCGAGGCCGTCGATCTGCGGCATCTTGATGTCCGAGACGATGACGTCGACGTCGCCTTCGGGCTTATCGCGTCCAAGGCGTCCGCCCGGTTCCAGCGCCTGCAGCGCATCAGCCGCGAGGGCAAAGGGAGTGACCGAGTAACCCTGGTCAGTCAGGAAATCCTGGAGAAGTGACCGCATCTCATTGTCGTCATCGATGATGACGATCCGGCCCCGGGCGCAGGAAGGCGTAGCTGAAATGGATGGCATGAAAGGCATTTAACCCAGGGGTATCGGGAAATCCAGTGGGACATCCCTCAATGGGACGAATGTGCCCGTTTTTGAGTTATTGCGCCTCGCCCGTGACTTGAGTTGTGCCGGGAGTGTTTCGATTGTCACCAGATTTGTATAATAATTTCAGCACATTAGGCTCGAGCGGTTTCTTGGCCTGCTGCTTGCTGTGTGTCCGGACACGCGAAGCCGCCTGTAGTGAACTCGAAGTCACAGCTGAGACTCCGCAACTTGATCGAGTTCAGTTAGGACGGTTTTGGCTCGGCATCAGTTCCTGATGCCATAAGGGCTCCGGCACCCACCCGCTGGAGCCCTTTTTTATTCTTATATCCGAAGCGAGAGCGTGAAGACCGGCACCGGCGACTGCAGGATGATGGAGCGGGCGGTGCTGCCGATGATGGCCTTGGTCAGCGGTGAGCGGGAATGCGTTCCGATGATGATGCCCGTATGGCCGCGGCTGGCCTTGAGGATTGCCTCGGAGATGAACGTCGTCTCAGTGTCGAGGGCAGCCTGGCAGGCGACGCCGTGCCGGGAGAAACGGCGAGTCCGGTTCTCCAGCGCGGCGCGAACATCTCGAAGCAGCTCGCCCGACTCCTTGAAGCGGGTCCCGAGGGCCCGGTAGTACTTGGTATCGTTGAAAGGGGAATGAAAGAGCGTCACCCGGGCGCCGAGCATTTTTGCGAGCGAGAGGGCGAAGGCATCGACCCGTTTTTGCGCCGGGCTCAGGTCCGTGGCGACCAGGAGCGCGGGCCGCTCTTCGGGAAGGAAAGGATTGCGCGAGGGCAGTGAGGTGATTTTCGGACCGAGGGTGAGCACCGGTAGACGCGAGCCCTGAATCACCTTCTCGGCAACGCTTCCCAGCAGCAGGCGTTTGAGCCCGCCGTGATCGCGCGTGCCCATCGCGATCAGGATCGGGCGGGGACGGCTTTCGGCCAGCTTGAGGATTTCCCGCTCCGGAATGCCGCTGACGATCACATGCCGGGAGGTCTCCCTGGCGCCTCCGCGAATCATCCCGGTAAGGGTGTTTCGCGCGCGTTGTCCGAAGAACTGCGAGGAGGCGAGCGAGGGGAGAGTGGCTTTTTCGACGTGGACGGCGAGAAGGGGAGCTTTGAGCGCGGCGCCGAGAAGTCCGGCATAGCCCTCGACCATCCTTGAGCGTTGAATGCCCGAGGCGGTGTCGGCCTCCATGTCATCAGCAATGAGAATGGGAGCGACAGCGGCGTCGCTGCTCTCGACCATAGAGAGCCAATCTAAATGAAGTAGCGGAAGAAAAGCAAAATCTTTGCGACCATCCGGCGGGACAGCGGGAGCCCTTTCCATTCTCCGAGGAAAATTTCGCGTGATTGCCGCAGGTCCTCCTCGAAAAGCGTCGCCAGGGCGTCGATCGATTCATGATGCCCTACGACAAAGTCGGCCTCGAGATCGTGCAACAGGCTTCGATGATTGAGGTTGCTCGAACCGATGGTCCCCCAGTCATCGATGAGCAGGGTTTTCGCGTGAAGGATCGAGGGAAGGAACTCGTAAACCCGGACCCCCGCACGGAGGAGGTGGTGGTAGAAGGCTTCGGTCACCCAAGGCATGAAGAAGATGTCCGATTTCTTCGGAACGAGGACGCGTACGTCCGCGCCGCCCCAGGCCGCGACCCGCAGGGCCCGCGCCAGCAAAATATCCGGAGCAAAATACGCATTGGTGATCCACACGCGGTGCCGCGCCTGGGTGATTCGTCTGAGAAGATCCCGGTAATAGCGGCGGCGCGCCGAGCGTCACGTGTTGAGGCGGACGAGGGCGCTCTGGTTCCTGAAGCGGCGCCAGGGCGAGGGCGACCATCGGCCGAGCCGGTGATGGACCCCGGTGGCGCGCATCCAGGTTCTTTCGAAAGCGCGTACCAGGTTGCCCGCATCGGGACCCTCGACCTCCACGCCGGTATCGCGCCACGCCGCGGTTCCCCGGTGCTCTTTGAGGTGATCCGCGCTCACGTTCATGCTGCCGGTGAAGGCGATCCTGCCGTCAATGACGCAGAGCTTGCGATGATCGCGGCGGTTGAGCTTGAAGAAGAGGCTCAAGAAGCCCGAGAAGCTGAACCAGACCCAGGGCAGCGGGTGATAGACCCGCACATCGATCCCGCGCTCAGCAAGCGCGATGACCGCGCTTCGGTTGAAGGAGGGTGAGCCGAGGCCGTCCACGATGAGGCGAACCCTGACTCCGCGGGCGGCGGCGGTCTCGAGCGCACCGAGAACGGCGTTACCGAGCGGACCGTTTTCAAAAATGTACGTCTCGAGATCGATTGAGGAGGTGGCCTGGGAAAACGCCTCGAGGAGCCGGACGAAATAGCGATCGCCGCCGGGCAGCACGGTTTCGCGCGCCCAAGCCGGGGCCGGTGACAGGTTCTTCGCAAGGGTAAAGCTCTTCACAGGTTCCTAGCTTATTCGGTTCCGGTCGAGTGGACCACCCAAACTGGACAGGGCGCCGCCCGCACGACCTGGCGGGTGACGCTTCCGATGATCGCGGCGGCTACGGGGCCGCTTTGGGCTGCCATCGCGATGAGATCGACGTTGTTCGCTGACGCGAACTCGAGAATCGATTGCGTGATGCCGATGGGGCCGCTCTCGATCCTGATTTCCACATGCGAGGTGTCCCCTCCCGCCTCTACCAGCATTTCCTCAGCGGCTCTGCGCTGGGAGGCGGAGGTCTCCTCCAGGTAGGACGCGGCCGAGACCCAGCCGCCGCCGAGCAGATAGACCCCCGACTGAATGACCGGTTCTATGGGGTTCTGAAGATGGTGGTAAAGCGTCACGCGCGCCCCAAGGCTCCTGGCAAGTGTCAGCACTCCTCGGAAGATGGCTCGCGAAGCCTCGCTGAAATCGGTGGCGAAGAGAATGTGGTCACACTTGTCCAGAACGCGTGAACCGGGTCCGATAGTGAGAATCGGCAGGCGGGCGCTGAGGAGCAGGGACTCGGTGAAGCTGCCGAGAAAGAGCCGGGGAAGTCCAGTGCGCCCGTGAGTACCCACCGCAATCAGATCCGCACCCGTTGCCAGGCCGTAGTTGCTCAGTGCGTTGACAGCGCGGCTGACGGAGGGGACGTTTTGCACGAGCACCTTCGGCTTGAGGAGTCCTGGAATAGCGACGTCCCGGAGAGCGTGAGTGAGGGCTTTTTCAGCCGCCGGGAGGTACTGGTCAACCCAAGGCGGAGTGAACTCGACGGTCACGTTGACCTGGTCGGGGCTGAGAACGTAGACCGGTTCCACCTGGCAACCCGTCTTGCGGGCCATAAAGCGAAGGAGCGAGAGCGAGTGCTCTTGGATGATCAGGTCTTCCTGAAATGCGTCGACAGCCCAAAGAACTTTTTTCATAGGGTCACCCTCGTCAAGCTATCAGATTCACCTTACTCCCGTTGATGCGCGGCAGCAACCTGCTGGGCACACGCGCCCTCTCGACTCGGTAGCACCTGACATGCCAGAAGCGCTATCATTCCGGAAGCGCTTGCGCTAAGGCTTCACTCGTGGAAATGGCTCCTGGACTTGTCGCAGCTACTCCAGCCCTTTCGATCCCGTGCCTGCATTGTGGCCGCGCGTCGGGTGAGTCTTTTTGCTGCGAGGGCTGCGAGGCGGTATTCGCCATTCTCCACTCGCGGGGGCTTTCGGAATATTACGCTCTGAAGAAGACCGGTGGCTGGCTGCGACAGCCGTTGCCTGCCGCAGTGCCGGGGCGAAGCTATACCTATCTTGATGATCCCGCGTTCCTAAAACTCTACGCCATGAGCGCCCCCGGGGGCGGCTTGGAAATGACGTTCTACGCCGAGGGGATTCATTGCGTTGCGTGCGTCTGGCTCCTTGAGAAGCTTCCGGAGCTCGTCAAAGGGCTCAGCAGCGTTCGCCTCGACCTCGGCAGCTCCACGGCGCTGGTGCGGATCCCGGAGGGCGGCTCCTTCGCCGCGGCCGCGCGGGAGTTCGAGCGTCTCGGCTATCGCCCGCATCCCGTGCGAGGCGAGGAGCTCGAGCAGCACCAGAAACGCGAAAACCGCCAGATGCTGATCCGTCTCGGGATTGCCGGCGCCTGCCATGGGAACCTCATGCTCCTCGCGGTGTCGCTCTACGGCGGCGCGACGGGCACGCTCGCTAAGGCTTTCAGCTGGGTGAGTCTCGCGCTCTTTTTGCCGGTCGCGATCTACAGCGCCGTGCCCTTCTATCGGGATGCCTGGGTTTCGCTGCGGACCCGGCGCATCTCGATCGACGTGCCGATCGCGCTCGGCGTGGTGGGGGGCACGCTCGCGAGCACCGTGAATCTTTTTCGTGGCTCTTCCCACATCTATTTTGACTCCCTGTCGTCGCTGGTCTTTCTGCTTCTCGGGAGCCGCTACCTCTTGAAGCGCGCGCATGAGAACGCGTTCCGCTCCTCCAAGCTGCTTCATTTCCTCATGCCTTCGTCCGTCCGCAGAAGGCTCGCTCAGACCGAATCGTACGAGCAGGTCGGAATCGAAGTCATCGCGCCCGGTGACGTGGTGAAGGTCCTCCCTAACGAGCCGATCCCGGTCGATGGCACGGTCATCGCGGGGCGCTCCACGATCCATTGCGCGCTTCTCACGGGAGAGTCCGATCCGGTCGGCGTCGGTGAGGGAGAGATAGTGCATGCGGGTACCGTGAATCAGGCCTCGGTCCTGGAGATCCGCGCAACCGGAGCGGGCTACGCGACCCGCCTGGGCCGAATCCTCAAAGCGATCGAGGAAGGCGCGCAGCGGAAAGCTCCGATCGTGACCCTGACCGATGCGGTGGCGCGCCGTTTCGTGGGTGCCGTTCTGGTTTTCGCAGCGCTCGCCTGGCTCGGCACGGGCTGGCACCTGGGCTGGGAGGCCGGGTTTGAGCGGGCGCTGGCGCTGCTGATCATCACCTGTCCCTGCGGGCTTGCGCTGGCCACGCCGCTTGCGCTGAGCATCTCGATCGGGAAGGCGGCGCGTTCGGGTCTTCTGATCAAGGGCGCCGACGTGCTTGAAAGGCTCGCGCGCGTCGACAAGGTGTTTCTCGACAAGACGGGTACGCTTACTACCGGCGAATTCGAGGTGCTCGAGTGGAGTGTGGCCCCCGGCGACGAGAGGATCGCGGCCCACGCGGCGGTCGCGCTCGAGTCCCGCTCGAACCATCCGATCGCCAAAGCGGTGGTCAGGCATCTGATCCGCTCCCGGCAGGTCAGAGACGCCGACAGGCTCCCGGCAGTCGAGGATTTTGAAGAGACCGCCGGAAAGG
>JAMPXZ010000257.1 GCA_023700925.1 Oligoflexia bacterium | reverse complement strand
TTCGCGAGCTCGGTTACCGCCTCGAGGAGCTGACCGCCCTGGGTACGGTCCACGCGCTCGAACGCTTCCCGGCGGCGGAGGCCGCCAGCGCCCGCACCTGGGGCGTCGCCGATCCCCGAGGCGAGGGTGACGCGGTCGCTGAGTAAGCGCCGACGGCTCAGATCCAGCTACGGAACCACATCCACTGACCAAAGGCCGCCGTCGGAACTTTCAGCGCGGCCAGGATCGGATAGAAGTAGGCGAAAAGGAGCAGTGCGACGGAGATGTACGCCCAACGTGCCCACCGATAGCCTCCGCTCGTGAGCTCGTCGAACCGCCTGAAGCAGTAGGCCGCGCAGAGACTCAGCGCGAGGCCCGCCGGATAGTAGTAATAGTAAAAAGAGACCTTCCGCGGGATCACGGCCCAGCAAAGGTAGAGCCCCAGATAAAAAGCGACCGCAAGGAAAGCCTCGCGGCGTCTCTCCTTGATCCAGCTCCAGAACGTGGCAAACACGGCAAGGAGCCCGGTCCACATCACCCAAGGATTACCGAGGAGGACCACGCCCCGCACGAAGCCAGGGGCCCCTACCTCTTTATCGTAGGCATACCAGATCGGACGTTTGAGGGGCGCCCAGGCGGTCCAGCTGCTCATGTATGGGTGGGAGCTGACGACACGGCTTTGACCGTCCCACATGCGGTACTGCATGTCCCAGAGGATGTCAGTGATGCCGTATTTGCCTCCCGCGACAAAAAGGAAGGGCAGGAACGTCACATAATAAGCCGCAAGAGGGACCAGGAGGAACGCGATCACCCAGTCCTGGAGACGAATCCCTCGCCAAAGGTCAGGGTGAAACCAGTCATCCGACGCCCCGACCGAGCGCTCGAAGCGCGTGCCCCAGGCCTGAAGAACGCGTATGACGGCAACGAGACCGACACAGAAAGCCCAGGGAATGATCCCGAACCACTTGCACGCGGTCGCGAGCCCCAGCATCGCGCCCGAGACGAGGAGCAGGCGCCGCAGCTGCGCCGGCGCAAGCTTGGGGTCCCACGTGGCGGTAAAAGCCGCGAGCCCGAATACCAGAAAGGCCGTCATGAAGGTATCGAGCATCCCGATCCGCGACTGCACGTAGAGCAGGTGATTGGCCAGCGAGAGGAGCGCGACCCAGAGCGCGGTTTTCTCGTCACGAAAGAGCGCCAATCCCCACAGGTACATCCCCACCAGGGTGAGCGCGCCAAAGACCGTGCTCATGAACCGCCAGCCGATCGGGCGATCGCCCCAGATCGCTATGCTCACCGCCATCAGCTCCTTGGCTAGGGGCGGATGCTCGTAATTCTGATTTTCGCGAAGCTGCAGGAACTGCTTGGCCGAGGGAACGTAATGGAACTCGTCGAAGTCCAGCCCCCTGGGGAACTGGATGTTGATCAGAAAGAAGAGCTGGCCGAACAGGTAAAGAAGGCCGCAAACGAGAAGAAGGCGCCGACGGGAACTCACGCGGCGAGACTAAGCTGGCTGCTTTCCGTGGTCAAGCCTGATGACAAAGTTATCGGTCTTGGCTAGAACTTTGGACATGAACTCTGAATCCAATACCAGCTCGAGCGTCGGAAGAAACGAACCCTGCCCCTGCGGAAGCGGGAAGAAATACAAACGCTGCCACGGCATTAACGCGGCCCCTAAGCTCACCTTGCCCTCGGCGCCCGCCGGAGGCGGAGCGGCAGGCGGTGAGAACCCCTATGAGGCGCTCTCGAACCTTGATCCGCAGACCATGGCGCAGTTCGCCCAGGTCATGCAGCGGCTCCCGCGCGGACAGCTCCAGCGGCTTCAGGGCTTAATGCAAAAAGCCATGGCGGGCAAGGACGTCACCCGTGAAGCCCAGGAATTCGAGCGCTCCTTGCCACCGGACTTCATGGAGCTGGTGAAAGGGATGAACCTTCCCGGCGCGCTGGACGGCCAGATGGGAATGGAAGCTCCCGCCACGGAAGTCGCTGAAACTTCTCCTGCGGCGGACGACCTGTCCGAGGACCAGGCCAAAGCCATCGTCGAAACAGCGGTTGCCGAGGGCCGCCTCTCCCACGAGGAAGCGCAAAAATTGCTCGGTTCTCCCGCCACTGAAGCTCCGACTCCAGCGACAACTGCCTCGCGCGATGGCGCCGGTATCTCCAAATTCTGGAAAAAGCTCGGCGGCAAAAAAACCTGACCGCGAAGGAGATCACTCATGGCGCTTCGGCTTCCCCGCCTGATCGGAGTCATCCATCTGCCCCCTTTGGCCGGAGCCCCCCAGGGGCAGGGAGCCTCCGCGCCCGCCCTGCTGCAGAAAGCGGGCGTGACCGCCGTCAAGGAGGCCCTGCTTCTCACCAAGGCCGGTTTTGAAGGAATCATCCTCGAGAACTTCGGGGACGTGCCGTTCTTCAAGGACCGCGTTCCGCCCGAGACCGTCGCCAGCATGGCGGTGATCGCCGCCGCCGTCCGGGAGGCGACGCGCCTGCCGATCGGCCTGAACGTGCTCCGCAACGACGGGCGTGCCGCGCTCGCGATCGCATCAGTGACCGGCTGCGATTTCATCCGGGTCAACGTACTTTCGGGCGTCGCCGCCTCGGACCAGGGGATGCTGGAAGGGGAGGCCGCCTTCCTGCTTCGCGAACGCGAGCGGCTCTCCTCTCCAGTGGCAATCCTGGCCGACGTCCATGTCAAGCACGCGCGTACGCTCTCCTCGGACGATCTGTCGCTGGCAGTGGAAGACGCGCACGTGCGCTCCCTCGCCGATGGGATCATCGTGAGCGGCGCGGGCACCGGCAAAACGGTTGACCTGCTCGCCCTCGAACAGGCCGCGCGAACGACCAAGGCCTTGGGCGTTCCGCTCTTCGTCGGCAGCGGAGCAACGGTCGAACAGCTCAAGGATCTCCGTGCGCTCGGCGCCGGCGTCAT
>JAMPXZ010000091.1 GCA_023700925.1 Oligoflexia bacterium | reverse complement strand
GGGCCTTAGAAGATCGTTAATGAAAACGACGCATTATCTTTAAAGTGCTCAGACTTCAGCTCGTCGATCACCTTCTCCGCGGCGACCTCGGGGGACCACGCCTCCGCCTGGAGCGCGGCAAGCCGGCTCCGGAGCTCAGGGGTGGTCCGGTGGGTGTGCAGCAGGAGCCAGTCCCCTGGCTCAATCCGGCATTCGTAGATCTCGGGCTCGAGATCCCCCGCCATCCCCACCGCCATGAGCGGAATCCGCGCGCCACTCACGGCTTCGGGATCAAACGGATCGGCGAGCCGGCCGTACGTGCGGGGCACGACCAGCTCCGCGATGCGACCGCCGCGGAAGAGCCAGGCTCCGCAGCCTCCGATATTGGCCAGCGCGAGGAGAGAGCCGTCGAGGAAGGCGGCCAGCACGGAGGCGCCGCCTTTCTCATGAACGTTCCTGCCCTTGTTCAGCGCGAGCACCTTGCGGTTAGCATGGATGAGGCTGTTGAAAAGCACGTTGCCCGCGAGCGAGAAATACGAGCGCAGCTCGAAGGGCAGCGTGGCGTCGAGGTCCCCTGCCTCCTTGAACAGAAAGCTGCGCACCGCCTCGCACGCCGTCCGCGCCGCTTCAGCGCCCGGCACGGGACCTCCGAATCCGTCCGCCACGACGAAGATACCCTTGTTCTCCTGCACCAGCAGGTGATCTTCCTGGGCCGGGCAGCTCCCGGGTGACTGATAGACGCTCACCGCGCGGATCATGGGTGCGGCTCCGGCTTGCGCAGGTAGCGCGCGAGCTTGCGGGCGGCGCGATCCCGATAGATGTCCTCCGGCGGCGCGGTCACGAGGCACTCCTCGAACTTCCTCCGCGCCGTATCGAAGTCGCTGTAGCTCTCGGCGAGCACCGCTTCGGTGTAAAGATGCTTGGCCTTCTCATGCAGGATCCCCCGGATGCGATCCATGCCGGCGAAGCCGTCGGGATGTGAGGGATCGATTTTCGTCGCGCGCAGGAAGAGGCCGAAGGCCTTCACGAACTCTCCCGCCGTCTCCGCCTCCCTGGCCTCGGCCAGTACGGGGTCGCGCACCGCGCGCAGCGACGCCACTGAGGCCCGCCACATCTTCTTCGCGAGCCGGTTCAGACGCGCATCCGTCGCGCCGATCTCCAGCACGCGCTGGAAGGTCGCGATCGCCGACTTGAACTTCGACTTGCGCTTGAAGTCGAGCCCGCGGCGGTAAAGAGTCCACCCCTCGCGGTTCACCTCCTGCTGGACCTCGCGCTGCTGCTCGGAAGCCCGACGCGCCTCCTCGCGCTGCTCGAGCTCCTCGCGCCACTTGGCGACATTCGCGTTCTCGGGATCATGGGCGAGGATCTGTCCGATGATCTCCTGAAGCTGTTCATACTGCTTCTTGGCCATCAGGTTGCGGCCTTCTTCCTCGAGCTGCGCGACCTTCGCCTTGAGGCGGGCCTCCTCTTCCTTGCGGCGCTTCTCCTCCTGCATCGCCTCGAGCTTGCGCTTGCCTTCTCGGGCGTAGCGCTCGATCTCGCGCGAATCCTTGTAATCCGGAACAAGCGCGAAGATCTTGTCGAGCTCGAAGAGCGCCTTGTCGTAGTCACGGGCCTTGTAGAAGTCGAAAGCCAGGACGTGCTGGCTCTCGATGAACTTGCGTTGCTCGGGCGTCAGCGACTGGAAGGTGGCCGCGCCCGCCTTTTCGGCCGCGGTCTTGGGCTTGCCCTGCTGCTGCCCGGAGCGTTTGCCCTCGTTCAGGAACTCCTCGTCGCCGAGAATCAGGAAGGCCGCCAGGCAGATCAGGATAACGGTCCAGACGAACTGCTGCCGCTTGGGCATCGCCCGGTAGCGGGCCAGGAGCTTTCCGATGATCGAGTTGGACTGCGGCCCGGTTACGCCGACCGCTCCGCCCATGCCCGGAATACCGGGGATGGGCGCGCCCGCGGCGCCGAAGTCCGGCTGCGGTGCCGCGCCCGCGTCGTGGGCGGCGAGAACCTCCATCGGGCTCATCCCTTGCGGCGCGCCCGCCAGCTCGAGTTCCCCGTTCTGAGCCTCGGGAAACGGCAGATCGAAGTCCGCCGCCGCGGAGGTCCTGTCTTCCTCCTCGACGACCTTCAGGAACTTCTCCTCGCGGGCGAGGTAATCGGCGCTCATCGCCTTGAAGCGGAACTCCACGTCGCCGACCTGCACGACGTCTTCGCTCGCCAGCTCCTGCTCCTCGACGCGCGCGCCGTTGACGTAGGTGCCATTGGCCGAACCCAGATCCTTGATGACGAAGTTCAGGCCGGCGCGGCGGATAAGCGAATTCCTGCGGGAGGACTTCTTGTCGAGGAGGACGACATCGCAATCCTTGCCGCGACCGATGGAAATCTCGTCCTGGTTCAGCTCGAACTCGGTGACGTTCGCATCGCCTTCCTTGAAGAGCAGCTTGACAGCGAGCTTCTCCGGCGCCGCGACCTTCGTCCGAGCGTCATCCTCGATCAGCTCGGCGACTCCCGAGGACTCGATCGAGAGAGCGGCCCCCTCGGCGGGAACGAGCGAGAGCGCGCTCCCGGGCGCGGAAGCTTCGGCCGCGGACCCGCTGTCCGATGTCACGGTGGAAGGCGCCAACGTGATGGCAGCTTCAGGCGGCGCTCCGGCCTCCGCCGGCAAAGGCGGCAACGACTCGACTGAAGGCTGCGAAATCTCTCCCAGCGCGGGCGCGAGCGCCTCGGTTGCGGAAATCTCCTCGGGCAGAGGGGCGATCGCCAACGGCGCCGTGGCCTGCGGCGCCCGTCCCGAAGTCTCCTCCCTCGCGGCCTTGTCCGCGGCGAGCCGCAGGAGATAAGGCCCGATGGAGATCACGTCCCCTTCCTTGACCAGAGCGCTGGTGCACTCGGTCCCATTGACCATGAGCGGAGCGAACTCGCTGCGCTTCTCGACCTGGACCCCGCCAGCGACCTGGCGGAAGACGGCGTGCCGCCGCGAGATCGCGCGATCCTCGAGCCGGATCACGCAGCCGGGCATGCGACCCAGCAGCACCTCGCCCTCGATCGGGCAGCTCTTGATCGTCTCGCCATCGAGGAGAATGTCGAGGACCGGCGCGGCGCCCATCAGCTCACCTCCTCCGGTTCGTCTCTCATCTGTTTGCGCACAGCCTCGAGCTGCTCTTTCGCCTCGATGAAGTGCGGGTTGGTCTGATCACGATTCAGAAGCCTCAGGATCTGCTCGAAGTGAGCCCTCGCCTCGCGAAGCTTGCCGGAGTTCAGGCTCTTCTTGCCCGTCCGGAGGTGGGCATCCACCTCCTCCTTGATCCGGGACTCGCAGTTCTGGAGGTAGAGCGCCGCCATCGCGTGCCGCGGAGCCACCTGGAGCGCCGTCTCGAACTGCGTCTTGGCCCGCAGGAAGTTGCCTTGGGTGTACTCGCGGAAGCCGAGCTTGAAGAACAGCTCCGCCGCCTTGCTCTGGACCGCGGGATCGGCCGGCAGGTATTTCTCGAGATCGGAGTTCTGCGTGGCGGCAGCCTTGCGCGCCGGCTTCTTCTTGACGACCTCTTCGCCGCCGAAAAGCAGCAGCGCGGCGCCCACGCCGATCACGCCGAGCACGAGCAGTCGCCGCGGCCCTCCGCCCGCGGAGGCCCCTCCGACAGCCGGCGCCGGCGCGCCCAGGACTCCGGGAGGCGTCCCGAAGGCCGCGAGGTTACGCACCTTGCGGCGCTGCTCCTCAAAAGCGGACTCCTCCACCCGCACCTGCTCCATCGAGCGCGGAGGCGCGGCGAGCATCGTGGTCGGCTGCTCCGCCGTCAGGAACTCGAAGGTCGTCTCGCCGAGCGTGATGGTATCCTTCGGCCGCAAGGGGCTCGTCTGGACCGTCTTGCCGTTGAGCAGTATCCCGTTGGAGCTTCCGAGGTCGCGGAGCTGCCAGCCCGCCTGCGTGAACAGGAACTCCGCATGCTGCCGCGAAGCCTTGAGATCCGAGATGACGATGTCGTTTTCCTCGCCCCGGCCCACGACCGCGCGGCCACCCATGATGACGAACGTGACCCCGTAGTCGGGCCCGCGCACCACCTTGAGGCGTGCGCGCTCGCCCTGCTGCCGGGGCACCGCTGTCATTTTGAGTTTAACCGCCGCTCCCATGACTCCTTACCCGTTCTTCACGGCCAGGAGCGCATAGCACCTGGCCGCCTCTCCGCGCTTGCCCAGCGCCTCGATCTGGACCCTGTACGAAATTCCCGAGAAGTCGAAGTTCTCGGCCATCGCCTCCCCGCCCGTAATCGCCCGGCTGAACAGATCCGAGACGATCGCTCCGAGCGCCTGGTCGCGCGCGACCTCCGACAGCTCCTGCCCGATCGCCGAATCGCCCCGAATGCCGCTGATCTCCTCGAAAAGCGGGTTGAGATAGATGATCTTGTGATCGCTTCCCAGCACGACGAGTCCGGCGTTGACAGCGCTCGCCACCGATCTCAGCGGTCCCACGTAGTCCTCCGCCGTCGGCCCCGAATCGACGCCGGCCGCGCTCCGCGCTCCTTCGCCCCCGTGCGATACGCGCTGCAGGGTCGAGTTGATGATGTCCCACAGGGGCGCCAGCTCCTCGATCTTGAATTCGCGCGTGACCTGCGCCATGTCGCCCTTGAGCACCTTGTCCATGTCCTCGTTGAGGACCTGGAACGGGCGCAGCGTGAGCCGATAAAGCACGAACGCGATGAGCAGGCCGAAAACGCCGCTCAGGATCAACGCCTGCGAGTAGACATTGCCCGCCTCGCCCATCTGCAACGTGGCCAAGGACGTATCCATCGAAACCACCGCCATGCCCACCACCGCATGGCGGCCGGTCGAAGGGACGGTGGCCCGGAGCGGCTCGATCGCCACCAGCGTGCCTTCGCCGACCTCCATCATGAGGCCGCTTTCCTTGCCGTTGCGGAAGGCCGCGGCCGCGCGTTTGGAGAGCGCGGCGGCGGAGCCCGTCACGAGGTAATGGTTCAGCCGCGAAGCCGGCGCGATGATGCGCCCGTCGAGGTCCGCGACCACGGCCATGCGTACCCCGTCCGCGCCTTCGACCATCCCGAGCTCCACCCGGCTCTCGGCTCGCGAGGCGACAAAAGGCGCGTTGATCTCGGCCAGCTGCCGGGCCATGAACTTCGCCCGGCGCCCGACCTCGCGCACCACCATTCCGCGGCTGGTCTCCAGGAGCGGATAAACCGAGAAAACCACCGAAGCGAGAATCGCCACGGAAAAAAGCCCTGCCGCGATCATCCGCCACTCGCTCTTGAGGTTCAGGCCGTAGAAGAACGGCATCACGTAATGTTCGAAGGCCCACAGCACGCGCCCCTTCAGATCCCGAGGCACCGTCTGGGTCGAGGCGATGCTGCCGCTCGCGGCGAGCGGATCGACGCCGCCTCCCGCGGACGGGAACGCGCTCGAGGCCGAAGCCGCTTGGGGCTGCGGGCGTCGCGCCGCGGGCGCTGGAAAGTCCAGGACATTCGCCATTCCCGCCAGCGCGACGGGCACGGACTTGGAAACCTTCGCGGGCGGAGCGCTCAGCTCCATGACGAACTCGCCGACGCTGATCCGGTCTCCGGGCTTCACGCGACGTTCCTTGGCCAGCGAGCCGTTGACGAACGTGCCGTTGGAGCTGCCCTGATCCTGCACCGTGATCTCGTCACCGCTCACGAGCAGGACGCAATGGCGCTTGGAAACCTTCGCGGACGAAAGCACGATGACGTTACCGGCCTGCCGGCCGATAGTCACCTCGCCGTCACGGATCGCGTAGGCGGCGCCGCGGTTAGGACCGGAGACGACCGTCAGCTTGAACATAGCCGGTCTCCTTCCTCGATCCCGCAGCGCTGGACCGATCCCATCGGCAGCTCGAGCGTCACGTCCGCGCGGCCATCCCGCACCGGGAGTGGCCGCCACGGCCTGATTCCTTCACGAATGGAGGTCACGCGATAAACGGGCGCGCCGCCGCCCTTCTCCTCGCGGAGAAAAACGACGTCGAGCGGGACGCTCATGAACCACATGTGAATATCGTTACAACGCGGAAACAGCATCGCCTCTCCGGGCTGGAGCGTTCTTCTTCCGATCAGTCCCCGCAGGCGATCGAAATAGCGCTCTGCCACATCACACTTATCGGCGATAACGGCTTGATTTTTTAGGGATTGAATTCGAATCCGTTTCATAGACTCCACCCAGGGGCTACTTGCCACTGAACGCCCCCGCGATGAAAGGTCCGGCGATCATCAAAAAGACCGCGGGAACGATGAAGAAGACCAACGGAATCAGCACCTTTTGCGAAGCGGCCGCGCCGGCCTTTTCCGCCCTCAGCATCCGCTCGGAGCGGATGGTGTCAGATTGTTGACGCAGAATCTTGCCGATCGAAGCCCCCATCTGGTCGGCGGAGATCAGGATCGCGACAAAAGAACTCATCTGCTGCATGTCGATCCGAACCGCCATTTCCCGCAGCGCCTCCTGCCGGGACGCGCCCACCTTGATCTCCTTGAGCAGCTGGCCGAACTCATCGACGAGCGGTCCAGGGGCCGCCTTCTCGACGACCTTGCCGATGGCTCCGACGAAGTCGAGACCCGCTTCGGTCGACAGCGCGAGCAGGTCGACGATGAAAGGCATGGACTTCAAGATGGATTTGCGGCGCGCATCGGCGCGCGATTTCACCCAGATATCTGGGTAAAACCAGCCCAGCACTCCGCTGGCGAGAACCAGAACGAGCCCCAGATCGAGCAGCTCCAGCGCCTTCAGCAAGCCGCCGACGATCGGGAAAAACACGATCAGGAAAAGCTTGAAGGCGATGAGCTCGTCCGGACTCAGCTCCTCCTTGAGGCCGGCCGCGATCAGCTTGCGCCGGTAGATCTTGCGCTGATTTTCCCAGAACGGCTTGCCGCGAACCATGGGCACGACGTACTGGCTGTAAAATGGCTTCGTGATCCGCACCAGGGCGTTGGCGGAACGGCTCCCGCCGCCTTCGGCGAGATTCTCCTGCGCCTGCCGGGCCTCCTGCTCCTGAAAGAGCATCCTGGCGAGAATGAACGTCGCGAGCGCGACCAGTACATAGGCCGCCTGAATCACGAGATCCTTGTTGAGAAAAAGAAGGTCCATAGTCCCTCGTGTTTCTTATCGGAGAGACCGGACTCAAAGCTGAACCAAAAGCGGAAGTGCAAAAAACGGAAGTGCCAAACCTCTGACGCGTCCTACTTGCCGATAGCGGCACCCCGAGGGCCCCTGCTATACTCGGGAGCGCAAAGGATCTCAGGATGCATTCGCGATTCTCCCCTCTTTTCGCCCTGTTCGCCGCGGGACTGCTGGCCGCCCGGTCCCTCGCCCTCGCCGCTCCGGCTACCGCGCCCTCCGTCCCCGACCGCGTGCTCCGCGATCACTGGTACATCATCTCCGTGGGCACGATTCCTTACGGCTACTACAACGACCGCGTCGAGCTGCGCAAAGGCCGCCTCTTTTATCAGAATCATGTGTGGAAACGGGAGGAGGGCTTCCTCGTCGAAGAGCAGCTGGGCGCCTACGCCGAAAACACCGCCGCGCTCAAGCCGCTGTTCTTCAACTTCCACTCGACCTACCGCGCGACCGAGCTCACGATCGACGGCACCGTCTCGCCGAGCGGTCGCGACCTCGTCGTCAAGGCGCGCAAAGGGGATCGGACTCTTCCGGTGGTGAAGCGGGGCCTCTATTCCAAAGCCTTCTTTTCCGTATTCTTTCCCTACTGGCTTGGAAAGAAAGCCCCTCTACTCAAGCCCGGCCAAAGAGAAAGCTTCGTCGCCATCGTCGAGGACCAGCCCGAGCAGGCGCTGACGCTGATGGATGGGCGCGTGAAGGCGGACCCCAAGGAGGCCGGCAAGTTTCACGTCTCTTACCGCGGCCTCAACTCCTTCTGGTGGCTGGATGCCGAAGGGATTCCCGAAAAAATCGAGATGCCCCAGCAACGCATGCACGTCAGGCGCGTGAGCGAGAACGAGGCGAAACAATTCCTGGAGAACCCATGAGGACGGTCCTGTCCCGCACCCTCACGACCGTCCTGCTTCTCGCCACCATCTTCGTCGCGTCCCGGGCCATGGTCCGGGCGCTGCCCGGGGATCCACTCGAAACCCTCGTCGCGGAAAGCGGAACCACGATTCCGATCGAGGAGCTGCGCCGCGAGCTCAGCCTCGACCGCCCTTTTCTGCCCGCGCTGGCGGAGGACGTGCGCCGCTTCAGCCAGGGTGACTTCGGGACCTCGCTGTTCAGCAAGAAACCCGTCGCGCCCCTGCTCGCGCGAAGTTTCAACAAAACCCTGCAGCTCGCGCTCTTCGCCCTAGTCCTCGCGACCCTTCTCGCCGTCCCGCTCGGATTGCTGGCCGCCGCCACGCCCGGCGGCAAAGCGGACCGCGCGTGCAGCTGGTATGGCGGACTTTCGGCCGCGCTTCCGATGCCCTGGCTGGGTCCGCTCCTGCTCGTGGCCTTTGCCGTGTGGCTCCCGATCTTCCCGGCGGGAGGACACATCGCCCTGCCCGCGCTCGCGCTCGCCATCACGGTCTCCGGCCTCTGGGCCCGGCTGATCCGCGAACGCGTCCGGGAAACCCTCCAGCGCGGCGCCGCTCCGGGAGCGCGTGCGCGCGGAGTGCCCGAGTGGCGCGTCCTCGTCAAGTACGGGCTCGCGCCCGCTTCCGGCAGCCTCCTCGCCTACTTCGGCACCCAGGTCGGCGGCATGCTGGCGGGCGCCTTCATCGTCGAATCCGTCTTCGACTGGGACGGACTCGGAAGCCTGCTCATCGATGCCGTGCTCCGGCGCGACTATCCGGTGATTGAAGCCGGGACCTTCCTGACCGCGGCCTGCTCGCTGATCGGCACTCAGCTCGGCGACTGGCTCCAGTTCCGCTTTGATCCGCGCCTGCAGACTCAGGAGACCCATGCGACGCTTTCCTGATCCCTCTCTCTGGCTTCTGGCCTGGTTCACGGCCGCGCTACTGGCGTCGCTCGCCAGCGACGGCGCGCACCTGCTCGACGCCTCGCTCCGCCCGCCGGAGTGGTCCCATCCGCTCGGCTTTGATGCGTTCGGGCGCGACCTCCTTCTCACGGTGCTCCGAGCTTCGCTCACCAGCGCCGCTCTCGCGTTGGCCACGGTCCTGCTCTCGTGCGTCGCGGCGATCCTTCTCGGCGCCGGGATCGCCCTCGCACCGCGGGCAGCCCGCTTCGCCTCGCTCCGGACGCTCGAGACCCTGCTCGCCTTTCCGTCCCTCCTATTCGCGCTCGCATGGGCGGCGATCCGGGGCCCCGGCTGGGGCACCCTGCTTTTCTCGCTGCTCATCGGAACGCTTCCGGGCTTCACCCGTCTGGTTCACGTCCGGGCCCGCGAGCTGCTCGCGGAGGACTTCGTCCTCGCCGCCAGGAGTTACGGGGCCGATGGGTTCCGGATTCTTCGAAAGCACCTTTCACCGGCGCTCCTCTCGCTTTGCCTGGTCAAGGTCCCGAACCTTTTCGCCTACGCCCTCGTAGCCGAGGCGACGCTCTCCTTTCTCGGAATCGGCGCACCGATCGGCCGGGACACCTGGGGCTCGCTCCTCGCGCAGGGCAAGGATTACCTTTTCGAAAGCCCGCACATCGCCCTCGGCAGCGGAATTCCACTGGTCCTCACCGTGCTGGCGCTGCAATCCCTCGCCGAATCCGAGGCGACAATGCCTCTAGGCAAGCCCCGACGTCTAAGCTAAAATCCTCGCCATGGCCCTCACGAACGACGCAATCCAGGCATTAGGCGAGCTTTTCATCATCGGCTTCGACGGCTCCAAGGCCGGCGCCACCGCGCTGGATCTGTGCGATGACACGGCGGCCTTCCTGTCCCAGGCACGGATCGGCGGCGTGATTCTCTTCGCGCACAACTACGAAAGCCCCGGCCAGGTCGCCGAGCTGATCAACCAGGTGCAGGAGTGCCGCAACGACCTCCCGCTGTGGATCTCCGTGGACCACGAGGGCGGCAAGGTGCAACGCTTCCGCAAAGGCTTCACGAAGGTTCCCGAGGCGGCGACGATCGGCGCCAGCGACTCGCCGAAGCTCGCCTTCGAGCTTTCCGAAATGGTCGCCCGCGAGCTCCGCGCCGTGGGAATCAACCTGAACTTCGCCCCGATCGCGGACATCGCCACCAATCCGAAGAATCCCGTGATCGGCAATCGCGCGTACGGCACCGACGAGGAGCGGGTCACCAAGATGGTGACCGCGATCCTCCGGGGGCATCTCGTCGCCGGCGTGCAGCCGTGCGTGAAGCACTTCCCCGGCCACGGCGACACGAGCACGGATTCGCACTTCGCGCTGCCCCGCGTGGACACGACGCTGGAGACGATGCGCGACCGGGAGCTGCGCCCGTTCCTGCGAGCTTTCAAGTCCCGCTGCTCCATGGTGATGAGCGCGCACATCATCTGCTCGAAGATCGATCCGACCCGGCCCGCTACGCTGTCGCCCAAGATCCTGCGCGACCTGCTCCGCAAGGACCTGCGCTACTCCCGCATCGTCATCAGCGACGACATGGAGATGAAAGCCATCACCGATCACTTCGGCGAGGAGGACGCTCCCCGCATGGCGATCGAGGCGGGCTGCGATCTGCTGATCTACCGGAGCGAGGCCAAGGCCCGGCATGCCTATCAGGCGCTCGTCAAGGCGCTCGAGGACGGCAAACTCGCGCCCGAGCTCGTACTCGAGGCGGCCGTGCGCAGCCAGACCCTCAAGCGGGAGACGCTGCTGCCCTACCAGCCCATCACGATCCCCGAGGCGGCCCAGAAGATAGGAACGCCGGAAAACCAGGCCGTCGTCGACCGCGTGCTCGCCGCCGCCAGGGAACTCGTCGGCTGATGCGGAAGACCTCCCGGCCGGCGCGCTCGCGCCGCTCTCAGGTCATGCTCCTGGCCGGCCTGCTCGCGCTGCTGGACTGTCTCGCTCCTTCGCGGGCCGGCGCCGTCGCGTTCTACGTCGAGTCCGGCCTCGGCACGGCGAAGTTCCGCAGCGGGCAGAGCTTCTTCGCCCCCTCCGGCACCAGCTCCACCGGCTACGGCATGGCCTTCGATCTCGGTTTCTTCACCGCGCTCTCGGATGGCGAGACCCCCCTGGAGCTCCACGTCGGAATCCAGCCGCGTTACAGCACCGCCTCGCAAGGCTCGAGCTTCAGCCTGCTTTCGGCCTATCCCGTCGCCCGCCTTCAGGTCAGCCGGATCTCGTTTGCCGCGGGCGCGACGTCGCTGGTCTGGAAGCGCGTCGCCGCCGGCGCGGGCTTCGATGACTTCGACCGCGTCTACTCGTCGCTGGCCTACTTCGGCGAGGTCGCGGCACTCTGGCCCGTGACGCCCGACTTCACGCTCGGCCTGGCCGGCGCGGCCCAATACGTTTCCCGCGGCGGGGTCGTCAGCCCGAGCCCCATCCTCGACATCACGATGATCATGCGCTTCTACGTGGGCTACACCGGCCGCGGCACCGCCGGTTCCGGCGGCGCATCCTCCCGCAGCTCCAACGAGTTCAAAGGCTGGCGCTACCCCTTCGGCGAAATCCGCTGACGAAAGCTCAAGCCGCCTGGCCCGTGCCCCCTGCCGCGCGGGCGAGCTTGCGCTTGTCGAGGCCGTACTTCTCGACCTTCATGATCAGGCCGGCGCGGGAGATGCCGAGCTCCTTGGCGAGCCGGCTCTTGTTCCAGTTCGTGCGCCGCAGGCCTTCCTTGATCATCGTCTTCTCGAGCTCCTCGAGCGCATCCTTCAGCTTGCCCGCCACGCGGACACCTTGGACCTTGGCGTTCTCGCCCCAGTCGCGGATCCGCTGCGAAAGCATGTCCGCCGTGATCCGGGGCTCGTCGCCCGAGAGCACGATCAGGCGCTCCATCTCGTTCTCGAGCTCGCGGATGTTGCCCGGCCACGGATAATCGAAGATTTTCTCCATGGCGCGCTTGGCGAGCTGCTTCATCGCGACGCTCTTCTCCTTGCAGCCACGGGTGACGAAATGCTCGATGAGCATCGGAACGTCTTCCTTGCGGTCGCGCAGCGGAGGCACCACGAGATTGATGACGTTGATCCGGTAGTACAGATCCTCGCGGAACGTCCCTTGCTCGACCATCTCCTTGAGATCCTTGTTCGTCGCCGCCACGACGCGAACATCGACCTTGCGCTGCTCGGTGCCGCCGACCGGGGTCAGCGTTCCTTCCTGCAGCACGCGCAGGAGCTTGACCTGCATGGTGGGCGACATATCGCCGATTTCGTCGAGGAACAGCGTCCCGCGGTCGGCCGCCTCGAAGAGGCCCTTCTTGTCCTTCACCGCTCCGGTGAAGGAGCCTTTCACGTGGCCGAACAGCTCGCTGTCGAGCAGGTTCTCATTGAAGGCCGAGCAGTTCACGGTCACGAACTGCGCCTCTTTCCGCGGCGAATTGAAGTGAATCGCGCGCGCGATGAGCTCCTTACCGGTACCGTTCTCGCCTTGAACGAGCACGGTCGACTCGGAGTTCTTGATCTTATCGAGCATCGAGTAGAGCTCCTGCATCGGCTTGGACTTGCCGATCATGGAGTCATAGCTGTAACGGGTCCCGAGCTGGTTGTTCAGCGCGCTGATCCGCTCCTCGCGTTTGGAGATTTCGGTGTGGAAAGTCACGATCTCCTGCGCAACCAGGTCGATCAGCTCGAAGAAGTACTTCTTCTCCCCGTCACTGAGGGCGCGCATCCGCGAAACCGCCGACTCGAAAGCCTCGGGATCCAGGCCCCACTCGGCGACCGCCGCCTTCGCGCGGGCGCGAACATCCTCGGGCACCACCTTGTCCAGATAGCTGTAGGCGTAAACGCTGCCCAGGTATTCGTTGTCCACCGTGATCCGCGAGACCAGCGCGTACTCCACGCCGCCGGGGCCGTCGACCACCAGATGCGGCTGATCGCTCGTGAACGCCTTCTCATTGGCGGCGGAGATGGCCTTGAACAGCCGCTCGCGGCCTTTCTCGCGCGGGTAGAACGCCTGCGAAAGCGGGTTCTTCAGATCCCGGCCTTCGGCGTTCCGGACCTGGCCGCGTTCATCGACGAAAAAAATGTCGGTATGGAACCACTGGGCCAGAATCTCTTCGAGTTTCCGAATCACGTGGATATGTTTCAGCTCGTCCCAATTGATCATTTTTCATCGCCTCTCTGTTTTAGGAAAAAATCCCTACACGCCTGACAAAAGATTTATCGGCGTCCCGCGGGCCAAAGATGAGGCCTGATCACCACGGATTGGACAGAACTGTCGTTTTTGTAGTCAGACCGGTCGCTTACGAAAAAACCGGATTGTTAAGCCGACTCCAGGGATCGCCTTGTTCCCGCGGGCAATCTCCGATAAAAGGGGTTTTCAATGAAGTTTCGTTTCTTTGATAGCGCCTCGACCACCCGCTGCTGTGAAGCGGCTGTACAGGCCTTCAGGCAGTTCGCTGTCGATGAGTTCGGCAATCCGTCCTCCGCTCACGCACCCGGCCAGCGAGCGTCGCGCGCGATCCGCGAGGCGAGGCAGTTCTTCGCCGAGACGTTCCGGGTGGAGCCTGACCAGGTTGTTTTCACCGGCAGCGGCACCGAAGCCGACAATCTCGCGCTCTCGGGCGTCGCGCTGAAGTGGCTGGAGAATCCCGATCGACCGGCCTTCCGCGTGCTCGCCAGCGCCACGGATCACCCCGCCGTCCGCAAGACCGCCCTGTCGCTGGCCTCGTTCGGCGCCGAGGCGCGCCTGCTTCCGGTCGACCGCGCGGGCCAGCTCCGGCGTGAGGAGTTCCTCGAGCTGCTGACGCCCTCGTGCGCCCTGTGCAGCGTTCAGCAGGTCAACAACATCACCGGAGCCGTCCTTCCCGTCGAGGAGCTCGCCGCGCTCGCCAAGGAGCGGGTCCCCGGCCTGATCTTCCACACCGATGCGGTCCAGGCCTTCGGCAAGCTCCGGCATCCCAGCGCGCCCTCCGCCGTGGACCTCGTCTCGCTCTCCGCGCACAAGATCTCCGGCCCCAAGGGCGTTGGCGCGCTGATCGTTCTGAACCGGTCCCTGCTCAAACCAGCCCGCCTTCGCCCGCTCCTCTGGGGCGGCGATCAGGAGATGGGCTGGCGTTCCGGCACGCCCAATCCGGGCCTCATCGCCGGCTTTCACGCGGCCGCCCGGCTCGCGCTCTCGGAGCTCGAGCGCAATCGCGCCCACGCCGAAAGCCTGCGCGCACG
>JAMPXZ010000256.1 GCA_023700925.1 Oligoflexia bacterium | reverse complement strand
TTTTCGCGGAATACCTGATCTTCCGCGCTGGAATCCTCGGAGGCATTTGAAATGACACCCACAGCGAAGCCCCACTCGTCCAAGACGCCCGTGCGTCTGTATCTCGTCGCCGCGCTCTCCGTCGCGGGGATGATCCTCTCGGGAGTGCTCACTCACCAGTACTATCAGATCCGCGAGGGCACGGCGGGGTTCCGCACCTTCTGCAACTTCGGTCAGACGATGAACTGCGATGCCGTCGCGGCGAGCTCGTACGCTGAGCTCTTCGCCGGGCTGCCGCTCTCGAGCTTCGCGGCGGGCTGGTACCTGGCGCTGCTCGTGGTGACCCTCATGGCCATCCCGCGCGACTGGCGGCGCGAGGGCATCCGCGGCGCGTTCGCGCTCACCGCGGTCGCGACGCTGCTGTCGATCGTCTACTTCTTCATCATGGCGAGCGTGATCAAGACGTTCTGCCTGTTCTGCCTCATCCTTGACGGGATCAACCTCGCCGCGCTCGGGTTGCTCCTCAGTCTTCGGCCCGAGTCGCCGAAGCGCGCGCCGCTCGAGTGGGCCAAGTGGAAGACCGTGATATGGGTCACCCTCGGCTCTCTCGTCGTCGCGCTCGTCATGCTCAAGCAGCTCGAAGGCCGCCCCGTCGATCGCACCACCGTGATGCAGACGGCGGATTCCGTCCTGAGCGGCACCCCGGTTTCCATCGCGGTATCGGATGACCAGCCCGTGCTCGGCGCGAAGAATGCCCCGGTGACGATCGTCGAGTTCAGCGATTTCCAATGCCCCTATTGCCGGGTCGGCGCCGTGATGGTGAATACGGTCTTGAATCGCTTTCCGGGGCAGGTCCGCGTCGTCCTCAAGAACTACCCGCTCGATATGGCGTGCAATCCGGCGCTCACGCGCGCGATGCATACGGCGGCCTGTGAATCGGCCAAGACCACCTACTGCGCGGGCAAGCAGGGCAAGTTCGCGGAAGTTTATGAGTCGCTCTTCGAGCATCAGGCCACGCTGCGGCCCGGGCGGCCGGTCGAGCTGGCCAAGGAAGCCGGCCTGAACGCCGATCAGCTTGCCGCCTGCATGGACCATCCGGATACCGGCGTGGCGATCGCAAAGGACATTCAAGACGGCAACAGCGTGGGAGTCAATTCGACTCCGACCTTCTTCCTCAACGGCTACCGCGTCGAAGGCGTCTATCCGCTGCCGGTTTGGGTCGAGGTCATCGAGCGGCTGCTCCGGCAGCCGCGCACTGGCTCGCGCTGAGTCCTTTCGCTCCCATGGATGCTTTGATCGACAGTCATTGCCACCTCAACTATGACTACGCACCCAAGACGGTGGACGAGCTGGTGCGCGAGGCGGCGGCAGTGGGCGTCACCACGCTGGTCACCATCGGGACCGGCCTGGACACGCTCGGGGAGATCGCGCGGATCTCCGAGCGATTCGAGAACGTCTACCATACCGTGGGCGTTCACCCGCATGAGGCGAGCACGTTGGCTCCGGGTGATGTGGAGACCTTGCGCCAGGCGGCACGCCATCCCAAGTGCCGGGCGATTGGCGAGATCGGGCTCGACTACTATTACGATCATTCGCCCCGAGAGGTGCAGCGCGAGCGCCTCAGGCTGCAGCTCGACCTGGCGCTGGAGCTCGGGCTTCCCGTCGTCGTCCACGGGCGGGACGCCGAGGCAGACCTGCTGGAGGCGCTCACGGCCTACGCGGCCAAGGTCCCCGCTTCGCGCTCTCCCGGCATCATCCATTGCTTCAGCGGCACCCGCGGGTTCGGCGAGCGCTGCCTGACGCTGGGCTTTTCGATATCGTTCTCGGGCATCCTGACCTTCAAGACCGCCGAGGAGCTCCGCGCCTGCGCGCGGGCGTTTCCGCTGGAGCGGCTTCTCGTCGAGACTGACTCCCCTTACCTGGCGCCCGTCCCCCATCGTGGCCGCAAGTGCGAGCCGCACATGGTCCGGTTCACGGCTCAAAAGCTGGCGGACGTAAAAGGGCTTTCACTCGAAGAGGTCGCGCGCGCGACTACCGAGAACGCGCGACGCATCTTCCGAATCTAGGGCTCTGGGAAAGCGCTCAAAGCTGGTACAG
The DNA here is from genome assembly GCA_023700925.1 of Oligoflexia bacterium. Lineage (GTDB taxonomy): Bacteria > Bdellovibrionota > UBA1018 > UBA1018 > UBA1018 > JAMPXJ01. The sequence continues at coordinate 849 of JAMPXZ010000256.1, read as the reverse complement.
AACTTCCATTGCGGCGTTTCCATGACAAACGCCAAAACCCTCCACGAAAAAGCCCTTGAACTTGCCAAAACCTACCTCAGTGCCGAAGCAAGCCTGATCGACATCATCCAGCAGATCGATCAAGCTCGCGTGTACCGTGAGCTCGGATTCCGAAGCGTCTTTGAATATGTCACCGAGGCCCTCGGCCTGTCCGAGCACGCTGCGTACAACCTGATCACGGTTGCCCGGAAGGCGCTCGAGGTGCCTCTTCTCAAAGAAAAGATCGCCGCTCAAGAGATCTGCCTCTCAAAGGCGCGCACCATATCGCCGGTCCTGACCCCTGAGAACCAGGAGAAATGGATCTCCGCAGCCCAACATCTCTCAAAACGTCAGCTCGAAAAAGAAGTAGCCCGGGAACGTCCGGAAATCCTCACTCCCGAACGAACTCGCTACGTCGAGGCGGATCGAATCAAGCTCGAGATGGGCCTCTCCGAAGATCTCCACGAGGCCCTGAGGCGCGTGCAAGACCTTGTCTCGTCCCGAATGAAGAAGGCCGCGTCCCTCGAAGAAACGCTGGAGGTGCTCGTGGAAACCTTCCTCGACAGCGAGGACCCTCTGAAAAAGGCTGAAAAATCAAAGGAGCGGAAAAAATCACTCGTCCCGGGACGAGTAAACACAGGGTCGGGCGACAGGCGCCCCCGGGAGCGGAAAGCTCTCCCGGCCACGCTCAAACGTGGCGTACTTCTAAGGGATCAGAGCCGCTGCACGTATACAGACGCGCGGGGCCGCCGCTGCGGAGAGCGCAGGTGGCTCGACCATCACCACAAGACACCAATAAGCCACGGCGGTGAAAATTCTTTAGAAAACCTG
>JAMPXZ010000090.1 GCA_023700925.1 Oligoflexia bacterium | reverse complement strand
GGAAGCGCTCGAGCAGCTTCAGGAAGACGCTGGCGGCGAAACGCATCATGATCACGCCCATGAAGCCGCCGGCGAAGACGATCCAGAACTTCTGGGTGAGCGCGACCGCGGCCAGGATGGAATCGACCGCGAAGGCGATGTCCATGAGCTCGATGAGGAGGACGGTTTTCCAGAAGCCGGGGGCCGACTTTTTCGTGGTCTCGCCGGCTTTTTCGCCGAAAGCGAGGTGCTTCACGGCGATGAAGATCAGGTAGCCACCACCGACGAACTTGACCCACGTCCAGCGCATGAGCTGGGTGATGATCAGGAGCGAGAGGAGGCGGAAGATGACCGCGCCGGCGAGGCCGTAGGTGAGCGCTTTGCGCTGCTGGTCCTTCGGCAGATGCTTGGCCATGAGGGCAAGCACGAGCGCATTGTCGATGGAGAGGATGCCTTCGAGGAAGGCGAGAAAACCGATGAGGAAAATGTCTTGGGAGGTGATCGCCATACCGGGAGGACTTTATGGCGTGTTCGGTCAAAATGCAAAGAGCGGTTTAACCGCGAGTGGAGCGAGAAATTACTCGTCCCGGGGCGAGTAATTTGGGTAAGTCATTGAATTTCTTGATCTGGATTCGGTGAGTTGAAAATGGTGAGCCATCACGGACTCGAACCGTGGACCCCCTCATTAAAAGTGAGGTGCTCTAGCCGACTGAGCTAATGGCTCACCGAACGTCGCCAGAAGGCGACAGGTTTGGACTGGTTACCAAAGACCTAGACGGAGTGCAAGCGTCGGTTGTTTCAAATTTTCGCAAAGGGATCGGAAAGCTCCCAGGTCTCCTCGCGTCCCGGCCCGGTGCTCATCAGCACGATCGGGATTCCGAGGAAAGCTTCGATGAAGTTCAGATAACTCTGAAGCTCCGGCGGTAGATCGCCGCGGCCGCGGATCTGGGTGCGATCATACTTCGGCCAGCCAGGCAGGACCTCGTAGGCGGGCTCGACGCGTTCGAGATCCTCGATGCACGAAGGCAGGTCATAGAGCGTGTTGCCGCCCAGCCGATAGGCGGTGCAGACCTTGAGGAAGTCAAAGTCGTCCAGGATGTCGATCTTCATGAGCGCGAGGCCGGTCATCCCGTTGACCTCCACCGCGTACTTGAGGGCGACGAGGTCGAGCCAGCCCGTGCGGCGCGGGCGGCCGGTCGTGGCGCCGAACTCGGCGCCGACCTTGCGGATCCGCTCGGCGGTCTCGGGCTCGGTGCGCTCGATTTCGGTCGGGAAGGGGCCGGTCCCGACGCGAGTGGTGTAGGCCTTGGCGATGCCGATGACCTTGGCGGGGAAGTTGGGCCCAAGGCCCGTTCCGGTGAAGGCGCCGCCGGCCACGGTGCTCGACGAGGTGACGTAGGGATAGGTCCCGTGATCGACATCGAGGAGGGTGCCTTGCGCACCTTCGAAGAGCACGGGGCGATCCTGCCTGAGCGCGTTGACGAGGAGGCTTCGAACATCGGCGACGAACGGCCTGAGGCGCTCGCCGAGCTGCAGGCATTCGTCATAGAGGGGCGCGAGCTCGATCGCGGGGGCGCCGAAGTGGTGCTTGAGGAGGACGTTCTTTTCCTCGATCGCCTTCTCGAGCTTGGAGCGCAGGAGTTCGGGGTGCAGAAGATCGACGACCTGGATGCCGCGACGGGCGATCTTGTCCTCGTAGGCGGGACCGATCCCGCGAACCGTCGTGCCGATCTTGCCCCCGGCGGCATGCTCCTCACGGAGCCGGTCCAGGAGGCGATGGTAAGGCAGAATCACGTGGGCGCGTTCGCTGACCCGCACGGACTCGTGGGCCGTGTCCGCGAGCGCCTTGCTGGTCTGGAGCGCCTCGATTTCCTCGAAGAAGACGTTGGGATCGAAGACGACGCCGTTGCCGATGAGACAGATCTTGCCCGGGTGCAGGATGCCGCTCGGGATCAGGTGCAGCACCGTCTTGCGGCCGTTGACCACCAGGGTGTGGCCCGCGTTGTTGCCGCCCTGGTAGCGGACGATGTACTCGGCTTTGGCGCTGTAGAGGTCGACCACCTTGCCTTTGCCTTCATCACCCCATTGCGCGCCGACGATAATCACGTTCATTTCAAAGTCCGATCGTTAAGAGGAGGGAGAAATCAGTCAGAACCCGGGAAAAACTCCGGTCGCCGTAGCTCAGCGGCAACGAGCGCATGCCGAAGCGCGGGCCGATTCGCACGAGCGGGGTCAGGCCGAAATGGTAGCCGGCCCCGGCCCCGAGTCCGACGGAGAAATCGCTCGTGATGTCGAGGCTGCCGAGCGAGCGCGAGGAGTGGACCGCGCCGAGCTTGCCGTCGAAGTAGAAGCCGGAGAAGGGGTTGGGGGAAAAGCGCACGACCGCGCCGAAGAACTGCAGTGGTCCCGCGGCGCCGCCCTCGTACGCCTGCCAGTTCTGGTCGACGAAGCCGCCGAGCTGAATGGCGTCCGCGAAGCCGGCCGTGAACTCCAGGCCGAAGTGCGGGCTTGTCGGGCGCGCCAGGCGCGTCCCTTCGCCGCTGCCGAAGCTCAGGCCGCCGCTCACGGCGAACTCCGGCCCGGCGCTCGCCGTGGCGGGCACGCCGGCGCAGGCAAGAATGAGCGCGAGCGGGGCCAGTCGGAAAGCGGAAAGAGGAGTCTTCCCCATGGTCAGGAGCGGGTCAGTGAGCGCTCTTGCCTTTGGCTTGGCGCCGGTTTTTCTTGTCGACCATGATCGTGTCGATGATCGCGAGGGCCTCGTGGCGGAGATCGTTCTCGTAAATGAAACGGTAGAAGTTCTCCATGTCCGGATGGTGGCGGAAGTTCTTGAAGGAGGCCGACATTTCGGTGGGGGTCCCGGCGGCGGCGGCGAGGGCGGCCTCGCTGCTGCTCTGGCCGGCGCCGGCGGCCGCGGCGCTGTCCTCCTGCTCCTCGATCTCGTCGGGGTCAACGGGGCTGCCGTCTTCGTTCAGCTTTGGAGCTTCAGCCGGCGCCTCAGCGGCGGCTTTGGCGCCTTTCTTTTCTTTTTCGGCCTTGGCTTCGCCCTTGGGGGCGGCCTTGTGGTCGGCCTTATGTTCGCCTTTGGCTGCCTTCTTTTCGGTGTGCTGCTTGGCGGCTTTCGGTGACATTTTCAACTCTCCCTTTTGTGATCAGGCGTGCAGGGGTTCCGCGGTTTGCGTTTCCGCCTGGCCCTGGGGGGCCGTCTGAACGAGCCCGTATCGATGAAGCTTGTTATAAAGAGTCTTGATCGTAATGCCAAGGCTTTGCGCGGTTTTTGTCTTATTGCCGTGGTTGTACGCCAAGGTCCTTAAAATATGGTTCTTTTCGACCTCTTCGAGCGGCATGTCAATCGTGAAATCGCTGGCCTCGGTCCGGGCCTTCGGGACCCGGATGGTGAAGGGGATGTCATCCAGGCGGATCTCGTTGTTCTCGGCCAGGATCTTGAGCCGCTCGATCGTGTTTTGGAGCTCCCGGATGTTGCCCGGCCAATCGTAGTTCTGGAAAACCTCCATCACGCGCGGGTCGATCCGCTTGATCTGCTGTGACGGGCCGCCGAAGCGGGAGTTCTTGAGGAACGAGTCCACGAGCATCGGGATGTCCTCCTTGCGTTTGCGCAGCGGCGGCATGCGAAGGGTGATGGTGTTGAGGCGGTAGAACAGGTCCTCGCGGAACCGGCTCTCCTTCACCTCGCGCTCGAGGTCGCGGTTCGTGGCGCTGATGACGCGGACGTCGACCTTGATGGGGCGCTTGCCGCCGATGCGGTAGAACTCGCCTTCCTGGAGGAAGCGCAGGAGCTTGGCCTGAATGCCGAGCGACATCTCACCGATCTCGTCTAGGAACAGCGTGCCGCCGTCGGCGGTCTCGCACAGGCCCATCTTCTGGGCGACGGCGCCGGTGAAGGCGCCTTTCTCGTGGCCGAAGAGCTCGCTTTCGAGGAGGGCTTCCTGGAGGGCGCCGCAGTTCACGGTCACGTAAGGCTTGGCGTCGCGATCGCTCTTGAGGTGCAGCCGGCGCGCGATGAGCTCCTTGCCGGTGCCGCTCTCGCCCTGGATCAGGACGGTGGCATGCGTGGGGGCAATCTTGTCGACCATGGACAGGATGTTCAGGACCGCGGGGCTGGAGCCCACGATTTCCATCGTGCGATTGTCGTTGCTGACGAGGGTCTTGAGGGCTTTGTTTTCCTTCTGGAGCAGGCGCTGCTGCTCGAGGATCCGCTCGTGCGCGCGGCGGAGCTCGAGGGTTTTCTCGTCGACGGCCTGCTGGAGCTTCTTGTTGAAGCTGCGGGCTTCGGTGAAGATCTTCCGGTTCGTCATCACGACGGCGAGCTGGGAGGCGACGGACTCGAGTGTGATCCGGTCGTCGTCGTCGAAGGCCGCACCCTGGTCGCTTTCGACGTTGAGCGTGGCGAGAACCTCGTTGTCCTTGATGATGGGAACGCAGAGCTCCGACTGGGTGCTCACCGGAAGCGAGAGATCGGTGTAGTGCGGATCCTTCGTCACGTCATTGGAGAGGTAAGCTTTGCGGCCGCGGATCACGGCGCCGGTGATGCCCTGTTTGATCGAGAGCGTGTGGCCGATCTTCAGGTGGCTGCGATACGCGCCGGCCTGCGCCTGCAGCGTGCAGCTCTCGCCTTCGACGGTCCAGATGTTGATGCAGTAGTAGTTGAAGCGGCTCTGAATGATGTTGACGACTTCCTGGTAGAAATCCTCCGAGTCCAGAAGGCTCTGGAGCTTGGTGGAGAGGTCGTTGAGTAATCGAAGCTGAACAGCTTGCTTCTGAATCATGGGGACTTCCTTTGGGTACTTCTTTTTTTCAGGCAGCGTGGTTTTTTTACCATCAGCCGAGCAGCACAATATAGTTTTTACATGGGGGTGTCAACGCTGAATTTGACCGTATAGGTCGGGATACGAAGAGGTGGCGGCGCTTGTCCGAATATCTGTCGAAAGTTTTTACAGTTCTCCAGTCTTTGTTAGGCTTTTTTCGGATCCTATTAGTTAACTTGATGAAATAGTGGGTATTTTTTGAGGTCTTCGGAGGCCCAGCTCTTGCGATGCATTCCCTCTGAGAGAGAGTGTGTTCATGAAACAGAAAAGACTTTTGTGGGTAGCCCTCGGTGTTCTCAGCCTCGGACTCGCGTTTTTGTCGGCGTTGCCCGTAGGGGTTCGTCAGGAATTATTGCCTTCACGCTTCCCCGCGGAACAGGTGGTCGAAGGGACCTATCGCGATCTGGAGGAGATGGCGGACTACGCAGTGGCGCGTCGTTACAACGCCCTGCAGCTCCTTCGGGACATGGCCCAGGATTACACTCGCCAGGGAATCGCGGTCCGGTTTTCCGGAAACGACCTGCGCCTGCTCGCGAAGAGCTATTCCATGGGGAACTCGATCGCCCTGGCGCTCCTTCCATTGAACGAGGTGGCCTCGATCGTCGTCGGGTCCCGCGGCGGCAAGGCTCATCTCTCGGTCACGCTCCTGAACCCGACCAAGACCTCTTTCCGCTACCTCCTTTTCAAGATCGAGATTCTGCTCGAGCGGGTCTACGGGATCTACGACATCAGCGACACCACGCTGACTGACATCCGCGGTGTCAAGGCGAATGCGCCCAACGGCGAGGCCACCGTCGCCGCGATCCGTTTCGCAAAAGGTACCGAGATCGAAGTGCAGCTCAACGGCGGGCCCAGTCCCAACGTCGACATCGCGCCGGTCACCAAGAGGAGATAACGGAAGATGCGAGCTTCATCCAAGTCCGTGCTGACAGGTGTGCTGCTGGGCCTGATGGGCTCGGCTTATGCGGTGTCCCCGCTGGTCCGGCCCGCGGCTCTGGAGCCGGCGCTGCGTGACGGGATCGTCGGGGCGCTCAACTACCTGCTCACGACGCAGATCGACTGCTCCGATCAGCTCGAGCCCGGGGGCTATCTCTGTAACAAGCAGTCGAAGTCAGAGAAGCGCGTTCAGGGCGGCTGGGACAGCGTGATCGATCCCACCTTCAAGATCCTCAACGGGATCTCGGTCCTGGACTCGAACATGTTCGTGACCGCCGCCGTGCTCTATCCGTACTGGTTCCTGGATTCCACGGCCATTCCCGCGCTCGATACCCGGCGCTCCGCCGAGCTGGGCATGCAGCAGATCAATCTGCATCGTCGCGGTGAGGGCTACTCGTTCTGGACGAACCTGGGTCCGGGGCTCGGTTCAGTGGATCGCATCGGGCCGATGAACATCTCGACGACCCTGCTCTCCTCGCAGGTCGAGGTGGTGCGGCGGCTCGAGAAGACGACGCGCCTGCAGATCATTCCCGATGATATCCGCTGGGTGGATGGCGCGTTCACCGACGCGAACTCGGCGCTCAAGGCGGACGTGCTGTTCAGCGTTCCGAGCGACGCGGACGACACGGCGCTTGGGATCATCTCCAACTACAACTTCCTTCAGGACCGGATTGCCGCGCAGCCTTCGGAGCGGGAGCTGGAGTTCCTGAAGTCCGTCATTTCCAACGGGCACGCCATCAACCGGTTCACCGACACGATGGAGAACCGCTCGCGCCGGCCGTTCCGCGCGACCCCGCGCTGTCAGGAGCGCGCTGCCAGGGGTGATAATCCTTACGCGGATCTCGCCTTCGTGCGCGAGTGCTCGCTGGATGATGCCCGTGAGTTCTGGCGGTACGACGCTTACGCGGCCGAGTCCTCGTTCACCGGCTCCTACCTCACCTGGCTCCAGCCGGAGACGGAGAATCCTTTTGCGCAGCCCGAAAAAGGCGTGCTCCTGCCGGGGCAGAACAGCATCGACTGCGTGGTGATCGCGAATGCGTTGCTCGCCATCTCGAGCACCGGCCTCAAGGACAATCCCGAGTTCCGCGGCCCGTACGAGGCTTCGTGCAATACCGTGACGAACCTGATCCTCGACGAGCGTGACAGGATCCGTCGCAAGGCCTCCGGACGCTCGGACGGCAAGGATACGGACGCGGTATGGAGCTACTGCGGGCTGTTCTATCCGGGTCACCTGCTGTTCCCCTACAAGCTGTCGCGCGCCGTGCGTGACGGGGGCGCGTGCAAGGATCTCTCGAACGAGCGGGACCAGCGCCGGTTCAACCAGGCGGTGGGCGCGCTCGCCGCTGAGGTGATCGCGGAGCAAAAAGGTGATCACTGGTTCGAGCCCATGGATGCCTCGACGGAGATGCCGACCGCGATGGCGACCGTGACGTTGCTCAATCTCGGTAGCGAGCTGGCGGAGCTGGGTGGCGTTCCGGCGAGCCGCCTCGATGAGTCGATCCGCAAGGGCCTGACCTTCCTCGTTCGCGAAAAGGATCCGAAGCCCGCGTTGAACGGCCTGCCTTCCTATACCTTCGAGCCAGGGCTGTTCTTCGGCGGCGGCGGGCTGAATGAGATCGCGTTCTGGCGCAGTCCCGCGGTGACGACCGCGATCTTCCTTGAGGGTGCGATCAAGTTTCTCCAGGGGCGCCATCTGAGCACCCATCTCGCGTCGGCGCAGCCCGACCGAGCGAAGCTCGTCATGAGCCGGCTGCGGACCGAAGGCGGACTAGCGGCTTTCGACGCGGCTCAGGTGCCAGTGGACGATGCCGGTTTCAAGAGCCGGTATCTTTCGGACTTCCTGGGCGATGCGGCGCGGATCGCGAGCACCCACGAGAGCCGCGAGCGGGACTTCCCCTTGACCGCGAAGGAGCGTTTCGAGGTCATCGTGCCGCGGAAGCACTCGGCGAGCTTCGAGGCCGGTCTGCAGATCACCGATCGGGGCGAGTACGGCGTCGTCGGGCTCCAGTTCGAGACCGGCGAGATCGTCGAGGCCGGCACGGCTCGCGCGGCGTACTACCTGGTGAAGATGAAGACCCGCGCGGCGACGAACACGGCCGATGCCCGCGACGTGAACTGGCGGATGGAGGCGAGCTTCCTCGGGATCTCTTCTGATTCGCCGATGATTCGCGACGAGATGGGCTTCCTGCCCGTGGTGATCGTGAAGGAAAAGGATCTGGCAAGCCTCGAAACCCATCTCCTGCAGGCGAACGCGCAGCTTCCCATGGTTGCCCTGGGGCCGTCGCTCCGGCTTGATCTCCAGGTGGGCGCCAAGATGCTGGGCCTGGTTTACAAGGAAATGAAACGGACCGGCTCTGACGAGCTGTCGCGCGCGCGCGGCGGTTCCCTCGGCGAGCTCGAGCTCGGCGTGGAGGTGCGCTACCGGAACACGTTATCCATGGGTGCCGCCGTCCGTTCGGGCTACCACCTCATGGATGTCCGCGGCGGGGACACCCGGCGCGAGCCATCGAGGCCGCTCACGGCGAGCGCGAAGCTCAACCTCAATATCAGCCAGAACGTCAATGTGGGCGTCGAGTACGTCCAGGTGAAGGATAACCTGCTTTACGAGAAGCCCGAAAAGCGGGTGAATCTCATGCTCGGCGTTAAGTGGAAATAGCCTCCACGATCATCACCTGACCCATCCCGCCCGCGGCACAGATGGAGATCAGGCCGAGGCTCTTCTTGCGCGCGTGAAGCTCGTGCAGGGTCTGCAGGATCATGCGCCCGCCCGTCGCGCCGAAGGGATGGCCGATGGGAATGCTTCCGCCGTTGACGTTGAAGCGTGACAGGTCCACCTGACCGATCGCCTGGTCCTGCCCCAGCTTCTCTCGCGCCCACTCGCGCGATTCGATGGCGCGGATCGTGGCGAGCGCCTGGGCGGCGAAGGCCTCGTGCATCTCGATGAGGTCCAGGTTCTGCCAGCTCACGCCGGCCTGTTTCAAGGCCTTGGGGATCGCGAAGGCGGGCCCGATGAGCAGGGGCTCCTTTTGCAGGTCGACGGCCGCGACCGCCGAGGCGCGGATCACGCCGAGAGGCTTCAGGCCCAGCTCGCGCGCGCGGCTTTCGCTCATCAGCAGTACGGCGGAGGCGCCGTCGGTGAGAGGGCTCGCGTTGGCCGCCGTGATGGTGCCGTCCTTGTAGAAGACCGGCTTGAGGGTCGCCAGCTTCTCGAGCGTCGTGTCGGCCCGGACGTCGGTGTCGCGATCCACGACCTTGCCGTCAGGCGTGCCGACCGGGACGACGTGGGAGCGGTAGAAGCCGCGTTCCCATGCCGCGTGCGCCTTCTGATGGCTTTCGAGCGCGAAGCGGTCCTGCTCCTCGCGCGAGACCTGGAAGAGCCGCGCCATGAGATCGGCTGACTGACCCATGCTGAGGCCGGTGGTGGGCTCCTTGATGCCGGGCGCGTGCGGCGCGAGATGGCCGGGGCGGAACTTCGCGAGCAGCCCGAGGCGTTGGCCCGGGGTTCGGGCTCTCATGAGGTCCTGGAAAAAGTCGGTCGCCTCCTGGCTGAACAGCGCGCGCACCGAGCTGATGGACTCGACGCCGCCGGCGATGCCGGCCTGGATCTGGCCGGAGAGGATCTTCGCCATGATGCCGGTCGCCGCTTCGGCGGCCGAGGCGCAGTAGCGGTTGACCGTCGTGGCGGGAATCGTCGGCGGCAGGCCCGAGTCGAAGAGCGCCTCACGCGAAACGTTGGTGCCCTCGGAGGGCGCGCTCACGATGCCGAAGTAGATCTCCTCGATCACCGACGGATCGACGCCCGCGCGGGCGACGCTCTCACGCAGCACCACGCCGCCCAGGGCGGAGGCGGGCATCTTCTTGAAGGAGCCCCGCGCCCTGCAGAAGGGGGTCCGGGCTCCGTTGACGACTACAACGCGATCTTGTGCCATGTGCGCCTTTCCCGCGGCGGTCTCAACGCGGCGGATTGGACCACTTGGGCGAAACGCAGTTGCCCATGCCGTAGGTCATCCGCTTGACGAAGGTTCCGTCGACGTTCATTACGTAGATATTCTTCTGGCCCGTGCGATTCGAGCTGAAGACGATGAAGTTGCCATCCGGGCTGAAGTGAGGATCCTCGTTGCTGCCCTGACTCTTGGTGAGGCGCTCGATGTGCGAGCCGTCGGGATTCATGATGAAGATATCGAAGGAGCGGTCGATCCAGCCGGCGAAAGCCACCTTGTTGTTCTGCGGGGACCAGCTCGGCGTGGCGTTGTACTTTCCCGCATAGGTGAGCCGCTGGACGTCCGAGCCGTCGGAGCTCATGCCGAAGACCATCGGGCCGCCCGAGCGCGAGGATACGAAGGCCATCCGCCTGCCGTCAGGGCTCCAGGACGGATCGACGTCGAAGCCCAGTGACTTCGTGACGCGCTCGACGGTCTTGGTGACCGGGTCGAGCACGAAGATGTCCGGGTTGCCGAGAAAGCTCATCGTCATCGCGATCTTCTTGCCATCGGGCGAGTAGGCCGCGCCGCTGTTGATGCCTTTGCGGTTGGACAGGAGGCGATGGGTGTTGGAGGCGAAGTCGAACTCGAAAAGATCGATGTTCTTGATGTTGCCCCGGTGCCGCGTATAGAGCGAGTAGGCGATGCGGGTGCCGTCCGGGCTCCACGCGGGCGCGAAGGCGATGGACCGGTGCCGGGTGATCTGCCGGACGTTCGTGCCGTCGAAGTCCATGATGTAGATTTCTTTTTTTCCGTTGCGGTCGCAGGACATCGCGATCTTGGTCAGGAAGATCCCGTTGAGTCCCGTGAGCGAGCCCACGATGTCGTTGGCGAAGGTATGAGCCGTGGCCTTGGCGTCGGCCTGCGAGGCGACGTAGCGCTTGCCCAGGATTCGCTTGCCGCTCGCGGTCTCGTAGACATAGCCCTCGAGCGCGAGGTTCGGGCCTTCGAAGGAGAGCCCCGCCTTGACGAGGATCTCCGCGCCGATGCTGGACCAGTCCGACATCTTGAAGGTGTCCGGGGTAAGACCGGCCTTCTTGGAGTCTTCAAGGAACGCGGCCTGCCCGAGAAGCTGGAAGATGTCCATGAACGCCAGGTCGTGGTTCACGGTCTCGCGGATCAGCTGCCCGATCTTGTCGAGGCGTGCGTCGCCACCGGTGCGCACCTCCGCCAGGGCGAGTACGGTTTTTTTCGCGCGGGCCGTGCCCACGGGGATATAGGGCCGGTCTTCGGCCAGGGTCGCCGCTGGCACCGCCTGAAGAAGCGCGAGAGCCAGGACCGGAATCAGCGTGAAAGTTCTCATTCTCCCATCATAGGGGATCGTGGCCCAAAATTCCATTACCTCGGCCGTGCGTCACAGGGGGAAGCCGACGAGCACCCCGTCCGTGGCCAGGCGCCCTGCGATCGTCTCGGGCGGGACCGGGAAGGGCTGGCTCTGGCTGATGGTCTTGCGGACCGCCTCGTCGAACTGGGCGTTGCCCGAGGAGCGGACGAGAGTGAAGCCTCGCAATGTTCCCCGGCCATCGATGAAGACCATGATCTGCGCGGAGAGGCGCTGACGGGCCAGCCAGACCGGCAGGAGCCAGTTCTCGCGGAGCCGTTCGCGGAGCGAATCGAAGTAGCTGGCCTCGGCCGACTCGCGCGCGGCGCCGTCGAGGCTCGTGCCGCGGGAGATGGCGTTACCCTTGATCAGGGGGCCGGTGCCGCGCAGGGAGGCGTTGGCCGGGCTTTCGACCGCCTTGGTTTTGGTCGAGTCCGCGATCTTGTCGAGGGCCTTAATGCGGGCCAACGCGCTCTTCAGCTTCTTCTGGCGCTCGGCCGCTTCGGCCTTGGGATCGGCTTTCTTGGGCTTGAGGACCATCTCGTCGGGATCCGCCTTGGCCTCGGGCTTGGCTTTGGGCGCGGGCGGCTCCGTGCGCTCTTCTTTTGCCGTCAGCGGAGGGGGCGCGGGGCTGAGCGAAGCCATGTCCTTCTTGAGGACATCGGGCAGTCCGACGATATCGACTCGAAGCGAGGGGAGGTAGGTCACCGGTTTTCCGGGAAAGACGAGGCTCTTGATGACGACGAAAAGCAGGACGGCCGCGTGCAGGCCGAAGGACCACCGCACTCCGGCGGCCAGTCCGGCTTCCGCGGGATGGGAGTTGCGCTTCATCGGGGGAGGAAGCGCGGAAAACGGCGATCCGGCGTGCGCTTTCGCGGTCATGTCACCTCACAGCTTCAGATCAGGATCGCCTGGCTCGGTGACCAGGCCGACCCGATGGATCTTCGCGCGTTTCACTTCGGCCATGACCTGGGCGATGAAGCCGTAGGGCACGCCCTGGTCCGCCTGGATGAAAACCTCCACGTGCGGTTTGGCGGAGACGATCGCCTCGAGACGCGGACGGAGCGTGCCCGGCGCGAGCGTGCGATCGTTGATGCGGAGCTGGCGCTGGCGGTTCACCGTCAGGACGAGCTGGTCGGGGACCTCGTTGAGGCTTCCCGCGTTCGCCTTGGGAAGATCGATCTGGAGCCCCTGCTGCATGAGCGGCGCGGAGATCATGAAGATGATCAGCAGCACCAGCATCACGTCGACGAGCGGCGTGACGTTGATCTCGGCCAGCGTCGTGGGCACGGCGCCGCGGCTATGGTGCTGAGCCGTGAAGGCCATGGCTCAGTTCCCCTTCTTTCCGGCCAGAACGCTGCGCTGGATGATGTTCATGAAGTCCTGCGAAAAGGAGTCCATGTCGATCGCGGCGCGCTTGATCTGGCCGGCGAAGTAGTTGTAGGCGACGACCGCCGGGATGGCGGCGCCGATGCCCGTCGCGGTCGTGATGAGCGCTTCGGAGATGCCCGGCGCGACAACCGCGAGATTGGCCGCGCCCGAGGCGCCGATGCTCTGGAACGAGTTCATGATGCCCCACACCGTTCCGAACAGTCCGACGAAGGGCGCCGCGCTCGCCGTCGTGGCCAGCCAGCTGACGTGCCTTTCGAGCTGCGCCATCTCGGTGTTCGAGGCGCGCACGAGGGCGCGCTGGATGTTGTCGACCTTCTCGACGCCGGCGGAGGCGAGCTCCTCGGCCGAAAGCTTCTTGAGCTCCTTGACGCCGGAACGGAAGACGGCCGCGACGGGCGAGGCGGCGAAACGGTCCGACTTCGCCATGATGTCGTCGATCGTCTTGCCGTGCCAGAAGATCGTGAGGAACTGGGCGTTCTCGGTGAGGGCCCGCTTGAGGGAGCGCCACTTCGCGAAGATGATTGCCCAGCAGTGGATCGAGGCGCCGAGCAGGACGATGAGGACGAACTGAGCCATGGGGCCCGCATGCGAAATGAGGCTCAGGACTCCGTTTTGGTTCAATTGGGTGGCTGTCATGGAGGTCTCCAGGGGATTGGAGGTTATCTTAGCTTTTGCCGAGCCGGGTTCAAAAGGATTTTCGCCCTCAAGATGTCGAAAATCAGAAGGATTTGCAGCACGAAGGCTGAAAGCGGGCCGCCCGCGCCGCCGGTGAGAAATCTCATCGTGCTTCCGCCTGTTTCGCCCGTTTCCGTCAGGCTCGCCTGGTACTTGACCAGAAGCGTGCCGGAAAACTCCGAGCCGAAGATCGGCAGGCTCAGCACGGGATGGAAGAGGAGGAGCAAGGCCGCCCAGTAACCCGCGCCCCAGCCGAAGTCCTCTTGCGAGAGCGCGCGGAGCGAAAGGTGGAACGAGACCAGGAATAGGGTGATCAGGTGCATGAGACCGAAGTCGAACTGGAGCGCTTTGATCGCGCAATACAGGATCGAGACCAGCGTGGCCACCGTGAGGTCCTGAGTGAGGCGCCGGCCGTCCCCCGTGGGATCGGGCGAGCGGAGGCTCTCGAGGATCTTCTGCCGGAAGAGGAACTCCTCGCAGCAGGCGAGCAGGAGCAGGCCGAGCGAGCGCAGCAGCACGCTGCCGATGGCGAAGCCCGTGGCCGCGGAGTGGATGAAAAACCCGAGGTAGCGGTGGGAGCCGCTCAGCACGAAGGCGAGGACGATCCCTGAGGCCAGGATTGCCCCGTGCGTGAAGCCCGGCAGGAACTGGCTCTCGATCCTGCGGGCGGAAAGGATTCCGAGGAAAGCGGTCTTGAGGGAGCGGCTCGCCAGCGGGTTCAGCGCGAGCGCGAGCACGACATAGAGGAAAGAGCCCAGCCCCATGACCGCGAGCTCGGCGCTTCCGAACGCCTCGCTGACCTCCTCGAAGCGGCGTCCCGTGCCCGGGGAGCTCATCACGAAATAGGTGATGAAGGTGAGAACGAGCAGGCGGAAGAAGACGATCCACGCCGCGTAGGAGCCGCAGATCAGCAGCGCCCGGGTGATACCCTGATGACGGCGCGCGAGGAGTCGGAGCTGGCCAGCGAGGCCGCGAGGCAGGCCCCAGATGAATTTGCGGAAGACGAGCGGGCTTAGCAAAAACGGTTCCTTCTACGATGCTCCATGGACAAGGTTATTCTCAAGCATGTGCTGAAACCCGGGGTCACGCCACTGCTAGTTTGTAGCCGCCGGGAGCGCGATCCGTCACAGC
>JAMPXZ010000089.1 GCA_023700925.1 Oligoflexia bacterium | reverse complement strand
CGGTCAAGCTCACGGCGCCTTCTGCTTGTGCCGAGAGATCAAACGATCCGGAGAAGGTGGTTCCTGAGCAGCTTGCGGTGCCAAGGGTGGTTGCGCCGGCTTTCACGGTGACGTTGTCCGTGCCGGGCTCGGAGCAGGTGCCGGAGATCGTGAAGGCGGATGTGTTAGCCGCGTTCACGTAGGCGCTCGCGGTGGGCGTCGTGATAGCTATTGATGTCGGAGCCGTCCCATCTTTGTTTACCGACACCGAAGCTTCGGCGGCGGCGACGCTGTTGACGTTTGAGTGATTGGCGGTGATCGAGATCGCGCCGTCAGAGAGTGACGAAAGATCCAAGGTCGTGGACCAGGTGTTGCCGCCTGAGCAGGTGGGTGAGGCCGTGACGGCGCCTGCACTCACCGTGACAGTGCGGGTGGCTTCGGAGCACGCGCCGCTCACGGTCAGGGCTGCCTGGTTGGCGACATTGACCGTAGTGCCGCCTGAAGGTGAGGTGATCGAAACGGAGATCGCGGGAACGGTGATCGTCGTCTCAGCTGAGTTGTCTTTGCTGTCGGTGACCCGGACGGTTGCGGTAGCTCCAGTATTGACTGACGGCGCGGTGTAAACTGCACCGCCCATCGAACCGCTTCCAGTCGGTTTGGAGAAGGTATAACCGGGCACGCCGCCCGAGCTGGTAAAGGTTTGCGTCCCGCCCGCAGCTACGGTCGGCGTCGTGGGGCTGATCGAAAGAGCCGCGTTGATCGTGACCGTGGCTTCTGCCGTATGGCTCTCACTGTCGGTGACCCTGACGGTCGCGCTGTTGCCCGCAGGAATTGAGGCCGGCGCGGTGTAAAGCCCGCTCGTCTCGTTGATCGCGCCAGTTCCCGCGCCGCTCGCGACCGAGTAGGTGTAGCTACCGATGCCTCCGCTTGCGGTGAAGGTTGCAGTATTATTCACAGCAAGAGTTACGGTGGAAGGACTAAGGGTCAGCGCCGGATTGATCGTGACCGAAGCATCCGAGGTGTTGCCCAGGTTATCCGTAACCCGTACAAAGGCGCTGCCGGGAGTTCCGGGAGCGGTGTAAAGTCCCGAGCCGTTGATCGTGCCGCCGCCTTCGATGACAGAGTAGCTGTAGGGCGCTACGCCGCCAGAAGCGGTGAACGTGTGAGTGCCGTTTACAAGTAGAGTCTTGCTCGCCGGGCTGATGCTGAGAGCGTTACTGATCGTGATCGGTGCCTCAACAGGGGTTCCGAGGGCATCGGTGATGCGGACGGTGGCGCTTCCGCTTGCTCCAGGCGCGGTGTAGATTCCACTTGCCGAGAGGGTGCCGCCACCACTTGAGATCGCCAGCACGTAAGGGAGGACTCCGCCCGTAGCCGTGAAGCTCACGGAGTTGCCGACCGCGATTGCGGCCGCTGCAGGCGTGAGCGCAAGCGGCGCATAGGTGGTAACCGTGGTTTCGGCAAAGTTGCCCAGCGAGTCCGTGACGCGAACGACGGCTGAGCCAGGCGTGCCCGGAGCGGAGTAAGAGCCGCTCGTGGCGTTGATGCTGCCCGGGCCGCTTCTCAGGGAATAGGTTTTCGCGCCCACGCCGCCAGCGGAGCTGAAGGTCTGCGACCCTGAGGCCCCCACGAACGGCATTAGCGGCGAGATCGCTATCGCAGACTCGATCGTGACAAGCGCCTCGGCAAAGCTTCCTGCAGAATCCGTGACCCGGATCGTGGCGCTGCCGTTAGCGACAGGAGCGGTGTATTCACCGGTCGTGGCCGAGATGGAGCCACCGCCCGCGGCGATGGAGAAGGTATAGGGCGGAATCCCGTCACTTCCAGCGAACGTTGCCGCGTTATTGACGACCAGAGACTTGGTGGTCGGGCTGATAGTGAGAGCCGCCTGGATCGTCACCGTGGCTTCGCTCGTGTTGCCGCTCGCGTCGGTGACTCGCACCGTGGCGCTGCCGGGAGCGGCTGGGGCAGTGTAGGCGCCGCTTGAGGCCGTGATCGACCCGCCTCCCGTTACGACAGAATAGGTGTAAGGAGCCACGCCGCCTGCGGCCGAGAAGCTGAAGACC
Source organism: Oligoflexia bacterium (assembly GCA_023700925.1). Classification (GTDB taxonomy): domain Bacteria; phylum Bdellovibrionota; class UBA1018; order UBA1018; family UBA1018; genus JAMPXJ01. Next base: position 12,263 of record JAMPXZ010000089.1, on the reverse strand, counting down.
TGATTGACGACGAGGGTCTTCGTGAAAGGCAAGATCGTCAGGCCGTCGTAGATCGTGACCGCACTCTCGGCCTTGGTGCCAAGCGAGTCGGTCACCTCGATCGTCGCCGTGCCGGCTACGCTTGGGGCGATATAGGCACCTGTTGAATTGTTGATCGACCCCTGTCCGGTTTTCACGGCGTACGAGTAGGGATCGAGTCCTCCGCGCGCGCTAAACACGATTCCGCTGCCCTTGAGAAGTGAGATCGTGCCGGGCGAAAGGCTGAGCGGCTCGACGATCGTGACCGCCGCGTCCGCGGTATTGCCCAGGCCGTCGCGCACGCGGATCGTCGCCAGTCCCGGAGAGGGATAGGCGGTGTACGCGCCCGTTTCAGAGTTGATCGAGCCAAGACCCGAAAGAAGCGAGAAGGTGTAGGGCGGAACGCCTCCCGCTGCCGTGAAGGTCTGGCCAGCGGAGGGAGCCAAGGTCGGTGCCGCAGGCAAGATTGAAAGCGCGGGATTGACGGTGACCGTGGCAGTGGCCGTGTGAGCCTGTGAGTCGGTCACCGTGACAGTGATAGGACCAGTCGCGGCCGGCGCGGTAAACGCGCCCGTTGAGACGTTGATAGAGCCCGCGGTGGCAAAGAAGGTATAGGGCGGCACGCCGCCCGCAGGCGAGAACCCTAGGCTGTTGCCCACGGCAAGAGCCGTCACCGCAGGCGAAATCGTGAGAGTAGGATTCACCACGACGATCGCAGTCGCGGAGTTCGCGGTGGGCGATTGCGAATCCATGACCTGAACGCTGTGGGTTCCAACAATATCCGCGCGGTACTCCGTGCCACTGACGAGGCTGAAGGCTCCAGATGGAACCGTGAACGCGTAGGGCGGCACTCCGCCTGCGGCCGAGAAGGTGTGGGTGTCACCCACCATCAGAGTGATGCTCGGGATACTGAACGAAAGCGACTCAGTGACCGTTACGGTGCAGGTTGCGGTTTGGCTCTCCGCATCGGTAACCGTGACCGTGCTCGTGCCCGCGGCGGAGGGAGCGGTGTAAACGCCGGGGGCGAGAAATGAGCCGCCGCCCGAGGTGACCGCAAAGGTGTAAGGCGGCTTTCCCCCCATTGCGGAGAAGGTGAAGGGCGAGCCTTTGGCGAGCGTCAGACTGGCCGGACTGATCCGAAGAGGCTGAATGAGCGTCACGATCGCGCTATCAAAGTTGCCCAGTCGATCCTCGGCTTTGATCATCGCAAGGCCTACGGACGAAGGCGCGAGGTACTCGCCGGAGGCCGGATCAATGCGACCTTCACCCGAGACGATCGAATAGGTGACCGTGCCCACGCCGCCTGAAGTCGTGAAGGTGAAGCGGTCCGTGGTGCCTACGCTCACGACCTTAGGCGAAATCGTAAGCGCGTTCTCCACGGTCACGGAGGCAGCAGAGGAGCGCCATTTGGCGTCCGACACCCGAATCGTTGCCGCGCCCGCGCTGCCAGCGGTATAAAGCCCGCTTTGCGCATTGATGGATCCCGAGCCCGATACGACCTCGAAAGTGTAAGGGGCGGTGCCACTTGCGGACGAGAAGGAATAGCGGTTGCCGGCCGCCACGGTCAGCGTTGCGGGCGTGATGATCGGATCATCCGTGACGAGAAGCCCCGCATAGGCCGCTTTCCCTTGCGCATCCGTCACCCGGACCACCGCGTCGCCCGGGGCCGCGGGAGCCGTGTAGACCCCGGACGGCGTAATCACGCCACCACCATAATACACATTGTATGTATAAGGCGCCGTTCCGCCGCTCACGCTGTAGCTCACGCTCCCATTGATGGAAACGGTTTTGGTAGTCGGAGAGAGCGACATCCCGCTCTCCGTGAGGAGTTCAGTGGGTGTCTCCAGCGGAATGGGAGCGTTGAGTCTGGCGGCGCAGGACATGAGTCCACTGGCCAGCGTGCCCGCCAGCAATACGCTCGTCAATCTATTGAAAAGCTTGATCGCTCCAATAAGCATACGTACCGCGATAACTCCACCTTCCATGATACGGGAGCGTTATCCCGGCGAATAGTTGTGTCATGTTAGACACATAACAGGCGCACAACTCCCAAGCGTCTCCTTCATTTATCGGCATATTGCCGCGAAATCCGATTATCAAGTTCAGCCCGCCAACCGCCGATCCGTAACAAGATGACCACAAGCAGCGGATCTTACTTCCTTTGGGCGGATTTTTTTCGCGGTCGCGGTCGGCAGAAGGCCCAGTCGGCGGTCGAGGCGCTTCGCGGGAATATCCTATTTTCCACCCTTTCGGATCGCGAGCTCGAGTACCTCGCCACGCGGGTGTACCGGCGAGTCTACGAGAAGGACGAGAGCGTCTTTCACCAGGATGAGCGGGGCTTCGGCCTCTACGTGATCGAGCAGGGGAACGTGGCGATCAAGACCAAGACCCCGAAAGGCGAGGTCCTGGTCACGACCCTGGGCGCGGGCACGTTTTTCGGCGAGCTGGCACTGCTCGAGCCGGACAACATCCGGAGCGCGAGCGCCGTGCCGCTGGAGCGCTCGGTGCTCATCGGATTTTTCAAGCCGGACCTTCTCGAGATCCTCGAGCGCAAGCCGGGCATGGGCGTGAAGCTCCTGCTTCAGCTCTCGATGGTGCTCGGAAAGCGTCTCCTGGAGACGACGGAGCGGATCGCCGATGTTGCCGGATAAGCGCCTTCGCCGCGACGTCCTCAGGCTCCTGGTGGTCGGTGCGGCCCTGGCGGGGATCTCCGCCATCTTCTTCGTGAGTCCCGTACTTTCCGGGCCGCTCCTGCTCTCACTCGTCGCAAGCCTCCTGCTCTCACCGATGGTTGCCGCGATGGAGCGCCGGGGGCTTTCCCGCGGCGGCGCCATCGGCGCGATTTTCGTCGCGATCACCTTGCTGTTCTCGGCGCTGGGTCTCTGGGCCATTCAGTCGGTCGTCACCGAATGGGCGGGCTTCAAGGAAAACGCGCCCCTCTATTTCAACGGGCTTCTCGACGGGCTTATCGGCTTTGAGCGGCAGTGGAAGGCGCGCTATCCCTTCCTGGAGTCCGTGCATTTCAGCCAGACGCTTCTGGCCTGGGGACAGAACACCGGCAAGTGGTTCATCACGCACGGTCCGGCCCTGATGGGCCAGATTCTGACGTTCGTGCTCGTCGTGCCGCTCTTCACCTTCGGAATCCTGAAAGATGGCCGCACGGTCCAGAAAAAGATCTACGAGCTCATCCCGAACCGCTTCTTTGAGTCCACCTTCATGATAACCTCGCGGATCCTCGCCTCGGCGTCGGATTACCTCCGCGCCAAGGCCTTCGAGGCGCTGCTCGTGGGGCTTCTTACCTCCGTCGGGCTTGTCCTGGTGGACGCGCCCTACGCCCTGATCCTCGGGATCATCGCCGGCGTCACTAATATCGTGCCGTATGTCGGGCCTTTCATCGGCGCGATTCCCGGGCTGCTGGTTGTCGCGTTCGATCCCGCGCAGGCCTCGCGCCCGGATCTGCTGTGGCCGGTCGGGCTGGTCTATGTCGTCGCCAACGTCATCGACATGGGAATCATCTTCCCGCTCGTCGTGGCCAAGCTCGTGAATCTTCATCCCGTCCTCCTCATCGTTGCGGTGATGCTGGGCCAGGAATACTATGGGCTGGTGGGCATGCTCATCTCGATTCCGATCGCCGCGGGCCTGAAGATCGTGATCCAGGAAATCGCGCTGGCCATGGAGGTCGGTCAGGGTTCGTCATGAGCATTATGAAAAATCGCCAAAACCGCCTTGCAATCCAGCTTCTCGCCGCGGCGTTTGCGCTTCATGCGGGTAGCGCCCGCGCCGGGCAGTTCGACTACTCCTTCGGTGCCGGCGCGCGCAGCCTTCCGCTCGGTGCGACGCTGATCGGCGATGTGGGTTACAACCATATCCTCTGGGGCGCCAATAACGGGCGGAGCCCTTTCTTCGGCTATCTCCGGCCCGCGGTGAAGGTCCAGACCTCGGGCGTGGTCAATCGGGGGCAGGTTTCCCTCGGAGTCTATCCGGTGTCCTTCTGGCAGCTCGAGCTGGGCTATGCTTACAGCTACCGCGCGACAACCATCGACACCCTCGACTGCGCGGTTTTGGAGTGCGGCGGCGGGCTCGGTCGCGCGTTCGCCGGGACCTCGCTCGTGCTCGCGCGCTCGGGTTTCTTCGCGGGCTGGTCCTCGACCATCACCGCGCTGTCGCCCACGCGGACGGAGCAGGCCTTCGGTGACGAAAGCAGCTCGCTCGCGGGCGCCCAGGGCGGCGACACCCTCGTCTCGCACGAGGGCTTCGCGGGCTATGAGCTTCGGCCTGAGCTGCGCGCGGGCTTTCTGCTTTCTCGTGACCATATGCTGAGTTCGGGAGCGACGAGCAGCCTGAATTCGATTTTCGGCCGTCTCGACCGGGGCGCGTGGGCGTTCACGCTTGGCGCCGGCATTCACGAGTCGGTCACGCGCGACGCGGGACTTGCCGTCTTCGGTATGGTGAGGTGGAAAGGCGCGTTCGATCGCCGCTAGGGCCGCGGCCTGAGTTGCCAAGGTACTAGCTCAGCCGCCGGCCTGTCCCGCGGCTTGAGGAAGCGTCGCCGATGGGGGAAGCTCGCCGCGGAAACGCTTGAAGCGCTTGCCGCCGATGCCGAACTGGAGCTCGAAGGCCACATAACGCCCCGACTTGGGCGAGATCCTGCCTTGGTACTCGGCGGTCTGGCTCGGGTCCAGCGGCGCGACGGGCTGGAGCGTGACGGTTTCGCCGGTGCTTTCGTTTTCGAAAAGAAGAAGGTTCAGCTGCCTGGGCAGCCTTCGGCGCGTGAGCGAGTAGAGGCTCGCGCGCCCCGCGGCCGGATCGACCTCCACGCGGAAGCGATACCCCTCCTGCTCGATCAGGACCGAGGCAGTGGGAGTCGGCGTCGTCGGCTGAGGCTGGGCCGAAGCGGCGGGTGCCAGCAGAACCAGGAGAATCGCGAAGGCGGGAAACCGGTGAAAGCGCATGGCCCGTCTCTAGCACGTAGCGGGGAGCGCCGAGGTGGAGTTTTTTTGGCTGACGATCGCCGCGTCGCGCGGCTAGAATCCCGGAAGAGGTGAGTGCCACTATGCGTATTCGAAACATTTTTGTGATTGCCCTGCTTCTTTTGGGGTGCACCCGGACGACTCCGGTCTCGACGGTCTCGCCGCGCGAGGTTGACGGCCTCCTGCGCAATGACTTCGCGGTGCTTCTCGATGTCCGAGAGGAGTCGGAGATCAAGGCCGAGGGAATGGCGGATCGCGCGCTTTGGTTTCCGAGCTCGAAGATCGAGGCCAATGACCCTTCCTGGCGCGAGTTCCTGGGCAAGCTGCCGCGCGACAAGCAAATCGTGATTTACTGCCGCAGCGGGCGCCGCAGCGGACTGGCCGCCGACAAGCTCGCGAAGGAAGGTTTCCGCGTTTCCAATATGGGCGCTTTTCAGGACTGGGTGAAAGCCGGATTGCCGGTGAAAAAAAACGGCGACCAGGGAGCCCCTGATCGCCGTTGATTTTGCAAACGCTGTCGATCCGCTTCAGTTCTTAACGAAGTGGCCCGTCACGTAGTACGGAACGCTCTGCCAGTAGCAGCCCTGACCGGGATTGGCCGGATAACCGGGGTAGCCAGGATAGCCAGGATAGGCGCCGGGAGGGTAGCGATCGTGCGGGTGATTCGGATGAGCGGGATACGGATAGGTCGGATAGCCCGGGTAGCCGGGATAGCTGCCGTATTCGCAGCGATAGTAGTTGTCGTAGTGATCCAGCAGCATCAGATCAAAGGAGATCGGATTGCCTTCCTCGAAGGTGATGTGAACTTCGCGGCCTTCGACGCGGTCGGAGCAAAGCGCGGGGTCGAACTTCAGCTCGGCGTTCGTGAGCCGGATCTGCTTGTCCTTCTCTTTGTACGCGACCGTGAGAAGGTCACCGAGCTGTGACTCGCAAACGGGATCGAGGAGATCTTCGGAGGTGGTCACGACGAGACGGTTTCCGTCGAGCCCGATGGTCAGGGTGTTCGCCTTGCGCTCCACCTGCCCGCGATACTCGCCGACGAGCGCCTGCGCGTACGGCATCAGCTCGTCCGGGACCATCCCGTTCTTGATTTCCACGCGCTGCTTGCAGCCTGCGACCGCCAGGAGCGCAACCGCGAGAAGCGGCAGACTCATCTTTACAGACCTGTTCGCCATAAGTTTTCCCTTTCCTAAAAAAGCCCTTTAATTCCTGACAGCTTTATTACAGCACTCGGAGGCTGGCAAGCCGTATTTCCTTGTCAGGCGCGGTGAAATCCGGTTCAGTTCGGGGAATGAAAACAGCATCTTGCCGCGGCTTTGCCTTGGTCCTGTTCCTCTTTTCGGCGCTCTCTCCGCAGGGCGCGCGCGGTGCTGGCGAGGCGGCGCAGGCCTGTGACCTCTGGCGCGATGAAATGGGAATTCCTCATGTCCGGGCCCGCTCGAACGCCGAGGTTTTCGCCTGCCTGGGTTACGCTCACGGGCGGGATCGCGCCTGGCAGATGGACTTTCTCAGGCGGACGGCTCAGGGGCGCCTGGCTGAGCTCCTGGGGCCCAAGTCAGTCCGCTCGGACTTTCTCATGAGGATCATGGGCCTACCCCTCCACGCGGGGCGGATCTTCGCCGAGCTGTCGCCCGAGGCGCGCGCCACGTTTGAGGAGTACGCCCGGGGCGCCAATCGGGGAATTCAGGACGCGATCTCCGCGGGTGACGCCTACGAGTTCCGTGACTTTGGTTACCAGCCGGAGCCGTGGAAGGCTGAGGATTCCCTCACCATCATCCTGCTGCAGTCCTTTGATCAGACGCGAAAGACCTTTGGCGAGCGCATCAGTCAGGCCGAGGGCATCCGGCGCTACGGAGTCGCGGCTGAAGACCTGCTCAAAGGGGATGGCCTGCCTTGGGATACCGCGATCCTCAAGGACGGTGAGTATCCCAAAGGCGACGTAGCCTCCCCGCAGGCGCGTCCCGAAGAGGCGAGCGTCAAGGCAACGCGCGCCGAGGTGGCGGGCGCCGACGAAAGGGCGTTGGCCGACGCGCTTCGCGAGCTCTTTGCCGGCTACGAAGAGCTGGGCCTCGGCAGCAATAACTGGGTTCTGGCGCCCGCTCGAAGCGCGAGCGGTAAGGCGTGGCTCGCGAACGATCCGCACCTTGCGTTGCGATACCCGCCGTTCTGGCATTGGTCCCACATCACTGGCCCGGGGCTCGATGTGATCGGCGCGACTTTGCCCGGCGTTCCCGCGATCGTCAGCGGGGCGAATCGAACGATGGCGTGGGGGCTGACCAACTCCTACCTCGACGTGAGCGATGCTCATCTCGTGCCCGATGATGAGGTGCGCGGCGCCGTCTCGGAGCGTCCCTGGATCTGGGTGAAATTCTGGAAGCTCAAGCTGCCGTTCTTCTTCAACCGCTTTGAGCGGACGCGCGAGGGCTGGCCGATCCTGCCCAAGCCCGACTCGCTCGCGGGCGCCAAGGGCAAGACGCTGATCGTGCGGTGGACGGGCTTTGCGACCCGCGCGGAGGATTTCGAAAACATGACCCGCATCATGACCGCGCGCACGGCGGCGGAGATGGACGCGATCCTCTCCAAGACCGGCATTCCGAGCTGGAACTTCGTGTTCGCCGACTCGCGAGGCGCGATCGGCTACCGGGTGATCGGGCGCGCCCCGCGCGTGACGACGAAGCCAAGGCCGTCTTATGGGGTGGTCGAGCTGGCCAACGGAGCGCTTCCTGAATGGCGGATGCGGACTCCCGCGGAGATGCCCGCCGTGCTCACCCCCAAGCGCGGCTTCATCGTGACGGCGAACAATCGCCAGTGGCCGGTGGATGCGCTCGATTTCGGGGGGCGCGCGTATTCCAAGGGGTTCCGCGCTTTTCGGATCGAGGAGCGGCTGCTCGCGCGGGAACGGCATGACTTCGAATCGCAGCGCCAGATCCAGTGCGACGCGCAGGCGGTGGACGCGCGTTTTCTGCTGGCGCCTTTGCTGAAGGTCGCGCGCGCCGGCGAAAGCCCGCGGAGCGCGCTTGCGGTTCTGATCCCGTGGCTGGAGGAGGGGCGCTTCGACGCGGGTCCCGAGTGCCAGGCCTGTCCGGTGTACCGGCTCTGGCTGACCCGCATCTTCGAGAAAACCGGCCTCGGCGAAAACGGCCTCTACCGCGCGCTCGTGAACGGCGCCCCGGTTGCGGGGCTCGACGAGCGGATCCGCGAGGCGCTGAAGGAGGCCGCGCTCGAGCTCGAGCTCGATCTTCGTGTGAAAAGCTGGGGCGAGCTGCATCTTGCGCCCTTCGCGCATCTGGCGGGCGACGGCTATCGGGCCGGAACCGCGATCGCCACGCCCGGCGATGAGCAGAGCGTAAGTCCCGGAACCTCCGATTGGCAGGAGGGCCGCTTCCGCCACCGTTCGGGCGCCTCGATGCGTCTGCTCGTGGAGCTGGCCGATCCTCCGGTGCTGAGGCTCGCGCTGCCCGGGTCGAACCAGGATCTCGAGCGCTCCGATGCCGCGCTCGCGGCGAGTCCCTGGAAAAGATGGTCGCGCTGCGAGTATGAGCCCGTTTCGTTTCCCCTCGACTGGGAGCGGCTTTCGCCTGGTCAGCTGACGCGGATCGCGCTCGAGTAACGAGGACTCGACTAACGGGCCCTGCGCCCCGGAGATTTTCTCAGAAGCCGTAAATCAGCTCTTCGGGCGCCGATCCCGCGAAAAGCTCGCGCAGATAATAGCTTTGGTTCTTCTGATAGATGTGCCCGCGGATCAGGTAGGGATTCATGATGCTGCCGGGCAGGCCCTTTCCGTTCAGCTCGCTTTTGTGCGTGCGGCGGAGCACGCAGTGCCCCATCTCGTGAAAGAGCAGCTCTTCGCGTTCGGCTTCGTCCATCAGGGCCCAGGTGTCTTCCCGGAGCATGATGACGGGAGTGGCGTTATCCGCGATCTCGCAGGCGCCGCGCTCGGTGCGGGTCTGCATCTCGCCGAAGCGGATCACGAGATCGGTCACCTCGAGGGGGGTGCCGTTCACCCGGGACGCCTCTTCGAAGCGCTCGACGTACGGCGCGAATTCGCCGACATCGAGCGTCTGCTCGCGACCACAACCCTGAGCGAGCGCCAAGGCGCACGCCATGCAAAACATCAAAATGGTTCGATTCATATCCTTGCAGCCAACGTTCTACGTTTAAGGACCTGATTACTTCAAAGTATGACGCAGTAAGTCATAAAATTGAAGCAAAAAATGACCGAAAATTCGAGCGGCAAAGCGTTGAAAAGGAAAGTGAATTTGCCGCCTGGGGGCTTTGCCGTTACCATCAAGAGATATGCGAGCCCGGCTTGGAATCTGGATGGTGTTAGGGGTGGGTATGGCGGCGCTCTTGGGCGCCTCTGAGGCCCGTTGCGACGACGTTTACACCGTGGTCGTCAAGAAACAGGAAGCCAAGGCGCAGCGCCGTTGGAGCCTGGCCGAGTGGCTCGAGACCAAAGAGAAGATCAAGCTCATGGACATGTGGCTGGCGCTCCATACGCCGTCGCCCTTTGAGTTCGCTTTGAGCGGCGATTATCGTACGGGCTCGGGACCTGGCGGTAACTTTACGGGCTGGTCCGCCTCGGCCCTCGCGTTTGCCACGATCTTCGGCCTTGAGGCCCAGTTCGAGAGGGCGCCACAAAGCCGTTATCACGGGCTCTTTCATTTCAGGATTCTCGGTTACAGCGATCAGGGCACTCACATCACGCTGCAGGGGGGGCTGCGCGGTATCGGGGGGCATCGCGCGCCGCTCGCGGGCGTTCGGACGAGTCTCTATCTCGCGCGTTTCTTCGGAATAGAGGGCCTTTATCGCCACTACTTCGAGTCAGCGGGGCCCGAGCGGCGCTACGAGGCGGGTGCTTTCATTGACTTCCGTTATCTGCGTGTTTACGGCGGCGCTTACTTCGAGCCGTTGCCTGTCCGCAGCTCCGGCGCCACGCTGGGGACGCGCTTCTATTTTTAGTAACGCGGCAGCTAAGTTTTTTCGTGGCCGCGGTTCCAGCCTCAACGCGTGAAGTGGCGCCCCACTGGCGTGCCGCGTTGCGGCATCAAGGCATTGTAGGCACCATATGCACTGTATTACCCCCTCTTGGAGGCGGGTCTCAACGAGCGAGCCCATGGCGCCGATCAGTACCCTATGGGTGTGTGCCGAGCGCGAATCGCGGTCTCTTTCATTTTGGCGATGGGCGGCGGCCCTGTGGCGGAAGCCGCCTGGATCGACCAGGTCAGGGACGCGATCTACGACGTGAACGTCGAGTACGTCACCCGAAACAGCGGCGGTCAGCACTCGCGTCCTCAGGAACAGCTTTGGATCAAGGTCGAAGTCAATCCGGGCCAGCGTTCCCTCTTGCGGATCTCGTCTACGGACCTGCATCAGTTCACCTTCACCGCGAACAAGGACTTGATGGAAAGCCCCGTGGGCGTGGAGTACGTCAAGCGGCTCGCGGCAAGCATCTCCCTTCGGGATCGGGTGCTGCCTCCGGACGAGGCGGCGATCATCGCGTACGATGCCTCACGGGGCGACCTTCGTTCGAAGGCGCTAATGCTGGACCTCCAACGCGAGATGCTTGCCAGGTACAAGGATCAGATCGACTCGGGTTCTTCGCGGACGGAATGGGGCAAGCTGGCTCAGGCGCTTGAAAAGGACCTTCAGGAGGTCTTCTCTGAAGCCGGGAATGCCTATGACCGGGGCATGGAGCGCTATCAGGCGCGATTGCGAGAATTGCCTGACGAGGCGTCCCTTCGAAAGAGGATCTGGGAGCTGTGGGCCGACAGTGATCGGGCCGGCGTCGCGAAGCTCTTTCGGGATCTTCTGCCCTGGGAGGTCATGAAACCTTCGGATACGGACCTTTGGGAGCATCATTTGAAAGCCCTGGCTCGGGCGGACTTCGATGACTCGTTCATTTATTTTCGAGGCATGCCTCAGGATTTTGAAGAGGCTTCGCCGGAGCGTCATTGGCTTCCGCGGCCCGAGAAGACCAAAATGCAGTTTTCCTGGCCTTTGCGCCGCTTTGTCCAAGGGGAGTCGACTCTGCAGGAGTTGGTTGGCCTTCCGCGGCCCGGTGGTGTCACCGCGTATCGGACAGCGTTTCCCCAGACAGGGTTCATGCAAGATCTGATGACTCGAAGAATTCATCATTCGCTCGGCGCGGTGGACTCGAAGACGGTCGTCTCGCCCCACGTTTCCGTGAGCGAAATCACGTCGGGAACGAGGAAATTCGCTCTGGACCACGATGGGCAATACCGATCGGGAGTTGTGAAGGTCTACCGGCTCAATCGCGATCGTGTCCTGAAAGCCGCCATCCATTATCAAGCCGAGAATGAGGAAATCGTCCCGCTCGGGCTCTTTCCTGATGAGTACCTGGGCAGAGTCAAGGCTTCGGCGGACAGCAACCAGCTCTACGGGCGTGCGACAGAGGTCGCGCGGTCGGCAGAGGCGGAGGGGAAGGTTCCCTCGCGCGGACTGAAGGTCTATCAGGGCTATGATCCGGTCGAGCTGCTGACCCAGCGGGCAGCGGTCAACTGCGAAGAGCGGTTCCGTGAGGTCGCGGTCCCGTGAGGTCTCCGTTCAGACGGATCCCCCGTCGCGATCAGCGGAGTCATGTCTACACTCACTATGAGTCTGGGACTCCGGCCGGCCCCGGCGCACGCGCTTTGGCCGCGAACTCTCGCGACCAGACGCCGAGCCCTTCGAGCTCGTTCATGATGACGTAAAAGCTGACGTTCTTGAATTCCCGCCCCCAGGTCACCACGCGCGAGTACGCGAGGGTGTCCCAGAACTTGCCTTTTTTCACACCTTTTTTTGCGCCTGTTACGGTGCGCGCGAGCGTGCCGGTCAAGGCTCTCAGGTAAGCTTTGAAGCCGTCTTTATGCTTCGCCTTGAGCACCAGGTGCAGGTGATTTCCCGCGTTGGCAAAGCGGTAGACTTTCACATGAAATTTGCGCGCGAGTGCGTACGTCAGGTGCTTCACGCGCTTTTCGTGCTTCGATTTCAAGAGTGACCAGTCGCCTTTGGCCTTCGTGGACCTCAGGATCACGTGCAGCGGCAGGCGCGGGCTCATCGGGCGCGCCGTCTTGCGCCGACCTTCGCCGAGGCGCCCGCCATGCTCGCGTCTGCTCAGCTCACGAAACGTCGGCGTCTTCAGAAAGTCGAGCTGGGCGAGGGCGGGGCTGCGCTTTTTGCGGGGGCTTTTCGGCAGTTGGGAATCAGCTTTCACGTGAGACATGGCCTTCGGTGTGTTTATCGAAACTGCCGTGTAGGGTCAAGTCAAAAATT
>JAMPXZ010000088.1 GCA_023700925.1 Oligoflexia bacterium | reverse complement strand
TGGTTAACCGTTACGTGCTCAACGGTGACCTTCTGCTGCCCCTTGCCGCGGTAACGGTTCAGGGCTTCCATTTGGGCGGTAAAGGTTCGAAGCAGCTTGGTCGCGCGCTCGACGTTCAAGGTCACGCCTTCGGTCGGAAGTTCGTTGGAGTTTGCCCGGCCTAGAAACTTCATCGCCAGATTGTGAACGCCAGCCATCTGAGCCGAGAGCAGGGCCTCGAGCTCGTCTTTGGGCTGAATGGCCTTCTCGAGGGCCAGGGACAGGGCCAACGCCTGGTCGGTATCCTCTGCGTTTGGCATAAGCAGGAGCAATTGCCTTGTGAGGTGATTGGCCAGCTTTTTGTCTGCCGTCCCAAAGACTCGCTGGTAGACCTCTCCCACTTGTGCCGTAGTTGCGACCGTAGCTGCTGACTCTTCGGTAACCTGCAGCGCCCGTTCTTCAACGCAAGCTTTTGTCATTGTCCGCGCTCCTTTCCAAGTTCTGGGTGATTAGACGCGATAAGGATGGCCGGCTCGGCTGGAAACGATTTGAGGTCGAACCAATGGAAATGCGTTCCGTCCGTATTGGATTGCACGCCGTCACGGAATGATGTTCTGCGGATCAAGTTCGCTCGAAGGGCTCGCAGCGAGATCAAGTGCCAGACACCCAGTGCCCCTGGACGTTCGCCCGACTCAAAGGCGTAAAACAAGTAATCGCCGTGGCCGTCTATGATCTTCTCGAACTCGGCCTTAGAGCCCGAGTCCCGTCCTGACCGTAAGGTGAACTGCGTTTGAAACTGACGATATGCCGGACGCCTGATCCGCACCGCGATTCGGCCCGTCGGCGTAATGAGGTCGCAGGCCTCGTTCCGATCCACGGACAAAGAAGCTGCGGCAAACAGGTGACGCCCGAGGATGGCTTTTACCTCGGGCATAAACTGGTCCGACCATCTCCAGTCGCTCTTCACGCCTGCGAGTTCTGCAGCTGAGACGCGACGGCTCGCGACACTAGGCACCATTCATCACCTGCCCGGCCTTCGCCCAAAAGGGCAGGTCACCAAACCTTGTCACCGGCAGGAACTCTTCTTCAGAAGGCGAGAGCTTCCCCAGGTAGTAGTTTGGCTCGTAGGTATTGATGTCTGCATTGAATCCTAGGAGGCCGACGTGCCGGGTTCTCGAGCCATCTACCCGGCATTTGGCAATGCGGAAGTAAGTCGGCCAGCGGTTGCCTTGCCCGGATTGTTCCTGACAGGGTGCCAGGGTGATGACCTTAGTCGCGATCTTCGGCAAATCGCTTGAGCCGTGGAACTCTTCGGGACCTGGGGCAATCGCCTTGGCTTTCCGTTCGCCCTTTCGCAGGTGTCCGATCAGGATAACGGGTTTTCCAGTTAGGATTGCGAGGTCGCGGATTTTCTTCACCGCGGTTTTCATCGCGCGGTTCTCGTTATCATCTTCGTGGTCGAGGTAATGGACGTGGTCCAAAATCAGGAGGTCCGTCTGCCCCTGGATCGCAAGCATCTGCTTTTCGAAGTCCTGAACCGTAAAGTCCCCGCTGCGGTAAAACGTCCAGAGAGTGGGATAGAGACTGCTCAGCATCTCTTCGATCTCAGGCTCAATGTGCCCTAACGCCTGGTCGAGCTTCCCATAAGCCCAGTCCATGTAGTTCAAGTTTAGCGTCGGGAAGTCCTTTCGCAGCGTCTTGAAGAAACAGTCCGCCAGTATCTGGTACTTGATCCGCCGCTCGATCTCGTTGGGCTCGGCCTCGAGTGCAAAGAAGTGGACTCGCTTGCCGGCGGCGGCGTTGGCCATGGCCGTAATCGTCGCCAGGTGCGTCTTGCCCACGCCGGTCTTTGCGCCGTACAGGATAAGGTCATTCGAATAGATGCCCCCAAGGGCCTCATCCAGGAACTTCACGCCGAAGCTAAGGCATGCCGCTCCCTGCGCCTTGCGTTGGGCTCGTTCCTCGAGCACGCGCTCTTTGAAAAGCTTGAGCGATGACAGAAGTTTGAATTCGACCGCGTTCATTTGTGCCGACATTCTGGAAAAATCTCCTCGATCATGGCGACGACGCGCTTGCCGTCCCCGTGGAACCACCTGAGCCACTGGAAGATGGTTGGCCCACCGTTGGAAAGCGACCCTATGCGGCCATCTCGATCGATCCAGCAGCTTGTCCCGCGGTCGTTAACGATGATGTTCTTGGTCCCGCTGGCATTGCGCCGAAAGGTGTAAACCTCGCCGCCCACGTAGGGATGCCCGGATAACCGGGTCAGTGCCTCTTCGCAGTCGAGGTGCCACACTCGGTCCCAAAAGCTACCAGCGACGGGGGTTTGCCTGCGCGCTTCGGCATGAGCTCGAGTCGCTTCGTCTTCTGGCTTCCGCGCTGACGGGTAGAACGCGGCCATTTGGACTTCCGTGTACCGAACCGGGTACTCCCATACCTTGCGAACCATGAACGGATCCGCAGGGTCCTTCAGGTGCATGTATCCCGGAACACGAAGGATGCGGGCTAGGTCTCGAGCATTCGGATCCGCACCGTAAAAGGGCACCAGGCGGTCCAAGACGATTGAGTTCCAGTTCTCGGGCTTGGCATCCGTCGCGGCCCAGTAGGCCTGATAGCCGCGCTTAGTTTCGACGACCATGGTCGGGATTAACCCGGCATGGATCCGTGCCATCATCTCGGGCTTGGTGCCCGCGTCCATGTCCACCGCCCAAGCGTTGATCCTAACCAGATTCGCGATCCGCCGCGGACCACGGAATTCGTTCACGGTCTGGAAGATGCCAAAGCCGCGGGAGTTCCAGTCGGAGGCCTGATCCGGGTGGATCCGCTGGACCGGATGGGACTTCGGGTCGGCATCATGCAGGACGTACATCTGCGACATGGCCGTCCTCCTCTTCGCCAAAGGTCAAGGGGACCGACGAGCTCGCCGCCCGTCCTGGCGACTGAATCGTTCCAGTCTGAGGATCAATCCAGTCACGCCACTCTGAAACGAAAGTCGAGAAGTGCTTCGCAAAACCCCGTATAACGTCCGAGGATCGCTTATAGCGCTCGATCGCGGTCATTAGGTCCCCGAGGTCCTTCTCGGTTTTAATCTCCTTGGCGAGGCGCTGAAGCCCTTTGGTCTTCCCCTGTTTCCTCGGGTACTGCTGGTATGCCTTCTCCAAGTTGAAAGCTGACTCGACCTTCGTCGATCGACGCTTGCGTTGATCAATCTGTATTTCTTTATTCTTTAATTCTTGTACTTCTTCATTAGGGTTCACCCCGCGTTCATCCAGCGTCCACTCGGCGTTCATCTCGCGTTCAGCATCGTCGCTGCTGCCTTGATATCTTTCGAAGTTCACTATGGAAATCAGAGTGCCTTCTGTCGCAATCTCTCGTCGAATCGTGTTCCGACTTTCGAGGTACAGAAGATGACGATACACGGTCCCGCGAGCGCACCCGATCTTCTCGCCAAGTTCACTGATGCCAATGACCAGAGACCCCCGTGGAATCTCTCGAGGCACCCCATTGAACCGGATTGTCGTGGGCTTCAAAGTTGCCCAGGATAAAAGCCGGATAAAGAGGGCCAAGCAGTAGGCATTGTCACCGATGTCACTTTCGATCGCGCTTCGGTAGAGCTTGAACCATCCCCCCTCAAACCTGGCCATGGCCGCCCCCCGATAAGTACCGAGCCAGGTCTACGACGATCTGACGGCCCCATGCGGCTCGCTCTTGATCGCCATCGGTGTCTGCGGCATCGATTTCACGCGCCAGGAACTCCAGGGTTAGACGCCACGTCTCACATTCATGGTCGAGTAGAAGTTCCGATTGAATCGGCGTCATGAGCGACCCCTTGCAATCTGAGCTTCGATCTCATCGATTCGCCGGTACAGGCCGCGCCGCGCGATCTCGACTGTCCCCGTTGGTCCGCCAGCGAAGGTCTCGAAGTCTTGAACGTCGGCCTCGAGTGCAAAGAGCCGCGTGAAGTAACGTGAGAAGCCATTACGGATGCGACTCGTCTCTAGTAAACCGAGGCGACACAGGGTAGGGTGAGAATATAGATGGGGCGTACGGATGCGGTGCTTGCGAGGCTTGCGCATTTGTTACGCCCCTTTCTTTTGGGGCTGCCGATGGCTCTCGATCCACTGACCAAAGGCTTCAGTGTCGATCAGGATCTTCCGACCGATTCGAACGACGGCATTCGAAAGGCCGTTCGTTTCGCAGTTGAAGATAAGCCAGCGCAAAGACGGCTCTGAGAAAGCCTGATTCTGGTTGGCGAACTGCTTGATAGACTGAAACTTTGAATCCATGTGACTTGATCTCCATATAGCTGATTATTGCGCGGCGTTAGTGCCGTGATATGCAGCTTATGGAGGTGACACTGTCACGGGTAAATCGGCATGTTGGTCAGAAGTGAACGCAGTGAAAATTTCGAAATCTGACCGGCTTACGGCTTGTCGCTATCCGCTATTCCCAGATCTGAAGCACGCGCCTTAAGCGCACCTCGGCTAACTATTGCAAAACCCAGTTGTCGCATGAATTTTGAACTGAGGACTGCTGACAACAGGTCCCACCTGTGCTTACCAAATGTCTTCAGGGAGATCGGCGCCCAGCGCCGCAGCACTTCGGTTTCCGCGTTCGTCACATAATCACGCTGATCACAGACCCACGGTATCCAGCCAAGAGTAGCGAGGCGTTCGATGTGCTCTGTAAGTTCCGCAACAGCGGTTTCGAGCGATCCGAATCTTAATTCAAGACTCTTGAGTTCTGGACGGGAATGAAATTCACGGGTGGCTTCCACCGCCATAATAGCTTTCCGCCCCAGTAGTTTCCTATACTGAGGTGATTTGAGAAGGTGCGTTAAGCCCTCGGGCCTTAATCGATCTAACTGCCGTAGCTGCAACAGTGCGTCTCGAAAGCTCGATCCGGCAGAGACAAGTCGCTTAGCTCGCTTGCGACGCTCCTTCAAATTGTCGGCCTGCTCCCTTACAAAATCCGGCATGTATTTAAAGCAAATATTGACCAATTCTATTAGCGCAACTGCTACAGCTTCAGGATTATGGCGCGGATCACAAAATAGGGATGCATCGAGTTCTTTAATCAGCGCGCTTGCATGTCTGCGACAATGATGGTCCAACGCCAAGCTTGAAAGACTCTGCGGCGCCAAGAGTGCCCGCACAGTAGCTTGCTTTGTTTCTTTGTCCCGCTTCACCAGCGCGAAACTTCGTTTTTGTTTCCTTGCTGCCATGGGGATCAACCCCTGTCGCCAAGGATCTTCGAATGCATTCGCTCAAGAACGGCAGCAGTGTGCTGTTCGCCGATGTGGCTGTATCGCTTCACCATTGCTAGCGTCCGATGGCCCAGGACCGCGGCGATTTCGGCGGTCGTGGCCCCGCTCATCGCGAGATACGAAGCACAGCTGTGCCGGAGATCATGGAAACGGAAATCGGTAACTTTCGCCTCAATCAGGGAGCTCTCCCAATGTGCTCGAATCTTGGCAGGCATAGTGCCATCGGGACCGGCAAAAACCAAATCAGTATCGATCCGCCTAGGCAATCCGCGCAGTGCTTCTAGGGCTGTCCCACGAACGGGGACGGTCCGCCGGTCGCTATTCTTAGTGTCCTGAAAGGTGACTGCGCCGCGCGCGAGGTTCACGTCTTTCCATTTCAGCCCAAGGATCTCACCCTTTCTTGCCCCCGTGGAGATTGCCATCAGGACGATAGGGTAGAGCAATGGGTTTGCACTCTTCGAGCATGCCTTCAGGAGGGCGCTTCGCTCGTCGTCCGAAAGAAATCGCACTCTTCCTCGTGACTCCTTTGGCATCGTCACCCTTGCCATGGGGTTCTCTTCAATCCATTGCCAATCTTTCATGGCGATAGTGAAAGCGTGAGAAAGCGCAGCTAGGTATCTCTTTGCTGTGGTTGGGGACCGAGGGGCGTCTTTGTCCCGGATTAAGCGATCGCGGCAAACTGCGAGAAGCGCTGGACTCACGCCTGACAGGAGCTCGTGACCAATCTGCACTTTCCACCATTTGAACTGGAACGCTTGGCCGTATTTGGTCGAGTCCCGTTTCTGAGGCAAGACTTCCAGACAGTAGCGGTCAATCATTTCGCCGACCGTGTGTTTCTTTGCTTCGATTCGTTTGAAGTACCGACCATTCTTGATCTCTGTCTCGGTCTCTGCCGCCCAGCGTTTGGCATCTTGCTTTCGCTCGAAAGTGGCGCTCGCTGTCTTCCCACCACGTAGGCGGATCTTGACTCGGAACGTCTCTCTGCCCTCTATCGATATGCGTCGTTCGATCGTTGCCATTGCTTTCAATTCCCGGTGCTTGTGGATTTAGGTGACTGATGGTAGCCGTTGTCCCAGAAGTGTCCCATGGCAGGCAACCGGAAAGCGGTGACTCGCTGCGACGAAGCAGGAAATCAAGCGGAAATTAGCTGTTTTTGTGGTGCCGAGGGCCGGAATCGAACCGGCACGGTGCTTTCGCACCCCGGGATTTTAAGTCCCGTGCGTCTACCAATTTCGCCACCCCGGCAAGGAAGGCTAGTTAAGTTTTACCTTGTTTCCGACTCTCTGCCAATTGCCGAAGCGCGCGGCACCCGATGGCGGTGTCCGAGATGACGAAAAGGTGAATGCCCGGGGCACCGAGCTGGCGGAGCCGCTGGGCAAGCTCCATGAAAAGCTCGATTCCGCGTTCGGCGGCTTCGGGCCCGTCCTCCTCGGGCAGGCGCGAAAGGGTGCGCGATGGAACGGAGACGCGGAATTTGGCGGCCATCCGCTCGGCCTGGGCGCGCGTCTTGAGGATGCGTGTGCCCGGCAGGACAGGAACCGTGAGCCCGTGCCGTTCGCACGCATCGATGAACCTGGCATACAGCTCGGCGTCGAAGATCATGTCGGTGACGCCATAGTGGGCACCCGCTTCCACCTTGCGACGGAAGAACTCGATCCGTTCCCGCGCGTCGGGATATTCGGGGTAGGCGGCGGCACCGATGCAAAAATCCGTCGGATCCTGCTTGCTGAGCTCGGAGCCTCCCGGGCGCTCGAGGTAGTGCCCTTCATTCATGGCCCGGATCTGGGTGATCAGCTCGTGGGCGAAGTTGTGGCCTCCTTCGCGCGGCTGCCACTCCGTTTGGCCGTCCGGCGGGTCGCCCCGGAGAGCCAGGATGTTGCGTATCCCGAAGTAGTGATGGTCCATCAAGCTGTTTTCGACTTCTTCGGCGTTCAGGTCGCGGCAGGTGAAATGCGCGACGCAGGGCATGGAAAAACGTTCCTTGATCGCCTGCGCGATGGGAAGGCTTCCGCCGCGGAGGCTCCCTCCGGCCCCTTTGGTCACGGCGAGAAACTCGGCGCCCGAGCCGATCAGCATCTCAATTTGATCGAGGACCTTGCCTTGTTCAGTGCCGTTGCGGGGAGGAATGACTTCGGCCGAGAAGGTGTAGGCGTTTCGTGCCAGAATTTCCGTGAGCTTGATGTCTGATCGAAAGGGCAGCGAGGTGGGGGACATCCGATAATCTTATCTCTCGCTCACCTGGCATGAAAGTGGTAATTCTCGGCGCTTCAGGGCGACTTGCCTGCTGCGGAATCTATGCGGACACCGTTGAAAAAAGGCTTACTGGGGAAGAAGAATTTTTTGGCGCGACAGCCCGTGTTGCGCGGCCTTCACTGGACCGCCCACCGGCTGCTCCCGCTGGCCGGATACCGTCTGGAGGTGCGGCGGTGCGGCGACCTGAAGCTGGGCCTCTGGCGCAAGAACCTCCGCAGCGCGCCCACGAGGGCGGGGCGCGGCGCGGCCGCGGAGAGTCCGCGGCGGTTGGTGCTGATCCCGGGATTTGGCGATACCCCGCTGTCGTGGCTCGGAGTCGTCGGGCTTCTGCAACCTCTTCTCAAACGCAAGATAGATGAGCTCGTGCTCGTGGATTTCCCGGGTTTCACCGGGGGATTGGCGCGGGAGCGGTCGTTCCATTCGATGGACCTGCTCATGGATGGTTTGTTCGACGCGCTGGACTCGCTCCGGCCGCAGGTGATCCTGGGGCACTCGCTGGGAGGCTGGCTGGGCGCCCGTTACGCCGGGCTGTGCGGAGCCGGTGAGCGGCCCAAGATCCGGCATCGTCATTACTCGGGGCCCGCAACACTCCTTCTTGCCGATCCGGCGGGGGCGTTCGGCGACCCCTCGCTCAGGGCCGCCTGGGAGGAGCGCTTTCAGAAGCTGATGAAAGAAGGTTTCCAGCACCTGCGGCCGCACGTCTTCGCCCGGGAGCCCTTCTGGTTCGAGTTTTTTCTGCCGGAGGTCCTGGATTTCGCCGGGAGCGAAGAGGTCATCGCCTTCATGAAGTCGATCCGGGACGAGCATCTCGTCGAAAAGCTTTTGCCTTCGATCGGCTCGCGGGTGTGGCTGCTTTGGGGC
Source organism: Oligoflexia bacterium (assembly GCA_023700925.1). Taxonomy (GTDB): domain Bacteria; phylum Bdellovibrionota; class UBA1018; order UBA1018; family UBA1018; genus JAMPXJ01. The sequence goes on along the minus strand of JAMPXZ010000088.1, from coordinate 5,988 downwards.
GAGAGCGACACGCTGACGCCGTCGCGTTTCGCTTCGGCGTGGCTCGAAAGCCTGCCCGAGGCCACCCTGGTCAAACTGGTTCTGCTCAAGGGCACGGGGCATTCCCCGCAGCTCGAGCGTCCCGGCCTCACGGCGCTCGTACTGTCACTGATCCTCGGTGGATCCGGTGATGCCGTCTTGAGGCATCGTCTTGCCGGACGTTGGTGGAACGTGATCGAGCGGGAGCGCCCCGCCTCCTAACCGAACGAGAGCAGGTGGTAGGTCTTTTTCCCGCGACGGAGCACGATGTAGCCGCCCGCGATCAGGTGTTCGGTCCGGAGCGCGGCCGCGGTATCGCTGAGGCGCTCATTGTTCACGTAAACGCCTCCCGCGGCGATCTCCTTGCGGGCCGCTCCCTTGGAGGCGCAAAGCCCGCTTTCGGCGAGCGCGTCGATGAGCAAGAGTCCCGTCGTGAGGCGCTCCTGGGATAGCGCGGTCGAAGGCGCGTCCTTCATCACATCCAGGAGGGTGCGCTCGTCGAGCTCGCGGATCGCGACACCGAACAACGCTTGGGTGGCCCGCTCGGCGCGCGCGAGCTCCTCTTCGCCGTGGACGAGCCGGGTCAGCTCGCGCGCCAGCGCCGTCTGGGCTTCGCGTTTTTCAGGCGTGGCTTTGAGAGAAACCGTGAGCTCCTCGATCCGCTCCAGCGACAGAAAGGTCAGGAACTTGAGGAGCGTCAGGACGTCCGCGTCCGCCGTCTGGACGAAGAACTGGTAGAACTGATAGGGCGTGGTGCGTTTGGCGTCGAGCCAGATCGTTCCCTGTTCGGTTTTTCCGAACTTCGTTCCGTCCGCCTTGGTGATCAGCGGGTGGGTCATCCCGAAAAGTTCGGGGGCCGGGGCGCCGTCCTGCGAAGCGCGGATCCGGCGCGCCAGCTCGATCCCGGCCGTGATGTTGCCCCATTGGTCCGAACCGCCGATCTGGAGGCGGCAGTTTTCCTTTTCGCTCAGCAGGTAAAAGTCATAGGCCTGCAGCAGCATGTACGAGAACTCGGTGTAAGAGATGCCGTGCTCACGATCCTCGAGTCGGGCGCGCACTGACTCCTTGGCCATCATGTGGTTGACCGTGAAGTGCTTGCCGATGTCTCGCAGGAATTCGATGAAGGTCAGCCCCTGAAACCAGTCTCCGTTGTTGAGGATACGGGCGGCGTGTCGGGCGGTCCGCGGTTTTCCGCCGGGCTCCTCGAGTTCGAGAAACCGCGCGATGACGGCGCGGATGCCCACGAGGTTGGCCTGGATCTGCTCGGGCTGCAGCAGGGAACGTTCCTGGCTCTTGAAGCTGGGGTCGCCGATCATCCCCGTGGCGCCGCCGACTACCGCGATGGGACGATGCCCGGCGAGCTGAAACCGGCGCAAAGTCAGTAATGGCAGCAGGCTGCCTACATGGAGGGAGTCCGCCGTTGGGTCAAAACCGCAGTAAAGCGTAAGGGACTCGCGGTCGAGAAGCTTCTCGAGGGAAGGGTCGGTGAGTTGCTTGATGATTCCGCGCGCTTCAAGTTCCTTGAAAAAGGTCATATCCGGTGAATATAGCGCAGAGCGGAGGATGGGACTAGAGGAGATGAGAGCCCATCGGGCGCCGAAGCCATGAGGCTCCGGCCGCCGATGGGCTCTTGGACAGGGGTAATCAGCGCTGACTGGCGTAGTTGGTCAGGAAGGTCCAGATCGCTTCGGCCGCATCCGGGCCTTTGGGATCGGCGTACTGAGCCTGGACATGGGCTCCGCTCCAGGCGTGATTCATCTTGTCGACGATAAGCTTCTGAATGCGGACGTTGCCGTTGCCGCCGTAGTAGTCCGACCGATGATGGTAGCCATTGGGCACGTCGCCGTCGCGGCTCGCGATGACGTTCATGTTCTGGCTGTCGTTCTCTTTGCCGTCGTCGAGCAGGTCGTTGTACTTGGTGAACTGCAGGACCACGTGCTCGGTGTTGACCGGATTGACGTAGGTGTCTTCCTTGCCGTGGATCGCGACGACCGCCACGGGCTTGCCGTGCTTGCCAACACACTTGGCGCCGTCCATCGCCGTATCCCGCGCCGACCGGCTCGAGCCGCCGCGCGTGACCTGATGGGCCTCCTGCTCGGAGGTCGCGGCCTTGTACTCGAGGCCCGAATGCACCCCTATGCCGGTGATGATGTCGGAGTAGCAGGCACCAAGGTTCGAGGCCATCGCGGCGCCGGCCGAGAGGCCCGCGGCGAAGACTCGCTTGGGATCGATGGGGAGCTTCTTGGAAACTTCCTTGATCATCGCGATGACGATGCCGGTCTCACCGCCGTTGCGGGCCTGGTTTTCGGGGCGGAACCAGTTCCAGCATTTCCAGACGTTGTCGGCGTAGCCTTCTTCCGGATAGAGAACCGCGAAGCCGTACCGTTCGGCGACGTGATTCATCCCGGTCTGGTTGGCAAACTCGGTCGCGGTCTGGAAGCAGCCGTGCATCATCACCATGAGGGGGATCTGTTTCTTGTCCTTGGCCGATTTGGCGACGTACAGATAGTAGTCGCGGCTGCCGAAGTCATTCTGAAGCTTGCCCTGGGTCCAGGAGCCGGGAAGCTTGGGGTCCGCGCCGGCGTCGGGAGCCTCGCTGCAACCAGGCAGGCCGGGCAGACAGGGCAGACCCGGGAACATGAGCGGAAAGCCGCTCGCCTGAGCTTGAGACACGGTCAGCGCAAGGCCGAACATGAGAAGAGAAAAGAACTTCATAAATACCCCTCAGTTTTTCGAAAGTAATTTTCGAACTAGCTAGTAAATCCATAAGGTCACGACGGGCGCGTTTCCCTAATGCGCCGCTTTATAACAGAGGAGTATGGAAGTTTCAGTAACGTTTTTGATTATTTTGTTGCTCTGAGTCGATCCGGATTCGCTGGAAATTTACATGCAATCCCAGTGGGTTGCAGCTAGCTCGGGCGGGAGGGCTCTTATGGGTCGGGGCCCACGGAGAAGTAAACTGCGGAAGGATGATGAAATACTAACGCTGAAACACTGGATTCGGGGTCCATCATGAAACCGTCAGTGAGTTGAACGCTGATCTCGGAGGGTTCGAGCAGTTTCCAAAGCAGCGCCTGGTCGTCGAGGCGCGGACAGGCCGGATAGCCGAACGAAAAACGCCGGCCCCGGTATCTGGCCTGGAAGAGCTCCAGTCGTGTGAGCCGCGGCTGGTCGGGGAAGCCCCACGCGAAACGGAGCTGCTCGTGGAGAAGTTCAGCGTAGGCTTCGGCGGACTCGAGCGCCAAGGCCTGGATGATGTGAGACTTGAGGTAATCGCCCCGCTGCTTGAGTCGCTCGGCAAGTTGGCGGATGCCCTGCCCGACCGTGACGACGAAAAGCGCCACGGTGTCGTCCAGGTTTGCCTGCCGCTGATGTTCCAACGGAAGTACATAATCCGCGAGGCATAGTCCATCCGGCTGCGTTTGGCGCCGGAAGAGGAATTCGGTGAGCGGTGCTCCATCTTTGGCCTGGATGAGCAGCCGATTGCCCTCTCCGGCAGCGCGGAAGAACTGGTAGATCGCCTGGGGACGGAAGATTTCACTGCCTCGGTACTCTTTCTTGACTTCCTCGACCGCGTTCCAGATACGAAGCGCTTTGGGATCGGTTTCCTCGTTTTTTTCGAGCCGTCGCACCGTGCTTCCGTGAATGCCCAGGTGCCGGCCATAGAGCATGAGCGGATTGAGGTAGCGCCAGATCTGGTCGATGGGAGTGCTGCGAAGGACATGGCGCTCCAGATCCGCGGGAACGGGCACGGCGTCGAGGAGCCTGGCACGTGTCGAGCGCCGCGTGGACGCGGCCTGGGAAGGGGAAGCGTCTTCAGCGCGGGTCGGGAGCCGCCCGCGTTTCTCGGCGAGCTCCTCGCGGAGCCGCGCGAAGCGCTCAGGCTCGGTGATGGCCTTGGCGAGCTCCAATCCCTTCATGGCGTCCGACGCATAGGCGACGGTACCGTTCTCGTAGGCTTTTGCGATCTGCCGGTCGACGAACTTCGCGGTCAGCGCCGCGCCACCTACGAGAAGAGGCGTCGTGATCCCGGCCTTGGCGAAGTCCTCTGCCGTGGTCGCCATCATCTGCGCGGACTTGACGAGCAGGCCCGATAGCCCGATCAGGTCGGGGCTGTGCGTGCGCACGGCCTGAATGAGCTGCTCGGGAGTAATCTTGATGCCGAGATTCACTACCTCGAAGCCGTTGTTGGAGAGGATGATTTCGACGAGGTTCTTGCCGATGTCGTGGACGTCGCCTTTGACCGTCGCGAGGAGCACTTTGCCCCTTTGGCCGGTGGCGGTCTTTCCCATGAACGGCTCGAGCTGGCTCACGGCCGCCTTCATCGACTCCGCTGACTGCAGCACCTCGGCCACGATCAGCTGATTGGCGTTGAAGAGCCGCCCTACCTCGTCCATGCCTTTCATGAGGGGTCCGTTGATGATCTCCAGCGGCGTCATCGTTTTGAGCGCTTCTGTGAGGTCCGCGTTGAGTCCGTCGCGCGTGCCTTCGATGATGGCCTGCGCGAGCCGCTCGGGGAGCGGCAGCTTGCGTTCAGAAATGGGCGAGCGGGGCTTTTTCTCGCGGAAATGCGCGGTGAACGCGGCCACGGGATCCGCGCCACGATCGTACAGCAGGTTCTCGGCCAAGCGGCGCTCCTCCTCGGGAAGCGAGGCGTAACGCTCGAGCTTTTCGGCATTGACGATGGCGAGATCCAGTCCGGCCAGCACGCAGTGGTGGAGAAAGACCGCGTTGAGCGTCTCGCGGCCCTCGGACGGAAGCCCGAAGCTGACGTTGGAAATGCCGAGAATAGTCCTGGTCCCGGGAAAGCGGCTCTTGAGCGCCCGGAGCGCCTCGATCGTCTCGACGGCTGAGCCGCGGTACTTCGCATCTCCCGTGGCGCAGGGGAAGACGAGCGGGTCCCAGTAGATATCCTCGGGCCGGACCCCATAGCGGCCCGTCAGAAGCGCGTAGCTTCTTTCGGCGATGGCGAGTTTGCGATGGCGGGTGAGGCCCATGCCTTGCGCCGGATCGTCGTCGATCGTGCCGACGACGAGGGCGGCCCCGAAACAGCGGGCCAGGGGAATCACGCGGCGAAAGCGTTCCTCGCCGTCCTCAAGGTTGATGGAGTTGATGATGGCTTTGCCCTGGCAGTAGGTGAGGGCGGCCGCGATGACCTTTTCGTCGGTCGAGTCGATCATGAGTGGTGCGCGAAGTCGCCGGACCGCGACCTTCATAAAACTTCGCATATCCTCAAGCTCGTCGCGCTCCGGATTTGCCAGGCAAACATCGATGATCTGAGCACCGCCGCGCACCTGCGCGCGGGCGATTTCGGCCGCCTCGTCAAGCTTGCCCTCGCAGATGAGAGTCTTGAACTTGCGGCTGCCGATCACGTTCGTGCGTTCACCGACGAGCACGGGTCGCAGCTCTTCGCTGATCTCGAGCGCGTCGATGCCCGAGAGTACCGAGCGTGCCGGAGGGGAGGCGATCCGGGGTGCGCCGCGCGCGGCCGCCTCGGCGAGGGCGCGGATATGGTCCGGCCCGGTGCCGCAGCAGCCGCCTATGAGGTTGAGCCAGCCGTTTTGAACGAAGCGTTCGACGATCGCGGCCAGCATCGAGGGGGTCTCGAGGTAGCGGCCGGTCTCGTCGGGCAATCCCGCGTTGGGCACGCAAGCGAGGCGGAAGGGCGAGAGGCGCGCCAGCGATCGGATCGGGTCGGTCATGAACTCCGGCCCGGTCGCGCAGTTGAGGCCGAGATACAGGAGTTCCAGGTGCGAAAGCGATGCGAGCAGCGCTTCGACCGTTTGACCCGCGAGCATGGTGCCCGACGCCTCGATCGTGGCGGAGACGGCGAGGGGCAAGCGCCGGCCGCGTTCCGCGAAAAGGCGCTGGATCCCGCAGACAGCCGCCTTGATGTTGCGCGTGTCCTGACAGGTCTCCAGCAGCAGGTAATCCACTCCGCCTTCGAGAAGGGCCGAAGCCTGGGCATGA
>JAMPXZ010000087.1 GCA_023700925.1 Oligoflexia bacterium | reverse complement strand
TGCCATGGACGACCTTGCCTCCGACAACGGTCAGCACGGACGTCAGGTCCTTGATCTTCTCGGCATCCACCGAGAAGTAATCCTCACTCAGGACAATGAAATCCGCGAGCTGGCTCGCCTTGATCTGGCCGCGAGCGCCTTCTTCATTGGAGAACCACGTGTTTTGGTCCGTCCAGAGGCGGAGCGCTTTTTCACGATCCAGGCAGTTTTCGTCGGGATAGATCTTTAGACCACCAACCGTCTTGCCGGTGACCAACCAGTACAGGGCGACCCAGGGATTGTAGCTGGACACGCGCGTTGCATCGGTGCCCGCGCCCACCGGGAGGCCTGCTTTCAACATCTCCTGGATTGGAGGAGAGCGACGCGCGGCCTCGGCCCCGTAGCGTTTCACGAAATACTCGCCCTGAAAGGCCATGCGGTTCTGAACGGCGATGCCGCCGCCGAGCGCCTGGACTCGGTCGATGTTTCTGCTTGAGATCGTTTCGGCGTGGTCAAAGAACCAGTGAAGCCCGTTGAATGGAATTTCCCGGTTGACCTTCTCGAAGATGTTCAGGGCGCGATCGATCGTCTCATCGTAAGTCGCATGCAGCCGGAATGGCCAGCGCTTCTCAGCCAATACCCGGGTCACACGTTCGAGGTCTGTCTCCATGTGGGGCGGCATATCTGGCCGCCCCACACGGAAGTCCTCAAAATCGGCGGCCGAATAGACGAGCATCTCGCCGGCCCCGTTCAGCTTATAGAAGTTGTCGCCTTGCCCGGGCTTGAGCTGGCGAGACCAGTTTGTGAAATCTTCGAGTTCGGCCTTGGGGTGCTGGGTGAAGAGATTGTATGCGAAGCGAAGCGTGAGCTTGCCTTCCTGGGAAAGCTGCGTGATCACGTCGTAGTCATCCGGATATCTGTGGGCCCCGCCGCCAGCGTCAATCAACCCGGTCAGACCGAGGCGATTGAGCTCACGCATGAAGTGCAAGGTGGAGTTGACCTGATATTCACGCGGAAGCTTGGGTCCTTTACCCAGGGTCGAATAGAGAATATTCGCATTTGGGTTCGCGAGAAGCAGGCCGGTGGGGTTGCCTCCCGAATCCCTTTCGAAGAGGCCTCCCGGCGGATCCGCGGTCTCTTTCGTGAAGCCGCAAGCTCTGACGGCGGCACGATTCAGAAGCGCCCGGTCATAGAGATGCAGAATGAAGACCGGGGTCTCCGGTGCGGCCTCATTGAGTTCCGCGAGAGAGGGAAGGCGTTTCTCGCGAAACTGGTGTTCCACGAATCCTCCCACGACGCGGACCCATTGGGGCGGGGGAGTGTTCTGAGCCTGTCTGCGAAGCATCTCCATCGCCACGCCCAGCGAATCCACGCCATCCCACCGCAGTTCCATGTTGTACGACAGCCCTCCTCGGATCGTATGCGTATGGCTGTCGATCAAGCCAGGCACGACTCTGCGCCCGTGGAGATCGATCTCTTTGGTGTCAGGGCCTTTGAGAGCCATGATTTCATGGTCCGTGCCGACTTTGATAATTCGATCCGAGCCAACGGCGATCGCTGTCGCTTCGCGCTGGCCTTTGTTCAGAGTCGTAATCTTGCCATTATGGAAAATAGTATCCGCTGTGGTTAGGGCCATCAGGAGGCCTCCCTGTGTGGCTTCACGCCGCCTTTTTGGTCTCTTGCCCCTGGAACATGGTCTTGGCGTAGATCATTCCGAGGCCGTATCCGCCGCCATAACGCTTGATCACATTGGAGACCTGGTCATAGGTTTCCGTGCGAGCCCAATCCCGCTGCAGCTCGAGGATGTAAGTGATGGAGGTCAGTGGGCGGACACCGACCTGAATCATCCGTTCGACCGCTCGATTGTGAGCTTCGTCCGTTACGTCGCCGCACGCGTCGGTGATCGCATAGACTTCGTACCCTTGCTCGATCGCTGAGAGCGCGGGATCAGAAATGCATACCGACGTCCACAGCCCCGAGAAGACAATCTTTGGCTTATCGAGCTTGTTCACGGCATCGATGACGTGCGGGTCTTCCCAGCAATTCATCGTAGTGCGCTCCAGGATTTCCGCGCCGGGGTGCGCGTCGGTCAGCTCGCTGAAGGTGGGACCGGAGAACGTCTTAGTGGCAACCGCCGTCAGGATGGTCGAAACCTTGAAGTCTCTCGCGGCAAGCGCGACGAGCGCGGCGTTGTTTCTGAGAATTCCGATGTCGATGGATCGCGTCGCAAAGGCCATTTGCGGCTGAAAGTCGATCATGATCAAAGCATGGTTGTTTGGAGTAAGAAGTGTTATTCCTGGTCGAGCGGACGCCTTAGGCATGGGGGACCCCCTTTTTGGTGTCATTCTTTTGAATTTGCAATATTGAGACCGGCGCGTCTTGAGGCGCGTTAGAGGTGAGAAGCGCTGGCTTGCCCTGGATCGTTCGCCCGTGATGTGCGAGCGCCCCAGGCGAGTCCCATCGCCGGCGCAGATCGATTTTTGGGGTAGTGATGGTATCACCTTCGCAACGACGAATCTTATCTCTGCTGATGCTAGGGGCGATTTCGCCCCCTCTCCCGCCGTCCTGAAGAAAGAGACGGTCCAGAGCGACGTCTCACTTCTCGTGTGCGCGCTCGAACGCGCTTACAGTGGCCGACGATTTCTTCCGGAGGCTTCCTTTGATCGAATGATTTCGGAGCTGAAAAGGATTGCTCAGGACGCAAAAGACACCACGCCCACGGATGCGTTCTGCGATCAGGTCGGGGCAGCCTTTGCAGGAGTGCCTGATTCTCATCTTTCCATCTTGAAGGGCAAAACCTCTTGCGGGAGGCAGGAGCGGCGCTCCGGCCCTGGGGTCGGAAACAATCTGGCGCGCGGCAGGCCGACGTCGCCGCGTGCGTGGACCCTGGACTATCGAAGTGCCGGGGCGAAGAAGGTTCCCGTTCTCGCTTTGGGCAGTCTTCCTGTCATAGAGGACCCTGCCTGGGCCGGTTTCTTTGAGAAAGTCCGTGAGCTGAAGCGAACGGCGCCGGCGATCGTGATCGATCTGCGCGGCTTGTCGGGAGGCAGCAGCAACGCCGGTTTGAAACTGGCGGAGATCCTCTACGGAGCGAGGGTCCCTTCACCGATCAACACGCATGTCACGAGCCAGACGCCCGAGTCGCTGGCGCTCCGGGTGAATAGCTATGTTCGCAAGATTCACCAGGCGAAGGTCAACGGAGAGGCGGTTTCTGCGTTTTTGGATAAGAAATGGGCACAGGCCCGAGGGCGTCTGCGGGAGGCGTCGCTCAATGGGGCGGCTCACAAGGGGCTGGCACAGGAGTGGGTTACCGAAGACGGCGAGCAGGGTGCCGGGTTCGACCCAAAACTGGGGTTTGCACGGCCGATAGGCGGGGACGCGTTGGACGCTGCACTCAGACCCCCACTTTCCTGACAAAATGTCAGGTTAAAGGCCGCTGAGTCTGCCGAGTCCGCTGGGGCCGCTGCCCGCGCGCCGCGGGCGGGGCTTAGAACTCGTAGGCGAGGCCCAGCACCGCGTAGTGGAAGAGCGCAAAGGTGAAAACCGTATCGTTGTCCGCGCCGCCCTCGAGGATGCGGTAGCCCGCTGTGGCGCTCAGGCCGGAGTCGTCGAAGCGCTTGCGGAGTCCAAGGCGCACGTCTTCGGCGCGACCCTGCGGCGCCGCGAGAGCATCGAGCTCCGCCTCGGCTTGCCAGCCGGCGCCGAGTCGGTAGGCGGCCGCGAAGTGCAGGAGCGGAACAAAACCAACATTAGTCTTTTCGGCCGAAAGTCCGCCTTGCCGGAGCGCGATCCGCGCATCGCGAATTTTGGCCGTGAGGCCGACCTGCACGAGCCAGTCCGGTGACTCAGGGGCCGCGACGAGAGCGTAGCGGTACGTCAGGCGGTAGGAGTTGAACTTGAAGACCGCCGTCACCGGGCTTGAGGGCGAGAACGCGGCGCCTTGAAACGCGACATCCTGGGAAAGCCGGCCCGCGTCCTCGAGCGTGAGCGGAGCAAAAACACCCCGAAGCTGGTGGCGATCCGAAAGCGAGTAGGTCGGCTCGAGCCGGATGCCGAAGGCGGGGGAGCTCAGCGCGTCTTTCAGCGAGAAGCGGGTTCCGGTATCACCCGGGACGGCGGCATCATTGCGGCCCTGCCAGAGGAGCTGCGCTTCGGCCTCGAGCGTGAAGGAGCCGCGTTCGCGCGGCTCAAGAACCGAGGCGAGCGCCGGGCAGCTCAGAAGGCTGAGACCAAAAATGAAGGTAAGCGTTTGTTTCGTTTTCAGCGTTTTCATCTTTCTCGTCTTTCACCCCGCCTTGAAGCGGATCTCCTCCGGATAAGGATACAGCTCGGTTTCCACCCCGTTGCGCAGCCGGTCCTGCACGCCGCTCCAGTAGGACGCCGTCAGCAGGTCGCCGTGCATCTCGCGGAACAGCTCGCGCGCCCGGTCGTCGCCGAAGAGAAACTTTCCGAATTCCTCGGGAAAGATGTCGTTCGGGCCCACCGAAAACCACGCCTCGCCGCGCAGCTCTTCCTCATCATCGCGCGGGGCGGGCAGCTCGCGGAAGTTGCATTCGGTGAGGTAGCAGACCTCGTCGTAGTCGTAGAATAGCACGCGGCCGTAGGGCGAGACACCGAAGTTCTTGGGCAGGAGATCGCCAGGGAAGATATTCGCCGCCGCAAGATCGCGTAGCGCCTGCCCGTATTCCCGGATGCCGTGGCGAAGGCGGATCGAGTCCGCTTCGCGCAGGTACACATCCAGGGGCGTCAGGCGCTGCTCGATGTAGAGATGCCGGAACGTCACGTTCTCGGCGCCGATCTCGAGGCTCGACGGGATCAGGCGCCCCATCTCCTCGAGCATCGGCGCGTCGAAGCGCGAGCGTGGCAGCGCGATGTCCACGTACTCGAGCGTGTCGGCCATGCGGCCAAGGCGCTCGTGGAGCTTGACGAGGCGGTATTTTTCCATGACGAGCTGGCGGGAGGTGTCCTTGGGCGGGTCGAAGCCGTCGCGGATCACCTTGAAGACGAACGGGAACGACGGCAGCGTGAAAACGAACATCACCATCCCTCGCACGCCGGGCGCCACGACGAACAGGTCATTGGAGTGCTTGAGCTGGTGGACGAGATCGCGGAAGAACACCGTCTTGCCCTGCTTCTGCAGGCCCACGGCGGTGTAGAGCTCGGCCTTGGGCTTTTCGGGCAACGCCTCGTGGAGGAAGTTCACCCAGGACGAGGGGACCTCCATGTCGACCATGAAGTAGGCGTGCGCCACGCTGAGGAGGTTCGCCAGGTCCTCATGCTCCTGGATCAGCGCATCGACGAAAAGGCCGCCTTGCGGATCGTGGCGGAGCGCGATCGAGAAGAGGTACTTTTCCCGGCCATTGATCACCCGGCCCACCAGATGGGCCGTCATGTTGCGGTAAAAGAGCGAGGTCAGCACCTGCACGTGGTAGTTGGGCGCGGGCTTCACGGCGCGGAACGCGTGCAGGAGGTTGCGGATGCAGCGCCGCGGGTTGGCCAGGGGCACGTCGAGCTTGAAGTCGCCGAAAACCTGAAAAAGCGTCCGCCTCAGACCCGCGCGCGTCGGGTAATAGCAGCGGTAGGTCGGCTGGGTCCCTTCGAGGTGCTCGGTCGCCACCGCCGGCCGCGAGAAGATGTGCTCGTTGTTGTGATAGGTCCGGTGCAGCACGCGCGTCGCCACGGAGTTGAAGAAGGTCTCGGCCAGCTCGGGCTGGCGGTGCTCGTAGAGCAGGCTGATGTACGCGCGTTTGATCGCGGGCCACGAGCTTTCCTCGCGCGAGGAGGGAAAGTCGTTGCCGAGCGTATGGACCGCCTCGAACACCCGCAGATCATAAAGGTCGATGCGGGCGCGGTTTGCCGCCTGGAGCTGCGACCAGCGCCGCTCGCGAAAGAGCGTTTTGGCGCTGATGTTCGCCGCGCGGAACAGGCGGTAGTGCTTGTCAAAGCCGGCCAGGATGGTACGGGCGATCTTTTCCGGCACGGGCATCGTCGCGACTTCAGTGACCCGGGCCAGCGTCGCCATTTCGCTATCCTCCCGCCACGCCCCAGCGCGCGCGGAAAAATTCGTCCGGTGCCAGCGTCACCAGGCCCCACTCGGGCCGATTGAACGCGTCGGTGGCGCAGGTCATCGGTTCAAGGGCGAGCGCCTTGCGCGCCTCCGCCCCTAGCGCATCGCCGGTGTAGGCCACGAGGTAGCCGAAGGCGCGGTCCATCCAGAGCTCCACGCGCGCGCCGCCCCGGGGATCGCGAAGCTCGAGCCGGGCGATTCCCTCGGAGTCGCGCGCGAGGTCTCCGAAGCAGTGATTGAGCTTGAGAGGGCCGATGGGGCGTGGATGCCGGAAATCGAGCTCCGTGCCCTCGACCGGGAGGAGGCGTCCGGTGGGGAGGAGTCCCGCGCCGAACTCGAGCACCGTGCGCGCGGGAAGCGTGAGCAGCGTCGTATCGATCGAAGGGGTGCCGACGGTGAAATAGGGATGAAAGCCCGCTCCAGCCGGGGCCGGGCGTTTTCCAGTATTCTGGATGGAAAGCTCGCAGGCCAGTCCCTGCTCACTCAGGGAGTAGGCGACCGCGATGTCGAGCGAGAACGGATAGCCTCGAGGGGCGAACTCACTTTCGTCGAGCCGGAGCCGGAAGCTCGCCGAGGCGTCGCTCGCGCGCGCGCTCCACTCCCGCGTGCGCACAAAACCGTGAATGGCGTTGGGCCCCTCCTTGTCGTTGCGCTCGAGCTGGTGCGTTTCACCGCCGAACCAGTAGCGGCCCTCCGAGACGCGTCCGGGGAAGGGGATGAGCACGTCGCCTTGGCCGCCTTTTTTGGCGTCGCGGCCCGAGTAGCCCCAGGCCAGGTCCCGGCGGCCGGAGGGGCTTTCCATCCAAAGCTCGCGCAGCGAGGCTCCGTAGGGGGAGGCCTTGGCGCGGTAGCTCGCGGCTTGAAGGAGAATTTCGTCCATCGCTTGAACCTAATGCAAGGCGGTTGCAAGATCCACAGGCGCCTGGCCTTGCCGGTGCTTTCGGCGCGCCAAGTTCCCGCCACAGCAGCATGCGAGCGCGTCACGGCACGGCACCGCGGCGCCGCACGCGGCTGGCCTCTTCGGTGCATGGACCAGACTCTTGGGGAGGGCGCCAGGGTGCGCCTTGCGGCAGGATGAAGCTATTCCATTTGTATCGCCGGGAGGATCAGACGGGGGTCAGCGGGACGGGGCCTGTCGTCGAGGGCGTTGAGTTCACCAACGGGTGGTGCGCCATTCGCTGGCTTTCGAGCAAGAGCACGGTTTGCTTTTATCAGTCCATCGAGGACGTGAAGCTCATCCATGGGCACGGGGGCAGGACTGAGCTGATCGTCCACGACTTCGAGCCGGCGCAGCGCGCCTCGACGGAGGCGCAGCTCGAGCTCTTTCTCGAAATTTTCGAAGGCGTTTCGGATCTCGTGAACTCCGTCGACGAAAGAAGCATCACCGGCAAAGGGGTGCGCGAGTCCATCGAGGACCTCCATGGTCTGCTGGCGCGCCTCGAACGCAAGCTGCTCCAGAAGCTCAAGAGTGCCGCCTGAAGCGCCGGGGTCCGTTTCTTGAAGTCTCGTGCTTTTGAGGAGATTTCCATGGAAGAAGCACTCAAGAAGCTCGGGCAGCTCATCGACGGCATTGAATACGCCATGTTGACCACCGTGCGTTCGGACGGAAACCTGCACAGCCGTCCGATGGCGACGCGGCAGCTGGGAGAGGATGGCGAACTCTGGTTCCTGACCGCGCGCAGCAGCTTGAAGGTGACGGAGCTGGGCAAGGATCAGCGGGTCAATCTGAGCTACGCGGAGCCTTCGAGTCATCGTTACGTCTCCATCACCGGGACCGCTGAGGTTCTGGATGACCGCGACAAGGTCCGGGAGCTTTGGAACCCCACGTATAGTCAGTGGTTTCCGAAGGGGGTGGATGACCCGGACATCGCCGTCCTGAAGATCTCGGTTGAGGACGCGGAATATTGGGACCGCTCGGCGGGCCAGTTCTCGCGCCTTCTGGGACTGATTCGGCCGACGCCGGCTGCGGAACATCGGCGTATCGGCCTGGCGGGTTAATATCGGCATTGCGTGAGCGGAAACCCCTGGTGTATACCGGCCGATACCTACAGGGGTGCTGAAATGAACGAATCTTTCCATGGCCATGATGTGATGCAGATGATGAGCGACGCGGATCGCGGCTATACCCGCGAGAGCCTGCTGGCCGCCATCGAAACCCGCTTTGGCGCCACGGCGCGTTTCCATACCTGCTCGGCCGAAGGCATGACCGGCGCGGAGCTGCTCGACTTCCTCCTTGCGCGCGGCAAGGTCGTCGAGGCGGACGACGGCCTGCGCTTCGGCGGCCACACCTGTGGCCACGAGCACGAGCACAAACACTAAGTTTGTTCGAAGCGCCGCGCGCTCACGCGGCGGGACGCTGGGCTTTCTTGATCTTCGCGGGCTGATGGCCCGCCACGGCATTCAGGTCGATGAGGGCGAGCCCGCTTTCCTCATCGAACGTCCGCTGCAGGTAACGCGGTGACTCGAGCACGATCAGCTCCAGCGTCGGGCGAACCACCGCTTTTCTCAGATGCCCGCCTCGCGTCGAGCCATCGGCGCGCCCCACTACCGCGTGCGCATGAATACTGGGGCGCCCTTCCTTGAGCGCGATATCGCCCGCGACCATGATCGCCTCGACCTGTTCGGGGACCGGGATGCTGCGGTAACTTTTGTTGTTCCAGTCGAAAAACGCGAGCTGAACCTCGCTGAAGGCCCCGATCGCGGTGAAGTGGGCGGCCGTGATTCCGGCTTCCAGGGCAAAGCCCATGAGCTTGGCCATCAGCTCGTCACCGGTTTCAAAAACCAGCAGATACGTTCTTTCCTGTTCGTCTTCGGAGAGGAGTTCCCATTGCATCGTGGATACCGCCAGGATTACAGCAGTTTGCAAGCGATGTTCCAGGGGCCCCGGGCGCTCGTGTTGGTGTTTGACCGCGAAATAGCCTCCCGCTACAATCGGCCCCATGAAAATCGATTCCAGAATCACGCAGCTCGCTTCGAATCTCGTCAACTACAGTCTCGCCCTGAAGAAAGGCGAGGTTTTCTACGTCGACATGATCGGCCAGGATACCCGCTCGCTCGGCGCCGAGATCATCCGCCTCGGGACCGAGAAGGGGGCCATCCCGTTCTGGCATGCCTTTGACGACGAGCTGACCAAGCCGTTCTTCGCCGTCGCTGACGAGGAGCAGAACCGCAAGTTCGCCGATTTTCACAAGCTGATCATGGAACGCGTCGACGCGTACGTGGGCGTTCGCGGCGCCTCGAATCCCTACCAGCTCGGCGATCTTCCGATGGAGAAGAAGGCGCTCAAGCAGGCGCACCACCTCACGGAGGTGCATATGAAGACCCGCCTCAAGAAGCGCTGGGTCGTCCTGCGTTATCCCAACTACGCGATGGCGACGATGGCGAAAAAGAGCCAGGAGGCCTTCGAGGATTTCTATTTCAACGTCTGCAACCTGGATTACGCCGAGATGTCGCGGGCGATGGATCCGCTCGTCGCGCTGATGAAGCGTACCGATCGCGTCCGGATCGTCTCGCCGGGAACGGACATCGAGTTCTCGATCAAGGGCCTGCCCGTGATCAAGTGCGATGGCAAGGTGAACATCCCTGACGGGGAGATCTTCACCGCGCCCGTGCGCGATTCGATCAACGGCGTGATCAGCTACAACACGACCTCGCTGTACCAGGGAACGCTGTTCCGTGACATCCGCCTCGAGGTGAAAAACGGCAAGATCGTGAAATTCAGCGCGCCCGACAACCAGAAGGAGCTCGAGCAGATCTTCAACACCGACGAGGGCGCCCGCTACTTCGGCGAGTTCGCCATCGGCGTGAATCCGTACGTGCTCGAGCCGATGAACGACACGCTCTTTGACGAGAAGATCAAGGGCTCGATCCACTTCACGCCCGGCAACAGCTACGACGACTGCGACAACGGCAACAAGTCCTCGGTCCATTGGGACCTCGTGCTGATCCAGCGCGAATCCCACGGCGGCGGCGAGCTGTACTTCGACGGCAAGCTTGTCCGCAAAAACGGGCGGTTCGTCGTGCCCGAGCTGCAGGCGCTGAATTACGAATAATCGCGTAGCCACGGGCAGCCACGGGTTTGAAAAGAGCAGCCACTGGCCGCGAGTCATGCGCGTTCGGGACGGCGGGCTGGCAGCGCAGTTGCAACCTGCGCCGCTATGGCGGTCCGTGACCCTTATCAGGTGCTCGGCGTCGCGCGCACCGCGACGCAGGATGAGATCCGTAACGCGTATCGCGCGCTCGCGAAAAAGCACCACCCGGATCTGAATCCCGGCAAAAAGGAAGCGGAGCAAAAGTTCAAGGAGGTCAGCCACGCCTATGAGCTGATCGGCGATCCGGCGAACCGCGCTAAGTTCGATCGCGGCGGCGAAGAGGGGCTAGGCGGGGACGCATCCCGGCGCGCGGGACACGAAGGTCCCTTCTACTACCGGACGCAGCAGGGGCGCGGCGGCGGACGTTACTCGTTTTCGTTCGGCGGCGGGGGCGCGGAAGACCAGGACGAGTTCATCGAGTCGCTCTTGCGAGGGTTTGGCGCGGCGGGCGGCGCGTCCGGCGCGAGGCGGGCTCCTTCGCGCGGCGAGGACGTGCGCTACGCGCTCGAGATCGGGCTGCGCGAAGCGGTGCAGGGAGCGGAGCGCGAGGTCACCTTTCCCGACGGCAAGACGCTGCGACTTCGTATTCCGGCGGGGGTGCGTTCGGGAATGTCGCTCCGGTTGCCGGGGCAGGGACTCTCGCCCGGAGCCGGAATTCCGCCGGGAGATGCGCTGGTCGAGCTGCGCGTGAAGCCGCTGGCGGGATTTCGCGAGGAGGGCGATGATCTCGTTACCGAGGTCGCCATACCCTTGGCGGAGGCGGTCCTCGGCGGAGAGATCCGCGTGCCGACGGTGGATGGCGAGGTGCTGCTGCGGGTCCCGCGTGGGGTGAATACCGGAACGCGGATGAAGCTCGCGGGCAAGGGCCTGTTCAATCGTCAGCGCGAGCGGCGCGGAGATCAGATCGTCATTCTCAAGGTGACGCTGCCCGTGCCGGTTCCCGCCGAGCTCGAGGCGGCGATTCGCGCCTGGGCGCAGGCAAGGGCGGCGTAAGCCCCGACGGGGCGCAGGAGGCTTCCATGGAAAAACAGCGCTACGTGCTCACCGAGGCCTGCGAGCTCACCGGCGTGAAAAAGGAGTTCGTCACGCATTGTATCCACGCCCGCTGGATCATTCCCGCCGATGCCACCGAGTTCGCGCTCGACGAGGAGGATCTCGCGAGGCTGCGGCTGATTCATGAGCTGAAGGCGGACTTCGGGGTGAATGACGAGGCCATTCCGATCATTCTCGGGCTTCTCGATCAGCTCTATGCGCTTCGGGCGGCGCTGGCGGAGGGCGCTGATCGTTATGGCGCTGGCGCCAGCGTGAAACACGGGACTTAGCTTACCCAGGTCCGGGGTAGCTTTAGGAAAGAGGCTTGAAGCTGACCATCTCCTGAGCAGAAGGCAATTTCCTGACAAGGGTCCCGGCTGACACAGGATCAATGCCCTGGCCTTTTCCTTTCGACTTCGTTCGATTTCGAGTACGGAATTTGCTCATTTCACGGTTATGAAAGCCGCTTTTCTCACAATACTTCTACTGCCCTGGGCACTCGTAATGGTCCCGACGGCACCGACACAAGCGGCGGAGTGGACTCAAAACCGAGGGAAGAAGATCCTCTACCTCGGCTGGCACGTCCCCACGACCCGGTGGTTCTCGATTCCCTCGAATCGGGAATCCGTCAAGAAGCTCCCAATCGACGGCACTGCCGTCGATATTCTCATCGATCGTTCCTACTATTCCCCAGAAAACACCTTGGGCCGTCAGCTCCTGTCCCCCCGGGCCTTCAGCGTCGCCGAGCCGGCCTTCCAAGCCGCCATTAGCGACATGTCGCAAATTTCGAGCACGCACCTGACCGACAATATGATGAATGTCGCGCTGGGCTTCCCCGGCCAGCAGGTCGAGACCCTGACCTGGTTCGACAACGCTCGCTGGGCGACGGCAGCGAATAACTGGAAAACGCTCGCCGCGATCGGGAATCAAATGCGTGCGCGCGGCTTCCTGGTCGACGTCGAAGGCTATTCTTCGGGAGCGCTCTTCGATCTTGCGAAACAGAAACAGCGGGACGGGGGGGCCGGCATCGTCCGCTCGGACGACGAGTACCGGCGCCTGGCCGGGCAGCGCGGTTACGAGATCATGAGCGCCGTTCAGGCGGTTTTTCCGAATTCCCAGTTCCTGTTTCTCTGGTCATACACGGCAGCCAGACCTGATCCCCTCGGCAGAGTTCCCGCGGACTGGCACACGCATTTCACCCTCTTGCCAGCGTTCCTTGACGGGATGTTGCGGGCCATTCCCGCCTCGAGCACGACCCGAATCATCGACGGTTACGAGTTCTCCTACTATCATCTGGATCAGCCCAGTGACTCAACGGTTCCGGTCTTCCAGGCCGGACGAAACGAGATTTTGAACGGCGCCGTATCGCTTTCAAAGATTCCGGATCTCTATCGTTCGCGGGTCAGTGCAAGTTTCGGGCTTTATCTGGATTGGGCGCGGGACAGCGCCTTGCCTCAATGGAAGCCCGGCAATCGGCAGCATTCCGATCCCGAGGAGTGGGGGCGGGTGGTGGGCCACGCGCTCGAGCAGGCCGACCAGTACGTCTGGATTTACAGCGAAAACGCCGTTCTCTTCGACAACATCAATGGTTTTGCGGCCTCGAATATCGAGGCGGAGTATCTCGACGCTCAGTGGAAGGCCAAAGGTTATGATCGCACCGTCATCGGCAATATTGACGGGATCTTCTGGTCGAACGGGGCTTACTGGTTGCACGGCTGGGCCTGCCAAAAATACAATTCCACCCCGATTTCCATCCACCTCTATTTCGGTGGAACCGCCGGCCAGGAGGGCGCCTCCGGATACAATGGCATGGCTACTGGCCTTCCTGCCCCGGGCTATCTGGCAAACCTGCCCAGCGAGCCGGCCGTCGCGGAAGCTTGCGAGTCAAAGGGAGTGAATCATCGCTTCTCGATCAACCTGAACCCCTACCTGGTCCCACACGGAGGGCAGTCCGTCCATGTCCACGGTATCAATCCGTTTGGCTTCGGC
The DNA here is from genome assembly GCA_023700925.1 of Oligoflexia bacterium. Taxonomy (GTDB): domain Bacteria; phylum Bdellovibrionota; class UBA1018; order UBA1018; family UBA1018; genus JAMPXJ01. The sequence goes on along the minus strand of JAMPXZ010000087.1, from coordinate 1,268 downwards.
AACCCGGTAATTTCCCGCTCCGGGGTTCTTGCCGTGCCTTCCCCCATTCGTGGCCAGATCGACGGCGTCTTCGAGCGAGATGGCCAGTTCGAGGTTCGAGGCTGGGCGTGCCGTGTCGGTTCACCTGACTCGATCCCCTTGCACCTATATCTTGGCGGGTCCGCGGGAACAGCGGGCTCCGCGGGCTTCAACGGAATGCATACGGGCCTGCCTTCGCCAGGGTATGTCGCAAACCTCGCGAGCGAACCCGCCGTGGCCACCGCCTGCGGCGGTACGGGGACCCGGCATCGCTTTCGTATTCCGCTCGCGCCTTATCTGCCCGTCTATCGGGGGCAGCCTGTTTACGTCTACGGCATGAGTACCGTGGGCGGCGGGCATCGGCTCCTCGAGCGCTCCGGCCTCGCGCGCCTCCCGGAGCTCGACATCATCGGTGCGGTCGAGAGTATTGTCGTGGAGGGTGGCGCCGCACAGGTGCGGGGCTGGGCGTGCCTCAAGGGCTCGAGCCGTCCTATCAATCTGCATCTCTATCTAGGCGGCGCGGCCGGATCGAGCGCCGACGGTTTCAATGGCACCGCGACCGGCCTCCCTTCCCCGGGCTACCTGGCGGATCTCGTCAGCACGTCGGCGATCGCCGCAAGCTGTGGCTCCACCGGCATGCGTCACGGATTTTCAATCCCGCTCGCGCCTTACCTGGCGAGCTACGCGGGGAAGCCGATCTTCATTCATGGGATTAATCCGTTTAACCTGGGAAATCCCCTGCTTTCAAATTCCGGCTCGCTTCAGGTTCCCTGATCAAGACAGCTGTACAAAACTTAGTCACTTACGGGCCTCCTTGCGCTGCCTGGGAGCGTCCCAAGGCGTTCGCGCCGCGGCACACCGCTTGCTCCAGTCCGGGCGGCCGTTTTCGCGGCGGAGGTTCGCTTGAAAGATACATTGAATCTGTTGGCGGTTGGGTTCGTGGCTCTTGGAACGTATTCGGTGTCGGTGCTGGCGGCGCCGACGAGTCCGTACCCGCTCTCGCTGTCGCGAGCCCAGCAGGAGCTCCTGCAGCTGACCGTGGAGGTGGCTTCGAACGAAGAGTCGAGTTCGGAGTTGAAGTTCATCACGCAGATCGAGCTCAACGATATCATCCACCGCATGCTGAACGGGCGCCTCTCGACCCGGGAGCTCCTTGAGGCCAAGGAGTCCTTGAGGATGAGCCGGCCCGCGGACCTGGACTACTTTCAGCACGAGGATGCCATCAATGCCCTGCGCGAGATCATCGAGGT
>JAMPXZ010000086.1 GCA_023700925.1 Oligoflexia bacterium | reverse complement strand
GTGGAAGTACTCCCCCAGCATCGCATTGGCGACTACCAGCGCGTAGTGCTCGGGCGCCTGAATGAGCGGCGCCGGAAGCCCGAGCCGCACCTGCGCCTGGGTCAGGCCGGGACGGTCCACGATCACGATCTTGCCGGCCGGGGAGCGCGGCAGCCGCGGGTCAAAGTATTTCTTGCGCTCGCGGACGGGCGCTTCGCCCTTCCATTCGCCGAAGGAGTCCAGTATCCGGCGACGGAACTCCGTGCGATCCACGCGACCGACGACCATCAGGATCGAGTTGCGCGGCGTGAAGTGGCGACGGTGAAACGCCGCGATCTCGGCCCGGCCGACCTTCGAGAACTCCGCCGCCGAGAGAAAGCTGCCGCGCCCGTAGCTCGTGCCGGCGGTCATCAGCCGCCGAAAGGCCACTCCGGCCAGCGACTCGCTGTAATCGGCGAGATGGCTCCAGCGATCCTGAAGCCGCGCGTGCTCGCGCGCGACCTCCGCCTCGGGAAACTCCGGCCGCACCACGAGCCGGGCCAGGATATCGAGCAGCACCGGCGCATCGGGCGCCAGCCCGTGCATCCCGACGGAGAAGGTGTCCTCGTCCGCCGAGATATAACGGCTCGCGCCCAGGCGCTCCACCGCGGCGGCGAGTTCACGAGCGGATAGCCCGCCCGCGCCCCGGTCCAGGCAGGAGGAAAGCAGCTCCGCGGTCCCGCTCCGGCCCTGAGGGTCGTCGCGCGAGCCCGACTTCACGAGCAGCGCGAGATCCACCACCGGCAAGCGATCATTGAGGAACCAGGCCACCTCGAGCCCGTTCGGCAGGGTTTCGAGCTCGGGCACGGGCAGGCGCAGGCTCTCCGTCGCGCCGGCCGCGCTGCTGAGCAGAAAGGCGAACGCCACCATCAGTTTCCTCATCGCTTCACTCCCGGCACGAGGGTGACCACCGATCGATTGTTGGGAACGAGGTACTTGCGTGCGACGCGCTGGACGTCCGCCGGGGTGACCCGCGTGTATTTCACCAGGTCCTCTCCGTAACGTCTCGGGTCGCCGAGAATCGTCGCGACCGTGCCGATGAGATTGCCGAGCCCCTGCGGCGTGCGGACGCTGTCGATCGCCTGCACGGTGAGCTGCCGCACGGAGATCTGGATCTCCTCTGGGGTGACCCGGGTCTCCTGGGCGGTGTCGATGAGCTGATCCAGCAGGCGCTCGGCCTCGGCCACCGGGATTCCGCGCTTCATCGTTCCGCTGACGAGAAAAAGCCCCGGATAGGTCGGGGTGAAGGAGGATCCACCGACGCCGACGGCCACGTCCTTCTGTTCGACGAGAAGCTGGTGCGCGCGCGAGGTCGTGCCTTCAAAAAGAATGTTCGCGAGAACATCCAGCGCGAACGAATCCTCATCCGTCGCCGAGGTGATCCGATAAGCCTGGACGAAGCGCTCCGAGGCAACGCCGTCACGCAGCACCAGACGCCGTTCCTCGTTCTGCTCGGGCTCCTTGGCGATCGCGCGCTCGGGCCGCGGGAGCGCGGGGATCGGCTCATAGTACCTGCGCAGCAGCGCGAGCGTCCTTTTGGCGTCGATCGCTCCCGTCACCACGAGCACGGCGTTCGCGGGCTGATAATGAGTGCGAAAATACTGGATCACCTGGGGAAGCTGGATCGCGGCCAGGTCTCCCGGATAACCGATCACGGGCCAGCGGTACGGATGCCGTTCATACGCGAGCGCCCAGATCGCCTCTTCCATCCGGCCGTCAGGCGTATTGTCAGTGCGCAACCTGCGCTCCTCGAACACCACGCGCTTCTCGGACTCGAGGACCTCCTCGGTGAGCGCGAGATTCCTCATCCGGTCCGACTCCATGTCGATGACCTTCTCGAGCAGCGGCGGCACGAACGACTCGTAGTAAACGGTGTAATCGCGAGTGGTAAAAGCGTTGACCTCGGCGCCGCGGGCCTCGAGCTGCTGGAAGAACTGCTTGGGCCCGTATTTCGGCGTCCCCTTGAACATCAGATGCTCGAAGAGATGCGAAATTCCGGTGATCCCGGGCCGCTCGTCCACCGAGCCCACGCGGAACCAGGTCTGATAGCTCACCACCGGAACCGTGGGATCCTCGACCAGCACCACGGACAAGCCGTTGGCGAGCCGATGGGTCTGCAGCTCGATGCTGATCCCGAGGCCGCCAGCCGATTCGTCCGCGATCCGCCCCGCACTCGCGCAGCCCGAAGCCAGGCCGAAGAGCGCGACAGCGAGCCACCTCCGGCGGAAGTCAGAGCCAGCCATTTTTGCGGTACCAGCCCACGGCGTGCGCCATGCCCACGGACAGATCGTACTGCGGACGGAAGCCGAGCTTCTCCTTCGCCTTCCGGTTGGTGCAGATCCAGTAATCCGGCAGGATCTCGTTGAGCTTGTCGAGATTCAACGGAAAGCTCCGGCCCGCGAGCTTGCCCGCGAAGTGGGCACCGTACCCGGCCGCGGTGACCGCGAACTTCGGGACGGGCAGCCGCAGGAACGGCTTGCACTGGAGCGCCGTGGCCATCGAGCCCAGGAACTCGGCGTACGAGTGCGTTTCATCCGAAGAAATGTAGAATTTCTCGCCCGAGGGCACCTCCTCGCGCGAAGCGAGGCCCGCCAGCACGATGCCCTGGCAGAGGTCCTCCGAATGCACGACGCTGTAGTGCTTCTGCCCATCGGGGCCCGAGCCCAGCAGCACGGGCATGATGCCGCGGGAGACGGTCTGGATGATCACGAACACGCCCTTGTCGCGCGGACCGTAGACGATCGGGGGACGCACGATCGAAACGGGAAAGGCCTCCTTGTGCCTGAGGATTTCCTTTTCGCCTTGAAGCTTGCTTTCACCGTAGGAGGAGACGGGGCGCTCCTCGTGGGTCTCGTCCCGCGGAGCGCGCTCCGGAGAGGGGCCTGCCGCCGCCAGGCTGGAGACGTAGACGAAGCGGTTCAGGCCGGGTCGCTCTTCGGCCACGGCCTGGGCCAGCAGTCTCGTCCCCTCGGCGTTATGCCGGAAGTAGCTCTCGCGATCCGGAGCGGCGGTGGCTCCCGCCAGGTGAAAGACGTAATCAACCTCTCTGACCGCCTTCCGGAGGGAATCCAGATCCCCAAGATCCCCATCCACCCTCTGAAACCGGGCCTGTCCGAGGTTGGAGGACGAGGAGGTCTTCCTCATGAGCGCATGAACCTCGATACCCTTCTGATTCAAGTGCTCGATCAGAGTGCTTCCGATAAACCCGCTGGCTCCAGTCACCAAAGCTCTAGATTGCATTGTATTTTTGGTACCATAGGCCCGCCTTAAGCGATAGAGGTACTGGTACGGATGCCCTCTTCACGAACGCTCACAATCCTGGGTTGCGGTACCTCGACGGGAGTTCCCATCCCGACCTGCCGCTGCCAGGTGTGCCGGTCGCGGCACCCCCGAAACCAGCGGCTCAGGACCTCGGCCTGGCTCCACTCCGAAGGCAAGAGCATCCTGATCGACACGGCTACGGACTTCCGGCAGCAGGCGCTTCAGGCGAAAATTCCGCGTATCGACGCCGTCTTATATACCCATCCCCATTCGGATCACATTCTGGGGATCGACGAGCTTCGCGCTTTCAACTTCACCCAGAAGGCCTCGATCCCGATCTACGCCAACGACTGGACGTGCGAGGAGCTCGGCGAGCGCTTCCCCTATATCTTCAAACCCGGGCCAGTCGAGGGCGGCGGCATTCCCCGTCTCGAGCTGAACCGCTTCGATCCCGCCGTCGAGCGACTGAAGGTCGCCGGCCTTTCCATCATTCCCCTGCCGCTTCGTCACGGCTCCAAGGAGTCCGTCGGGTACCGCTTCGAGTCCGTTGCCTACGTGACGGACTGCAGCTATATACCGGAAACAGCGCTCAATCGGATGAAGGGACTCTCGACGCTGGTGCTGGACTGCGTGCGACCGGCACCCCATCAGACTCACCTCAATCTGGATCAAGCGCTCGAAGTCGTCTCGCAGGTGCGCCCGAAGAGAACGTTTCTGACTCACCTCGGACATGATTTCGATTACACGAAGTGGAAGACGGGCCGAGGCCCGGGCCGGCTGCCCAAGGGCGTCCGCTTCGCCTATGACGGCCTGAGGATCTCCATCTAACGCGTTGGCAAAAAGGAGCAGTTCCATGATCGTGGGTGTACCGAAGGAAATCAAAAACAAGGAAAACCGGGTCGCCATGGTGATCGCAGGCGTGCGCGCGCTCTCCCAGGCGGGGCACAAGGTCCTGGTTCAGCAAAGCGCGGGCAACGGCGTGGGCATCTCCGACGAGGACTACCGCAAAGCCGGCGCGACGTTGATCGAATCGGCCAAGGAGATCTACGAGAAGTCGGACATGATCGTGAAGGTGAAAGAGCCGCTCCCCGAGGAGTACCCGCTCCTTCGCGAGGGCCAGATCCTCTACACCTACCTGCACCTGGCCGCCGATGAGCGTTTGACCAAGGCCCTGATGGAACGCGGAATCGTCGGAATCGCGTATGAGACGATCCAGCCCGCGGACGGCTCGCTTCCCCTGCTCGCGCCGATGAGCGCGGTGGCCGGGCGAATGGCGACCCAGATCGGCGCCGCCTATCTTCAGCACGATCACGGCGGCAAAGGCATGCTGCTCGGTGGAGTCACCGGCGTGGATCGCGCCAAGGTGGTGGTCCTCGGCGGCGGCGTCGTCGGCGTGAACGCCGCCAAGATGGCCGTCGGCCTCGGCGCGCAAGTGACCATCATGGACGTCAACGTGGATCGCCTCGACTACCTGGCGGACATCTTCGGCAACGAGATCTCGACCCTCTACTCCAACAACGAGCAGATCGAACGCGCGGTGACGCAGGCCGACCTTCTCATCGGCGCGGTGCTCGTGCCCGGCGCGAAGGCGCCCAAGCTCGTGAGCCGCGAGCTCGTCTCGCGAATGCAGGCGGGCAGCGTCATTGTCGACGTCGCGGTGGACCAGGGCGGTTCCGTGGAAACCAGCCGCCCGACGAGTCACGAACATCCCACCTACACCGTCGATGGCGTGATCCATTACGCCGTTCCCAACATGCCTGGCGCCGTGCCGCGCACCTCGGCGTACGCGTTGACCAACGTCACGATGAAGTACGCGCTGATGATCGCTAACATGGGCTGGAAGCAGGCCATCATCAAGGACGAGGCGCTGCGCAAGGGAATCAATATCCTCAACGGGAAGGTCGCCTACAAACGCGTCGCCGACGACCTCGGATTGCCTTACGCGCCCGTGCTGCCTTAAGAAGCACCGCTCCTTGCCAAGCGAGCCGCCCCCCGGTATTCCACCTCGGCGAACGACGAGCTCCCGACGGAGGGAGGCAAATGCGAAACCGGCATGCAGCGACGGGCCTGGCGTGGGCGTTAGCAGTCCTTTTCACAAGTTCCTGCGGGGCCCCGGTGGGGCCGATTGTCGACAGCGCCGAGGAGTCACGCGCACCCGCGCCTGACCCGCGGACGCCTCCTGGGACGGGCGAGAGCCGAATCACGCTTCCCACGGCGCCGCTCGCGTGGTCGCTGGAGCTTCGCGAAGCCGCCCAAGGGCTCGCGGTCAACCCGGTTTCCGGTGACCTCTACGTCACGGTCAAGCCCTCCACCGGCGCCTTCGGCAAAACCGGTGGCCTGCTGGTCCTCGATTCGAAAGGACGGGCAAAAGCGGCCCTCGGCACGGGAATCGGCCCCGAACAAGCGCAGCCCTTCGTGCCCAACGAGCCGCTGGTGGCGGGTGACGGCTCGGCCGTTTATTTCGGCGACTACGGCTGGAACCTGTTCCGCTACGATCCCGCGGCGAACCGGGCGTTTTCCCTGCCGCTGTCGGGCTCTCGCGGCACACGGGACGCCGCGATCGGAATCGATGCCCGGAGCGCTCTCTCCAGCGACTCCAAGAGCCTCCTGCTCCCCGGCTTTCAGCTTCATTCGGTGCGGCTGCCCGAAGGCAAGATCGAGCCGATCCTCACCGCCGAGCAGCCCATCCGCCAGATCCTTCTGATCGAGCCCGAACTGTATCTGCTCGACATCAGCGAGCGTGGCCAGCCCAACTCGCGCCTCGCGAGCTGGAACTCCAAGACCCGATCCCTCAAGAAGCTCTATTACGAGTTTCCGGTTCACGCCCTCGCGTCCAAGGCGGATTGGACCGTCGCGATCGTGCGCGTCGACCAGAACTGCGCCGTAACGCAGCTCCGGGTCTCTGACGGCTACATGAATGCCGTCGTGATCGGCGTATTCCGGGTGCGGGAGCCGCGCTGCGCGGATGTCACGCTCGCGCTCAACCCGGCCCGGCAACAGATCGCCGTAGTCGCCCGCTCCGCCGTGATGTCCGCAGGTGAAAGCCCAGGGACAGAGGAGCCGCATGACGGCCTCCTGATGGATTTTCTCAACAAACGCTACTACCGCCTCGACATCGAAAAAGGCACGAGTGCCGCCTTCAGTCCGGACGGGTCCGCGTTGCACGTGACGGATCGCTCTGGGGTGAAAAGCTTCCGCACGCCCTGAGCAGGCCCCGAGAGGGCCCTGAGCACGACCCGCGGCCCCGGTAACCGGCTTGGCATCCGCCTGGCATTGGGACCTGACCCATGACCACCTTACTGCGGCTTATCGCGATGCTGACGCTGCTCGTGCCTACCACGTCCTGCAACCTCGAGGATCTTCGCGCCGTGCTCGGCCCCGACTTCGAGCTGACTGACGCGACCGGCCGCCCCGTGCGGGGCCCTGAAGCTCTCGTCCGTGGGCGAGCCGTCGGAACCACCGAAGAGGCCCTCTTCGTCTCCGTCGCCGGAGAGTTCACCGCCGAGGAGCCGCTGGAGCTTCAGATCGAACCCGGCACGCGGTTCCTGGCGGACGGCAACAGCTACTCGCAGGAGGAATTCTTCGCCCTGCTCCGGGCCGGCGATCCGATCGAAGCACGCGGTAACATCCAGAGCGCGCGAAGCGGCCTCGCCCGGATCATCGAGCTCAAGCGCAATGCACCCGGATTCCGCGAAGGCGTCGAGCTCCTGCCCTGACTTTTCGCCTCTCTCCTGCTACGCTTTCGGCAGGAAGAGAGGACTCCCCGCATGCGTCGGAACCTGCTTGCCCTCGCGGCATTCCTGACCACGCTCGCCGTTTCGTGCACTACCCCGCCGGTATCAAGCGTTTCGCCTCGCCTTCTCGTGACCAGCTTCGAGCCGTTTGACGGTCGAGGGGTGAACCTCTCGGGCGACGTCGCGCGCGAACTGGCGGCGCTGCGCGGGACTCTACCCGGGGAACCCGAGATCGAGCTGTGCCGCCTCCCCGTCGTCTATGATCTCGCGGCCCTCAAAGCCGAGGAGTGCCTGAAGCGCCACTCCTCCCCGCCCCTGCTCGTGCTCTCCTTGGGCGAGGGCGGCTGCGACCTGCGGATCGAAACCGCGGCGGTCAACCTGGACGACACGCCCGGCTTTGCCGACAACGCGGGCACGATCCGGACCGGAGCCCCGATCGTCCCGGGCGCGGCGACGCGTCTTGGCTTCACGCTTCCCGTCAGCGAGATGTACTGCTCTCTTCCGGTAACCGAGCGCGGGCACGTTGTGCCTTCGATCTCGGCCGGGCGCTATGTCTGCAACAACACCGCGTACCGGCTCGCGCACGCGCTGCGGACCCGGGGCATCCCCTATGGGCTCGTGCACGTCCCCCACTCGGGCTGCAAGCCCGCCGCAAAGGACCCACGGCGCAATGCCGGCCTGCTCGCGACCGCGCTCAAGCCCGCGCTGATCGCGCTGAACCGCGCTCCCGCGTCGGCGCTCGCCCCGGCCCCGACCAGCCGCGAGGAGGTCAGCGCCAGCCTGCGCTCGCTCGCGAGCGAACGTTCGCCCGCCGAAGCGTGCCGCCGCGACTTCCTCGAGCAACTGCTCAAGCGCTATTCGAAGTGAGAAAAACCGGCTCTACCAGTCGGTGGAGCGGATCTGACGAATCGCCTCGCCGAGGTACTCCTCGAAGCGGCTCTGAAGGATCGGGGAAAGCTCGAAGACCGGCTCGAGCTTCTCAGGCTCGATGCCAAGGATCCGGATCGGCGGAATGGGATAGCCCGCCTGCCGCGCCATCGTGAGGATCTTCAGCATATCCCCTTCGTGCGTGGTCATCTGGGTGAGGACCTTCTGGCTCTCGGTGAGCTCCGGGGAAAATACCGTGAATTCGCCAGGCCTTTTGCCCATCTTCACGCAGTCGACCCAGAGCATCTTCTCCGTGCTCTCGGAAAGGTAATTGAAGAGGTTCAGCCCGTTGTCAGACAGGTCGATCGCCTCGAAATCGGTGTTCATTCCCCGATCCGCGATCGTTTCAATAAGGCGAAGGCCAATGCTGTCGTCCGCCATCGAGTAATTCCCGATCCCGATGATGTACCGCATGGCCTTCGCTGTCCTTATCGAATGTCAGTCACGCTCAGCGCGTGAACTTCACGTCCAGGTAATGCGTCGAGCAGGAGATGCAGGGGTCATACGCCCGGACGAGCATCTCGAGCGCGAGCTCCATTTCCTTTTCCGACTTGTCGGCCTTGAGCAGCTCGGGGACGAGCTTCTCGAAGTCGTGCTGGATGTTGGCATGGTTCTCATTCGTGGGAATAATGCAGTCCCCGCCCGTACACATGCCGTCCTTGTCGTACGAGTAGTGGTGGTAGAGGATTCCGCGGGGAACCTCGACCGCGCCCGTGCCGCTGCCGAAGCGAGTCGGCTTGACAAGGGGTTCACGCTTGATGCCGGCGGCGAGCAGCTCGTCGATGAGCCGCAGGCCTTCGTGCACGCTGTGGACGACTTCCACGACCTGCGCCACCGAGTTGAGGTACGGGTTGAAGCACAGCGGCTTCATGCCCAGCAGCCCGGCCACTTTTTTGGCCTCGGGATGGAGCTGATCGAAGTTGTTGTTCACGCGGGCCAGCGCGCCAGCCATGTAGCTGCCCATCTTGTTCTTCGCCCACTTGGCGGTCGAACGACGATCGACATACTCGTTGGTGCACTTGCGGTAGTCGGAGACCTTGTACTTCTCCTTGGTCCCATCCGGCATCACCGTCTGGATCACGCCGTCGTACAGGCCGTACTCCTTGTCGCTGTGGAGGGCCATGTACTCGGTCTGGCGCTCGAACTTCGGGAACTTGCCCGCGAGGCTCAGGAGAACCTCGAGCGCCGTGTTCAGATCCGGCAGCATCTCGTCGGTGATCCGCTTGCGCAGCGTCCGAAGCTCCTGCTCGGTCGGAACGTCGGTGAAGCCACCCGGCACCACGCGCGTCGGGTGCGTCGTACGTCCACCGATGATCGAGCCCCACTCGTGGCCGAAACGCTTCAGCCGGAGCGCGCACTTGACGACCTCGCCGTGGGTCGGAACCAGCGGGAACACCGAAGGGGCCCCCAGCAGGTCCGGCGCGGCGAGGAACAGCACGTGCACGATGTGCGAGTCGTAGTTCTCGGCGTGCTTCAGGAGCGAGCGCAGCTTGAAGGACTGCTCGGAGATCTGGATCCCGAGCGCGTCCTCGCTGGCCTTCACCGAGGCCAGCGTATGGCCGACGGAGCAGATCCCGCAGATGCGGCTCACGATGCGGGCCACCTCGCTGTAGTGGCGTCCGCGGATCATCGCCTCGAAGAAGCGAGGAGCCTCGGGCACCTGCCACTCGATTTTCTCGATCGTCCCCTTGGAGACGTTGACGAGGATATTGCCGTGACCCTCGACGCGGGTCACATGATGCACGTTAATATTGATATCCTTGGCCATGACTCATCACTCCTTTCGCGCGCCCGCGCCTTTGACGGCATCGGAGCGAAGGTTAGCGGTGAAGATTCGGGACTTGTTGAAGGCACGTTCCTCCGAAAGACCACCTTTCTCGCGGAGAACCTTGACGAGCGCTTCCTGGTTCGGATGATCGACGAAGCCGCGGCAGGCCTCGCAGGGGATGCCGTCCGCCGGGCACGGAGCGCCGCAACCCGCGCGGGCCACCATCCCCAGGCAATGATCGCCCTGGCCGTAACGGCAGAGCGTCGACTTCTTCTTGCACTCGACGCAGACCGGATGATTCGGGATCACCGGCTCCTTGCCATGCAGCAGGGAGGAGACGATCTCGACGAACTCGGCCTGGCTCATGGGGCAGCCCAGAACCGAGTAGTCCACCTTGATCGCCGCCGAAACCGGGAGCGCGAAGCTGCTGTCCAGATGGGGCATCTTCGCATCCTTGCCGTAAACGGCCTCGGAGTAGTCGCTCATGTGGTTCTTCAGCGCGGTGACACCGCCGGTCGCCGCGCAGGCACCGAAGGCGATCACCACGTTCGAGCGGGAGCGGATGTCCTCGAGACGCTTGCGATCCGCCTCGCGGCTGAAGCTGCCCTCGATGAAGGAGATATCGATACGCCCCTGCGCCTTTTCGGACATGGCTTCACGGAATTCCACGATCTCGATGTGGTCCAGCAGGCCCATGAAGGCCTTCTCGCCGAGGTTCGTCAGCTCGATCTGACAGCCTTCACAGGACGTGAAATCAAAAAACGCTACCTTCGCTTTTGTCTTGGGGCTCATGCGAAAGCCTCCTCCAGGTGCTTGATGTCAGAGTAGGTGAACACGGGTCCATCCACGCAGACATACTTGTCGTTGATCTGGCAGTGACCGCACTTGCCGATGCCGCACTTCATGCGGCGCTCGAGATCCAGGTAAACGTGGTTTTCCGGGACGCCGAGCTTGGCGAGCTCGCGGATCACGAACTTGTACATGACCGGCGGGCCGCAGACGACGACGCGCGTATCCGGCGAGATCTTCGTCTTGGCGAACAGGGTCGTGATGACGCCGACGTTGCCCTTCCAGGAGTCGTCGCCCTTGTCCACGGTCTCGTGGTACTCGACCACGTCCTTGGTCTTGCGCCACTGAACCAGGTCATCGGTGAAGAGCTGGTCCTTCGGGGTCCTCGCGCCGAAGAAGAGCGTGAACTTCCCGAACTCGGAGCGGCGGTCCAGGATGTACTGGATCAGGCTGCGGGTCGGGCAGAGCCCGATGCCGCCGGCGACGATCAGCACGTCATGGCCGCGCATCTCTTCCAGGTTGAACCCGCTGCCCAGCGGACCGCGAACCCAGAGGGATTGCCCCTTCTCGAGCTTGTTGATGGCGGTCGAAACCCGGCCCACCGTCCGGACCACGAGGTCGAACGAATGGGTGCGGGTCGGAGAGCTGGCGAACCCGAGCGGGATCTCGCCGTATCCGAAGACGCCAACCTCGGCGATCTGGCCGGGCTGGAAGTCCATCCCTTTGCCATCTTTCATCTTGAGCGTGAAATGCTTCTCGCTCGCGGTGACCTGCTCCGCCCGCAGGATCTCAGCCTCGCGCGGAAGAAATACGTTATCAATAGCGGAATCGTTGCAGCTACAGCCGTTGCCACAGTTACTCACGGTCCCCTCCCTTCAACCTTTCATGATGCGGTTAATGATCTTCACGGGATTCGCGATGTTCGGCACACAGGCCGAAGTGCAGCGCCCGCAGCCGATGCAGGCGGGTCCCCCGAGCTTCTCGTTGAGATAGGTCAGCTTGCGCATGGCCCGGTGCCGGAAGCGCTGGGCGCCGGCCTCGCGGAAGTTCTCGTGGCCGCCGGCGCCGCCAAGCGACACCTTCGCGAAATCCTCGGTCAGACAGGCGTCCCAGGTGCGATAGCGCTCGCCAGAGACCTGATCGAGACCCCATTTGTCCTGCACGTCGAAGCAGTAGCAGGTCGGGCACACGATATTGCACGAGCCGCAGGAGAAGCAGTCCTTCGACAGCTCCTTCCACATCTCGTTGTTGGAGAACGAGGCGCGGGTCTTGGTCGAGATCTCGGCCGGGGTGAAGGTCACCTTCTCCTGGCACTTGTCCATCGCGGCATCGTTCTCACGCTTCGCGGCGCTGACCTGGTCGGTGCTCGCGTTGCCGAACTTGCCGTGTTTCAGGAGGGCTTCGCCCTTCTGCGAGAACGTCTCGTAAACGTAGCCGCCCTGAACCTTGGTCAGGAAGCCGTCATGGCCCTTGGCCTTGACGTCCTTGCCGAAGCTGCCCCAGAACGCGTGCTTCGAGACCGTCTGCACGCTCGACGCGATGACGGTCGTGGCGCGGCGGTTCGCGAGGTAGTTGTTGTCCGGGAATTTGTCGTTGAAGAGCTTATCGAGCTGATCGAAAGCCTTCACGTCATAGAAATGAACGCCGAGCAGGACCTGTTCGCGCGGATTGATGCAGCTCTTGACGCCGTTCGGGCCGAACTCGAGGAGCTTCTGGACCGGCGGGAAGAAAACCGCTTTGGGCGGCACGAGGCTGACATCATAGTCGAGCCGCAGCTGCTCCGCCGAGGTGACGTCGTCAAAGATGAACTTATCGCCGGTGCTCTTCGGCTCGACGACCGGGCCGATGACTGGCTTTGAGGCGATAAGGCTTTTCAGGAATTCCCGAAAATCGGTTTCATGAATGAAATGGGCCGGCATTGCTCCTCCCGGTTGAATTTCCCGTTGATAGTTCCCGTGAGCCGACGAGCAAAAACCACCCTGGAACGGGAGATTCCCGGTTCGCCGTCTCGGAATTCGATTTTTTGAATCAGGTTGTTGATTATCACACATTCAGTGCAAAGTTGGGCAAGATCCGATAAGGTAAGCAGAAATTTATGAGCCAACTCGACCCAGAAATCGGCCCCGGCAAGTCGGATATGGAATCCGGTTTTTCAAAATTTGAGCTGCCCCAATCCAATGCCCGGGAAAGTGCTACCAGAGAGCCTGAACGAGGAAGCAGCCTTCCTCTGTCCATTCTCGTCACCAATGCCGAATGGCTCTGCCGGCTCCGTTGGCTGGCAACGGCAACCCTGTTCATCCTTGGTGTCGTCGGACTTTTTGACTCATTTTCCGGATTTTCGGGACTTCATTTCCAAGCGGCTCCACTGCTGGCCGTAGCCCTGACTCTCCTCGTTTTGAACCTCGGCTACCTCGAGCACCTGGCCGTCGTCACCCGAACCGGCAATCGGCGCGCGGCCCGCGGCCACCTGCGGATCCAGATCTTTGCCGACCTTTTTCTGCTGACTGTCGTGGTGCACTCACTGGGCAGCCTCGAGACGTACGCCCCGTTCGCTTACCTCTTTCATGTGGTGCTGGCTTGCGTCGCGTTCACCAAACGTTCGAGTTTCGTGATCATGCTGGCGGCCTTCGCCTGTTATGCCGGCCTGCTTGCCCTCGAGGCGACCGGCGTGCTCGGAGTCGAGAACGGAATATTCGCGAACGGCACTCTGCGCTCGTGCCTCGGCGGCCGGGAGCTCTTCGTGAACCTCGCCTCCTTCCTCGGCATCAGCGGCACGATCTGGTACCTTACCTCCCATCTCGTGAGCCAGATCCACGCGCGCGATCTGGAGCTCGCGGCCACCAATGAGCGCCTCATCGGGTCGCAAACCGAGAAGACGCGCCACATGCTCCGCACCACCCACGAGCTCAAGGCGCCCTTCGCCGCGATTCACGCCAATACGCAGCTCCTGATCAACGGCTACTGCGGCCCCCTTTCGGAGGATGCGCTCGCCGTCATCCGCCGGGTTGCCGAGCGCGCGCGCAAGCTCACCGTGGCGATCCAGTCCATGCTGCAGCTCGCGAACCTCGGGTCGGTTCCGCTGGATTCCGTGCGCTGGGGCCTCGTGGATCTGGCCGAGCTGCTGCGACGAAGTGCGGAGACGGTCCAGCCCCTGGCCGAGGAACGCGGCATCCGCATCGAGACGTCCTTTTATCGCGCGATCACCCACGGGGTCGAAGACCACCTGCTGATGCTCTTCACCAATCTAATTTCCAATGCGGTGCTCTACTCGTTCAAAGGCGGCGAAGTCTCGGTTACCAATGACCTCCCGGCCAATGGCGCGGTGACCGTCATCATCCAGGATCACGGCATCGGGATCGCGCCCGAAAAGCTTCCCCGCATCTTTGACGAGTATTACCGCACCGAGGAAGCAGCGGCTCATAACAAGGATTCAAGCGGATTGGGCCTGGCCATCGTCAAGACGGTGGCCCAGGCGCACGGAATTCGCATCACGGTCGAAAGCGCGCCGGGTGCGGGAACGAAGTTCACCTGTCGCGTGCCCGTGACTCAGGGGACGCGAGGAGCGACGCCCCGTGGCGACGGTCCGCGGAATTTCGTTTCGGGTTTACTGCGCTTTATGAAATAATAATATGCTAAAACAACCAGACATAGGGAGGGACTCGCAATGAGTTATGTTTTGATTGTGGATGACGATGATGATTTCGCAACCGCGATGGCCAAAGTGGTCAAGAGCGCGGGCTACGAAGTCGCCGTGGAGCTCAGCACCAAAGGCGCCGCGGAGATGATTCGCAAGCGGCGTCCGGACCTGCTGATCCTTGACGTGATGTTTCCGGAAAACGAGTCCGCAGGGTTCGAATTCGCCCGGCAGCTCAAGAACACCGTTCAGCAGGGCCCGCGGATACCGGTCCTCATGCTGACCGCCATCAATACGAAGTCGCCGGTGGGTTTCAACTCGCGGGACATCGACGACACCTGGCTGCCGGTGGACGATTTCCTGGAAAAACCGGTGGATTTCAACACATTACTCACCAAGGTCCACAAGCTCCTGAAT
>JAMPXZ010000255.1 GCA_023700925.1 Oligoflexia bacterium | reverse complement strand
TGACGAGTTTGTTGCGCCTCATGTCGACGGGCGCTTCATCGAGTATGTCGGCGAGATTTCCGAGCCGGAGAAATCCAAATTCCTCGGCGAGGCCCTGGCCCTGGTTTTTCCGATCGACTGGCCTGAGCCCTTCGGTCTCGTGATGCTCGAGTCGCTGGCCTGCGGGACGCCGGTGCTGGCCCGGCCCCTCGGATCGGTCACCGAGCTGTTGCGCGATGGCGTGACCGGTTTTCTTCATTCTGACATCGCCGAGCTGGCCCGACGGGTCCACGACGTGACCTCCCTCGACAGGAACGTTTGTCGCAAGTGGGTGGAACAGCGGTTTTCACTCAAGGCAATGACGGAGGGTTACATCGATGTCTATCGACGCCTCGCAGAGTCCGCAGGGCGTCAATCCGCACTCCAGTCCCTCCCCAAGCCCGATCGTCATCGACGGAATCTCCTACATCCCGTCCAGCGCGTTGCTGACGGGAATTCCTAAGTTCAACATCAAGGACAACTCGGCTTTCGCGGTAGTGGATCCTCTGGGGGAGGCACCGCGCGTCTATTCGCCGGGATCGGAGCTGGGCTTCTACTGCAGCGACACGCGGTACGTCGGAGTGTGGGAGATGACGTTCAATGGTGAGCGTCCGATCTCGCTGGCCCAGGAGCAGCGCTTCGGCGGTCATACGCTGGTGATCTCGATGACGAACCGGGATATGCCCGAGCTGGGCGGCGGGGGCCGTATCCCGCGCGACACGATCCTGGTGCGCCGGATTCTCAGCCTCGTCGAGGACGTGCTCTACGAGACGGTGGAGATCCGCAACTTCGACTCAAAGCCTCACGCGCTGCAGGTGGAACAATGGGTCGGCACCCGGTTCGAAGATCTCTTCGAGGTTCGGGGCTATGCGAGGCCGAAGCGTGGTCGAATGCTTGCGCCGCTCGACGGCGAACTGCGGGGCGCGGCCTGCATCCGCGGCCGGGCTGGGGGCGGGGAAGGCACCCTGGCGGCCCGGGACTGGCGTTTTACGTCGTTCCAGTACGAGGGCCTCGACGGCAGGACGCGAAGGACTCACGTTTATCGCCTGTTTTCGGCTGAAAAGATCCGGGTCTCACCCTCGCTGGCCGGCTATTTCACCCGCATCCGGATTCCCGCCAAGGAGACGGTCTCGCTGAAGACGGTGGTTTCCTTCGATCGGGAGTCCGACTGCTGCCTTCTGGGGCTTCCGTTTGAAGAGGTTTCGACGCCGCAGAAGATGCGCCTGCTCGTCGAGTGGACGCGGCCGGGGGAGGGGGTGTTCACCGGGCCCACGATCGTCACCGATCATGCGATCGTGAGCCGGGCGATTCAGAACGCGCAGGCCGATATCTTCATGCTCCTTACGGAGGAGCACGACGGGCTGCTCTACCCCTATGCCGGGATTCCTTGGTTTTCGGCACCTTTCGGCCGGGACGGAATGATCACGGCGTACCAGCTGCTGCCCTGGTACCCGGCGCTCGCCAGGGGCGTGCTGCAATACGCGTTCGATCAGCTCGGCGACCGCGTCGATCCTTTCACTGACGAGCAGCCGGGCAAGGTCTTTCATGAGATGCGGCGCGGGGAGATGGCGCTGACCCGCGAGGTGCCCTTCATTCCGTATTACGGTTCGGTGGACGCCACGCCGCTTTGTCTCATTCTGCTGCACGAATACGTGCGCTGGACGCAGGATCTGGAGAGCCTGCGGAAGTGGTGGCCCGAGGCGCTTCGCGCGCTCGCGTGGATCAACCGCTGGGGCGACTCGGATGGCGACGGGTTTCTCGAGTACGCCAAGCAGTCGCCCAACGGCCTGGTCAACCAGGGCTGGAAGGACTCGCATGATTCGATCATGCACGCCGACGGGCGCTTCGCGGTCGCACCGATCCGGCTCTGCGAGGTGCAGGGCTACGCCTTTCGCGCGCGCCTGGGGATGTCGGGGCTTGCGCGGCTTCTGGGCAAGGGCGCGCTCGCGGACCGGCTGCGCTTGGAGGCCCTCGAGCTCAAGGCGCGGTTCGCCGACCAGTTCTGGGATGAAAAACGAAAGTCCGTCTACCTGGCGCTCGCCGGGCATGATCGCCAGCCGTGCAAGGTGCTGACCTCGAACATGGGCCATTGTCTGTGGTCGCAGATCCTGACGCTCGAGCAGGCGCGATCGGTGACGGATCATCTCATGTCCGACGCTCTCTTCAGTGGCTACGGCATTCGCACGCTGGCGGGCGGGGAGGTGGCGTTCAACCCGCTCAGTTACCATAACGGCTCCGTCTGGCCGCATGACAACTCGATCATCATGGAGGGGTTCCGCAACTACGGCTTCACCGACGAGCTTGATCGTCTCGCCACCGCGCTGATCGAGGTGCTGGAGGTGAGCGATGACTTCCGCTTGCCCGAGCTCTTCTGCGGCTTCCGAAAAAGGGGGGATACCCCTCCGGTGCCTTACGAGGTGGCCTGCAAGCCGCAGGCGTGGGCGGCGGGCTCGGTGTTCCTGATGCTTCGCTCGCTCCTCGGGATCTCCATTGAGGCCGAACAGCGGTACCTCGTCTGCAATACGCCCCGGCTCACCGGCAAGCTCAATCACCTCGAGATCCGCGGTCTTCGCGGCCCGGACTGGGAGATGGACCTGCTCTTTCGGAGGGGCCGCCAGGGGACGGTCACCGAGGTCCTGCGCAGATCGGGCAAGATGCGCGTGCTGACGGTGAAGTGACGGTCAGGAAGCTTTCGGCTGGTACCGGAGGACCAAGCCAGAAGGGCTCCGGGGCTAGAGCTCGTAAAAGTCCATCGCCATCACGCAAAGCCGCTCTTCCTTCGAGGGATGAATGACCTTGTGAGTGTCGAGCAGCGCGCGGGTCAGGATCTCCCGTACGGCCGTGAAATCCGCATGGGAGAGGGTCACGGCCGCGGAGTAATGCAGATCCTCGGGGTTCTTCCGGTCCAGGCTCTGCAGTGTGTGCAGACGCCAGTTCGCGTGCAGCTTTCCGATCAAGGGCGAGTCGTTGCCCAGATGGATCCGCGTCTCGGTGGTCACGTAGCCTTTATCGC
>JAMPXZ010000085.1 GCA_023700925.1 Oligoflexia bacterium | reverse complement strand
CATAGTACTCATCGCGGTTGGAAGCCATCGCCAGGCGAAAGCGCGGATCCTGCTCGAAGGAGACCACCACGAGACACATAGCGCCGCCTCACCCTGCCTTCAGGGAGTCAAGTCCTTGAGTGCTGTCGAGCTGCGCCAGCTCCGTATAGCCGCCGATCAACCGATCGCCGGCAAAGATCTGAGGTACCGTCTGCATCCCCGAACGACGCGACAGCTCGTCCCAGGCCGCATCGTCATCCCAAGAGATGCGGATCTCCTCGAAAGGGACTCCGCGCTGCTGAAGCAACGCCTTGGCGCGCGTGCAATACGGGCAGGAATCGGTCGTATAGATTTTCACCATACTGAAAGCCCCGTCTTCTCCCGAATCACTCCGGCCAGGAAACTCAGCAGCTCAATGCCGCGCCCCTTGTCGTCGATCCAGCGTCCCTGAACCCCGTCGAAGTTGAAATGGTAGGCCGTCCCCTGCGCCGCGAGCGCGAGCCAGAGCTGGCGCACCGAGGGCTGCGCGCTCAGGATACAGCGCGTGCGATCGGCGAAGGTCAGGGTCAGGGCTCCCTGGGACTGCTCCGCCTCGAGCACGTCGGGGTCCACGTCTCGAAGGGGTCTTTCGATCCGATCGAAGGCTTCCTGGATTCTGGCGCGGTATTCGGCTTCGGACATGCTTCGGGCTATAGCATTTTTCGGCTCGGGTTGCCTGATTTCTTGGTATAGAGTGTCCCCATGAACCTTCAGACCTCCGCTTCCCCGTCGCTGTGTCCGTGCGGCTCTGGCGCTCAGCTCTCGAGCTGCTGCCTGCCGCTGATCCAAGGCAAAGAGTCCGCTCCGACCGCCGAGGCGCTGCTGCGCTCGCGCTACACCGCCTTCACGCGGGGCGACGTGGACTACATTCTCGGCACCCATCACTCCCGCACGCGCGGCGAGATCAAACGCGACGAAATCGAAGACTGGTCGCGTAACTCGAAGTGGCTCGGACTGGAGATCGTGCAGCAGGACCCCGGAGAAACCGCGGACCAGGCGACGATCATCTTCTGCGCCCGCTATGAGACCGAAGGCAAGCCGCAGGAACACTGGGAACGGAGCCTCTTTGAAAAGGAAGCGGGCGAATGGCGCTTCGTCGATGCGCAAGGGCTGCAGCAAGGCCCCTACCGCCGCGCCGAACCGAAGGTCGGCCGTAATGATCCCTGCCCGTGCGGAAGCGGCAAGAAATTCAAGAAATGCTGTAGCGCCTGAGCCTGGCGTCAATCTCCGGAATCCCGCGCCCCTGCGCGTTCTGGCGCGCCCCGGGCGGCACCAAAGGTGCACCGTGAGATGCCATGCATACTTTCGAGCGACCATTTTTTTCCCGCCCGGGCCACCCGGGCAGCTTGGCCCTTCTGTCGTTTGCCACAGCCCTGCTGATCGCGCCCCCGGGCGCCCTCGGCGGCGACGAGCCGCCTTCGCAGGCGGTCGAGGTGCTGACGCGGACCTCGGTGGCTTTCAACGATATCGCGCAGAAAGCGACACCCGCGGTGGTGAGCATCAGCGTCGTCAAGAGTCCCAACGCGCGCGACGCGGCGGCCGGTCCTGGAGCGTTTCCGCATGACTTCGGCATTCCCGACGGGGACTCGCGCTCATATGGAATCGGCTCCGGGCTTTTCGTCCGGCCCGACGGCTACATCCTGACCAACCATCACGTCATTGAGGACGCCGAGAAGGTCACCGTCACGCTCGACGAAAAACACCGCGTTCAGGCCGAGGTGATCGGCTCGGACCCCAAGACCGACCTTGCCGTGATTCGCCTCAAAGGCAATCGAAAGGATTTTCCGATTCTGAACTTCGGGGATTCCGCCGAGATCAAGGTCGGCGATTGGGCGATCGCCATCGGCAGCCCCTTCGGACTGAACCGGTCCGTCAGTTCCGGCATCATCAGCGCCAAGGGCCGCGCCCAGATGGGCATTCTGGATACGGAGGACTTCATCCAGACTGACGCCGCGATCAATCCGGGAAGCTCGGGCGGTCCCCTGCTGAACCTTCGCGGGGACGTCATCGGAATCAACACCGCGATCTTCTCGCAGGGCTCCGGCTTCGTCGGTATCGGCTTCGCCATCCCGGCAAAAATCGCCAAAGAGGTCTCCGAGCAGCTCATCGCGCACGGCCGCGTTCTCCGCGGCTGGGTCGGCGTCTCGGCGCAGGACCTCGATGAAGATCTCGCGAAATTCTTCCAGACCGCCGGCTCGGAAGGCGCCCTGATCAGCGACGTCACCCCGGGCGGGCCCGCCGCGAAGGCGAGCCTCCGCGCTGGCGATGTGATCCGCAAGTTCGATGGCGAAAAGATCACGGGCGCAACCAATCTCAAATCCAAGGTGAGTGAGACCAAATCCGGCTCCGACGTCGCGATCGAGGTTCTTCGCGACGGCGCGGTCCGGCAGCTCAAGCTCCACGTGGCGCAGCAGCCCGTCGAACGCAAACAGCTTTCCCAGCAGGCCGGACGCGTCGCCGGAAAGAAGAGCGTTGCCCGCCGCGGCTGGGGCCTGATGGTCGAGGACATCCCGATGGAACTGGCCGCTCTTCTCGGCTTCAAGAATGCGGAGACCCCGACGGGCGCGCTCATCGTGGGCGTTGAGCCCGGCAGCCCCGCCTTCGAGGCCGGACTCTCGCCGGGAGATGTGATCCTTCGCCTGGACCGCACGGAGGTGCCGGATGCCAAGTCGTTCACGGCTCTGGCCAAGAAGCGCCCCCACGACTCGGTCTCGATGCTCTACGTGAAGCGGGGGCCGCAGGAAAAGATCTTCGTCGCACTCAAGCCCGTGACCTAGGGCTTGTCCGGTAATCCGTTTGAGTTTGGGGTTTCCGTTTCAGTTTCCGTACGGTTCAAGTTTTCCATTTCGCTGGCAACCCTTCGGGGCAATGCCGATCCGAGCAACCCCTTCGTTCGACACGAATCCCGAACTGCTGACAGAATTAGACCTCCTTGGCATACTCCGATTCACGCTGTATCGTGCCCCGGAAAACCGCCCGGTTACGGGCATCTTCAACCGTACGGAAACTGAAACGGAAACCCCAAACTCAAACGGATTTCCAACACGCCCACGCTTAAAAGCCCGACGCCGCTTTCCTTTCGAAAAGCGGCGCCGGGCCAGGGGATCAAACCAGGAGCATTTCGCCGGGGTGTTTAACCCAACGAGATGCCCACGCCGACCGTCCCGGTGAAGATCTCATCACCAGGCGTGATCGTCAGGTCGGGGCGGAGCAGAAGGAGCGCGTTCCGGGAGAACGCGATTTCCACGTCACCGCCGACGTTCGGGTAGATCCGCCAGACGTCGTCGTTGCCCGCGGAGGTCTTTGACCCGAGCCGCATCGAGTTCGCGACCGAGCGGTAAGTCAGGTTGCCACCCCCGTGCACCGAGATCCTATAACGATCGCTGAGGTTGTAGCCGACCTTGAGGTTAGCCGGGATGATCAGCAAGTTGGCGCCCGCATCGCTCGCGCGACGGTCAGGATCGGTGCCGACGAAGTTCGACGACGCCGAACCGAGGTGCGAGAAGATCATGCCGGTAACCGGTCCCATGTAGAACTTCTGATCCATCCCAAAGAGCCGAGTGGTATTCCACTCGAGGTTGATCCCCTCCGCGAGACGTCCGGTGCTGTCACCGGTGGCATCCTTGAAGGCGATCACGCCTACCTGGGGCTTCACGCCGAAGGCCTCGTTCTTCAGATAACCGCGAGTGACTTCCCGGGCCTCGGCCGTGGTCGCCGCGGTTTCGTCCTCCTGGGCGTAAGCAACTCCCAAGCTTCCCATTCCAATCAGGAAAGCAGACAAAGCAATAGCAGATATGCGCATAGTGGGTTCTCCTGTCCTTTGAAGACCCACTGGTGCATCTGCTGTTCCAGGCGGCGCGATTCCGAAACGAACGGGTCGCGGGGCAGAGCGCCGTCCTGGCGCTCAGTCAATCAATGCCCGGAGCCCTTGGTCGCGGGCCTGGCATTCCACAGGAAGGCCATCATCACGGCACCAAGGACAGCGAAGCCCACCATGCTGGGGCCCCAGGCGCCCCAGCCGAACCGCTCAAGCAGCCATCCCATGCCGATGCCCACCACCGAGCCGCCCACGTATTGCATTCCATCGAACAAGCCAGCGGCCGTCGCCGCGGCCTTTTTGCCGCCGAAATCCATCGAAGCGGTTCCGGACAACATGGAGTGCACGACGCTGATAGCGAACGAGTTCGCGATGAAAGCACCGATGACCCACTGGACGCTCGGCGCCTTCCAAACGATGATCAGACAGATAATCTGGGTGACATAGCCCAGGAAAGCCATGGGCGCCCGCCGACCCTTGAAAACCCAGTCCGACAGCGTACCGGCGAAGAACGCCCCGGCGATGCCGGCGGCGACTACCGAGAACGCGCCCTTCTGGAAGATCGGCGAATCGGTGGCGAGGTTCTGCGCTTCCTGCATGTAGCGCGGGAACCACTGCTCGAAACCGTGACGGACGAAGCCCGTGCAGAATTCTGCGAACGCGATCGTAAGGGTTACGGGATTGGTGAAGACCTTCCTGATCACATATTTGAAGCTGACCTTCTCGGTATCGCCGCTCGAGGCGTCCTGCACATCCAGCGTCGGGAGGCCGCAGTCTTCGGGGCCGTTCTGGACATACTTGTAGGTGAGGAACCCCATGATCGCGACCACTACCGAGGGAACGAAGAAGACCCACTGCCATTCGTACGCCGCGGCGAGGAAGCCGCCGATGGCGAAGATGAGCATGCGGCCGCTCTGGATCATCGAGCCGAAGATCGCGGAGAAGACGCCGCGCTCGCTGATATGGAACCAGCTGGCGTTCACCTTGATGAGAGACAGGGCGCTGAACGACTGGAAATACGAGTTCAGCGACCACACGGTCGCGAAGTAGGCCAGCAGCAGCGCGCCGCTTCCGAGGAAGCCGAAATACGCTCCCAGGCCGAAAAAGAAGTTGAAAATCACCGTACCGGTCGCGCCGATGAGCATGGACTTGCGCCCACCGATCTTGTCCGCGATCGGGCCGTTGAACATGGCTGACATGCCGTAGATCAGCAGGGCGGCCGAGATGATGGCGCCGATCTGCGTCTTGTCCCAGCCGTAGGTGGAGGACAGGGACTTGTTGGCGAAGGACAGGTTATACCGTCCCATATACATCGCCGAATACGTGAAACCCAGGACCAGCCAATTGAGGGCCCGGCGCCTACGGAAATCCCTCGTGTGCGAGACCTTCCCCAAAATCGATGTCGTACTCATAAGTCCTCTCCAGGAAATTACCCGATTTGTTGTTCCAATTTCGCGATGCGGATTCGGCCGCCCTGCAGGGACAAGGCGCGCTTCCCTTGCATGAAAGCGATAAGCTCCTCGCCAATGAGCTGAGCGGCTTCTTGCCCGAGCAGCCCTTGCCGGACCAGCTCGTCCGGCGTACCCGCCTTGCTTCGAAGCAGCGGCAGAAGCTGTCCGGTCGAAAGCAGGTGCTTGGAGGCGATTCGATGCTCGTCCGCCAGGATGCCGATAAAACATCGGAGGAGCTCCAGCGACTGCACCTCGTCCGCCGAAGGCATCTCGAGGCGGCTGGTCTTGCCAGGCGCCCGCTCGCCCTCTTCGGGCTGTTCGCGGAGCGCCGCCAGAATGGCTTCCCCGCTATTCTTGAGCTCGCCTTTGTTCAAACCACGGAACGCGGCGAGATGCTCGAGGTCCTTGGGTCTCACGTGCGCCAAGTCCAGGAGGACGGTATCGTCCGCTACCCAGCGACGCGGCAGATTGAGCTGTCGGACGCGCTGCTCGCGCCACCGAACCAGGCCGCGAAGCGCGGCGAAGCCGGTCTTGTCGAGCCGTCCGCCCCGCGCCATCTTCTGCGCCATTTCGGCCGGATCGCCCTCATAAAGCTTGGCTTCTTCCCATTTGGCGGAGGCCTCGAGCGCCCATTCACGCCGGCCAAGTCCGTTAAGCTCATCGAGAAGCTGCCGGCCGAGGCTGACCAGATGCTCCACGTCCGCATGCGCGTAATCGATCAGCTGCGCGGGCAACGGCCGCACGGACCAGTTGGTTCGCGCGTGTCCCTTGGCGATCGTCACGCCGAGCTTCGCCTTCAGCAGCTTGCCAAGGCCAATGCCCTCGCCGTAGCCGCAAAGCGAGGCCGCGACCGCCGTATCGATGGTCGGTGTCGCGACCACCCCGAAGCTGGTGAAAAGGCATTCCTGGTCGCCTTGAGCGGCGTGCAGGACCTTGAGAATCGACTTATCCCGAAAAACATCGAGCAGCGGCTGAATGGCGGGGTCAAAGCCGCCGTGCGGCCCGGGGCGGAAGTTCTTCTTGAATGCATGGGCGTCGACCAGCCACGACTCTTCCTCGGTCGCCACCTGGATGATTTCCACGATCGGGAAGAACGTGGTTTCCCGGATGAATTCGGTATCAAAGGCGATGGTATCCCGCTGCCTCAGCGAATCGGCGAGGGCGAGGATCTCATCAGCTGTCGTTAAGAGTGTCCTGTGCGAGATCATATCCAGTCACTAAGTTGGTTCGGCGGGAACGGCCGCCTCCTCCATCACGCCCACGCCCCGGGCTTTCCGCGTATCCATGGCCGTAGAGAGCCCCGTCAATGACGAGAAAGCCCGACTCATGACCGCGACCGCGCGGATTTTTATGAAGCCAGTGGATGATGGCCCCATCCGGCGACGGGGGGTAGCCGTTGGGAGCCGAAGCAGTCGGAGTGGATTGAGCCGTGGTGGTGATGTAGTCACCACAAGCCTGGACCTCCATTCCGGGGAGCAACTGGTTCGGGAGAAAGCCGAACTGATAATTGTAAACCACCTCGATGGTCTCGTCGGGACGCTCGCCGATCTGAATCTGAAAGTGGTCGTGCCCGTTGCGATCAGGATAGACGGCAACGAGGACGCCGCTGATGTAGGCGCGTTCCTTGAACTCGTTCGGCGTCGTGCGCTTCCAGTTCAGGACCTGTTGATTATCGACGGAAATTGAGCGACCGCCGTCGAGGCACTCGGGGATTTCCTGCGCGAACGCGGAAGCCATGACAACGTAAAGCGATAACGCTATTCCCAGTAAGACCTGAGTCGTCCAACGGATCCCGCCCATACGCCCTGCCGCCCCCGCACGGTGATTGATGATTGAGTCGCATGTAGCCTCAATTGGGGGCGTTAGGCAAGAAAAAGCTCGGTGATCTTCAGGCCGCCTCGGAGAGCGTGGAAGCGTTCTTCACGACGAAGACCCGGATCCTCACCTTGGCGGTCGGACCGGAGAGAAAAAAATCCGTGGTTTCGGGCTTTTGACTGAAAACCTGGAAGGCGTAGTCCGCGATGACCTTGGCGGCCTGGATCTCGCTCTTCTGGTACTGCTCGATGCGGATCTTGGACTTCAGCCACTGCACCCCGTGCTCCTGGATTTCCGGGCGCAGGAAGGGCTTGGACAGCAGGTCCTCGACATAGTCGGCGAACTCGGTCTCCTCCTTCTGCTGACGGGTCCTGAACTCATAGACCGACTGCAGGGGATTTTCTTCGCCAGTGCTCATGGCGGTTTCGAAGAGGGCGATTTCGCGATCGTCAGAAAGCGTTTCGAGCAACGCCGACGAGCCATCGTTATGGGAGACTACCAAAGCAACTGTAGCTGCTCTCATGCAAGACACCTTTTGGACGCCGGCATGGGCACCGGTGAGCGCGATCTCGCCCACAGTGGACCAACCTGAGGAGATTTCTGTGCGTCCAATGATCTCTTCGGAAGACCGCAATACCTGACCAAGGAAGTTAACATTTTTGTCCCTACAGACACATCCGTAGGCAGCTACAAGACTTCCTTATGGAATTTCTAAGGCAAATCAGGCAGATTACAGCCCCCATGATCCTCAAAGCAGCCTTGGAAAAGGAAACCGCCCGGCGCCGGACGTTCGCGATCATTTCGCACCCGGACGCCGGCAAGACCACCCTGACGGAGAAGCTCCTGCTTTACGGCGGCGCGATTCATCTGGCGGGCGCCGTGCGCGCCAAGGCCAACCAGCGCCACACCACCTCGGACTGGATGGAGATCGAAAAGCAGCGCGGAATTTCCATCAGCTCCAGCGTCCTCCAGTTCGAATACAACGGCACGCAGATCAACCTGCTCGATACGCCGGGCCACAAGGACTTTTCCGAGGACACCTACCGCACCCTCACGGCGGCGGACGCGGCCGTGATGCTGATCGACGCCGCCAAGGGAGTCGAACCGCAGACGCGCAAGCTCTTCGAAGTCTGTCGCATGCGAGGGATCCCGATCTTCACCTTCATGAACAAGCTCGATCGGCCGAGCCGGGAGCCGCTCGACCTGCTCGACGAGCTCGAGAAGATCCTCGGGATCCGGTCCTGTCCCATGACCTGGCCGATCGGCTCGGGAGATCGTTTCCGTGGCGTCTTTGACCGCCAGGCAAGCGAGGTGCTTTTTTACCAGACTGAAGGCGAGGCCAATGTGAAAGGCCGCCTGGCCCCTCGCAAGGTTTCAGGGCTCCAGGATCCCGATTTCGTTTCCCTCGTCGCCGGGCCCCGCCAGGATCTCGACGAAGGCCGGGAGCTCCACGAGCGCCTGCAGGCCGAGATCGAGCTCCTCGAGATCGCCGGCGATTCCTTCGACCATGAGCGCGTGCTGCATGGCCAGCTCACCCCCGTCTTTTTCGGCAGCGCCATGAACAACTTCGGCGTTCAGCGATTCCTCGAACAGTTCATCGAGCTCGCTCCGACCCCCGGCGCCCGCAAGGCGGTCACGCCCGGCGGCGGCGCGGAGATAGGCCTGATCGAGCCCGTCGACGAACGGTTCTCCGGCTTCATCTTCAAGATCCAGGCGAATATGGACCCCTCCCATCGGGATCGTGTCGCGTTCATGCGCGTCTGCTCCGGCAAGTTCGCGCGCAACATGGAGGTGAAGCACGCGCGCCTGGCGAAAACCGTGAAGCTCTCCAAGCCCCTCCACTTCTTCGCGCAGGAGCGCGTGGTGATCGACGAGGCCTGGCCCGGCGACATTGTCGGCCTGCTCGACACCAGCGGCGAGCTCCGGATCGGCGATACGCTTTGCGACGGGGGAAAGTTTGAGTACGAAGGCGTTCCCCGCTTCTCTCCCGAGCATTTCGCCGGCGTCACGATCCTGGACCCGATGAAGCGAAAACAGCTGAAGAAGGGCCTCGATCAGCTTGCCGAGGAAGGCGTCGTGCAGGTTTACAAGCAACGAGGGTTCGGCGACAAAGACCCCCTCCTGGGAGCCGTCGGAGCCCTGCAGTTCGAGGTGCTCCAGGCCCGGCTGAGATCCGAGTACGGCGTCGACGTGCGGATCGAGAAGCTTCCTTACATCCATGCCCGCTGGGTCTCAGGACCCGGGCTGGACCCCGACTACTTCGAGCGGCGCGAGGACTCGCGGTGTCTCGAGGATCGCGACGGTTTTCCGGTCGTGCTTTTCAAGTCGGACTGGGGCCTGCGCTGGGCAATGGACAACAACAAAAATCTGGAGTTTCTCTCCGTGGCACCGAGAGTCGCGGGCGGCAAGTAGCCGGTCAGACCGAGAGCAGGAACTCCACCACGCTCCGGTAGCCCAGGCCTGTCGCGATCGAATGAAGCGTCAGAAGCCGGGGATTGCTCCGGCCCGCGATGATCTCGCGGATGCTGGAACGGGCCATCCCCGTCGTGAAGGCAAGCCACTCCACTGGCCTGTCGCTATCGTGCAGATCCTTGTGGATCTTCAGTCCAATGCGTCTCAGCAGGCGTCGTTCAGAGCTGCTGAACTCGCGCTTCCTGATCGCTCGGGATGAAGACCGTCGCGCTGTTGCCATACCCCCGAAGCTACCGAAATCGGCCAAAAAACAACGGCGGTTTACCGGATTTTTATGGGCCGTCCGCCCGACGAGCCCTCCGGCGCTGTTTCCCGACGAGTGCACTCTGCCCTTCAAACGTCGCGCCAGCGCTGAAAATAGTCCGGTATTCCGCCGCTCGCTTGAGTGCCGATCCGCTATCCTTGCTGACCAGCCATGTCGGCCACCGTGCTCCTCATCGACGATGACCCCGTAATCCGCGAGCTTCACGAGATGTGGCTCAAAGATCATGGCTACGACGTCATCCCCGCCGACAACGGCGCCCAGGGACTCGCGCTCATCCGCCAAGGCGGCGCGCTCGCGTTGATCCTTCTGGATCTGCAGATGCCGCGGATGAACGGAATCGAGTTTCTCCGGGTGCTTTTCGAAGAGGTGGCACCCACCCTGCCCGGTCCGCTGCCGCCCGTGGTGGTACTTTCATCCGCTTCCCAGCTGGCGAAAGACTTTCCTCAGGTTGCGGCCCTGCTTGAGAAGCCGTGCTCACCGCGCCGGCTTCTAGAGACCATCCGGAAACTTACGAGCGCCTGAGCATGGCGACCCAATAAGACTCCACCGTTTCGCGTGCCGAGGCGCACTGCGCCTCCGACAGCATCGTGGAGCTGGTGGCAACCACCGCGCTCATGAGATTGGCCGAATCCGCCTCATGGCCGAGCCCGAGATAGTGCCCGAACTCGTGTGCGTAAATCACTCCGTCGCCGTAGCTGACGATACCCGCCTCCATGATCGCGCCGGAGGCGGTTTCGCCCGGCATGGAGGTCCAGGCGTTGACCGCCGTGCCCCAGGGGCCGGTCGTCACCGCGAGAAGCTGATCGCGCGGCTCCTCGAAGGTCCGGCGGATCAGATCCGTCTGGCTCTGGGACTCGGCACCGAACGCAAGGTTGTACTGCGCGGGATCCACCGCCTCATATTTCTCGATTTGAAAGCCGATCTTGCACACGCTCCAGAACCGGTTGGTGCCGTTGATGATGGCCGCGGCCTGTTCCGGCGTGGCGGTCGAGTTGCCGGCCGAATCCCGGTAAGCGACAAAGTGCACGGCCAGGCAAAGCTTGTCCGGATCGCTGGAGAGGCAGCTTTCGCCCGTAAGTCCTGAACCGTCGTTGCCCTTGGCGGAGGAGTCATCCCGGCTCGTAACGCTGGTGACGGAGTCGGCAGCCCGAGCGGATGCCCCACCCCCGCCTCCATTGCAGGCGCTCGCAAACAGGGCCAGGCACGCGATCGGACCGGCCAAAACGAGGCCGCGGGTCTTGCGGGAATCAAAAAGCATCAGTGCTACTCCTTCTCTGGTGTCAGTTCCGGCCAGGCAGCTCCGCTGTCCCAGGGCCGATACCGGGTCTTACGAGGACCTTCTGAAAAGGTGTCGCAGCCGCTCGAAGGAATTTTTGAGTGGGTAGAGGTCGAGCCGTCCGTAATCGCTGAAATCTGAGTTACCGGAAACAGTCCGTGCTGGAATTCGCGATATTCAGAAGGCGATCCGTGTCCCGGTCATTGATCTCCATGAATTTGAGATTATACCGGCCGACGATAACGTCCCCTTCTCGGCGATTGTTTTCCACTCGGACGTTTTCGAGAGAAAGCTCTTTTTTCCCGTCGCGCTCAAACACAAAAGAATCCTCGCCCATCCCCGATGCCGTGGATATCAGGCAGGAAGCCAGGCGACTCGTATTGGTCTTAAAGATCGCAAGCCGTACTCCTGCGCCCCCGATGCCCTCCTCCGCAGTGCCCTCAAGGCAAAACGCCGGGTACATGACCCCAGGCATATAGATCTGATAACAGCCGTCATACCCCAATCGGGTACCGGCCAGAGAGCCGCTCATCGTGACCACGGAAAACAGGAACGCAGATACAATCATGGCTTTCATTGGACAAAATCTCCCTTCGAGGCGTCGCAATAACATTTTAAATGCGGTGCGTCAAAGAAAAATCCTGAGTCGAAGCACCCGATCTTGCGACCGCTCAGCCGAGCCGCTCGACGCGAGCGCGAAGGACGTCCTCGCCGCGGTACCAGATCGTGCCGATGAAGGGCTGCCGGTCGATCACGCACGGAAGAAATTCGCGATCGCCCGCCCACAGCTTCAGGCGCAAGAGTTCCTCGCGCGGAACCCATTCCAAGGTGCCTTCGGGGCAATCCTCGATCAGCGCCGCGGGATGCCCCTCCGGGAGCTCCGCGACGAAGACCCAGACGATCCAGTCCTCGTTCTTGGCGGCCTTGAAATTCGGGAAGTGCAGGACCCCGAGTGTCCGAAAGCATTCCTCCGGAAGATCCAGGCCCGATTCCTCGCGCAGTTCCCGCCGCGCGGCCTCGCGCGCCGACTCATCGGCCTCGCATTTTCCCCCGAGCCCGTTCCACTTGCCCGCATGATAGTCCGCCGGCTTGCCGCCCGTGCGGTGGATCATGAGGATCTCCTCTCCACGGCTCGCATAGACGAGGACCGCGGGGATCGCCTTGCGGGCGCCGGACTCAAAGGGGTTCATCGTCATTCGCGGTTGGGATACATCGACTCGATCACCGTCGCGAACCGCTTCTCGATGACGTTGCGCTTGATCTTCATCGTCGGAGTCATCTCGCCGTCCTCGATCGAGAACTCACGCGAAAGAACGGCGATCCGTTTGATCTGCTCGTAGCCGGCCAGCTCCTTGTTGAGCGCGTCGACGTCGGCCTTCAATTTTTTCAGGATGCCGGGTTCCTTGACGAGCTGGCCGTCGATCGCGCCGGGCGTGGATTTCAACGAGTTCAGCGTTTCTTCGGTCAGCGTGATCAGGGCGGAAAGATATTTGTGTCCGTCGCCGACGAGGCAAACCTGGCTGATCAGCGGTGAGGACTTGAGGCGCTCTTCGATCGGCAGCGGGGCGACCATCTTGCCGCCGGAGGTCTTCATGACCTCCTTCTTGCGCCCCTTGATGCGAAGCAGCCCTCGGGAGTCGTATTCGCCCACGTCGCCGGTGTGCAGCCAGCCGCCCTCGAGCACCTGGGCCGTGGCGGCGTCATCCTTGAGGTAGCCTTTGAACACGTTGCGACCGCGGCACAGCACCTCGCCATCCTCGGCGATCCGGACCTCGATCGGAGGGACGGGCTTACCGACCGTACCGGCGCTTTCGACGCCGGGTTCGGTCATGCAGATCACGCCCGTGGATTCGGTCTGCCCGAAGTCCTCCATGACCTCGACGCCAAGGCCGCGGAACCAGCGTGAGATGTGCGGAGCCAGCGCGGCGGCGCCGGAACCGGTCTTCTCGGCCCGGCTCAGCCCCAGTGCCTCGCGGATCTTGGAGAGGACCACCCGCTCGGCCACCTGGAGCTGGGCCAGGTCGATCGGATTGGGGAACCGACCCGAATACCTCGCCTGCGCCACGCGCGCTCCGACCTCGAGGGCCCAGGGGGCCAGCTTCTTTTTCGCGCCTTTCGCGTTTCTGATCTTGCTCTGCACGCCCTCCATCATCTTTTCCCAGAGACGGGGGACCGAGAGAAGAAGCGTTGGCTGCACCTCGACGAGCTCCGAGGAAAGGTTTTCGAACTTGGTGCAGAAGTTCACGCAATGGCGCTGGGAGATCCCCACGCCCTCGTTCTGCAGCTTCTCGGCGATATGGCAAAGCGGCAAAAAGGAGAAGAGGCTCCCCTGCGGGGGCAGCTGCCAGAACCGAGCAACCGCATCGGAGGTGAAGACGAGATTGTCGTGCGACAGGATGGCGCCCTTGGGATTGCCCGTGGTGCCGGAGGTGTAGATGAGGAACGCGCCCGCATGCGGATCGATCTTGGCGAGATAATCCGCGAGGCTCTTGCCGCTGGCCAGACGCGCGCCTTCGGCGATCGCGTCGCTGTAAGCCACCGCCTTCGGGTGGATCGAGGTGTCCCCGTCAAAAACCAGGATCAGCTTCACCGAAGGGGGAAGTCCCTCGTCGGAGCCAAGCCGGGCGAACCGAAGGAAATACTCCTTGTTCTGGACCGCGAGCACCGTGGACTCGGTATGATTGAGGATGTAGTGAACGTCTTTGACCGTCGAGTTCGGATAGATCCCGGTCGACTTGCCCCTCAGGAGCATGGCGGCGAGGTCCATATGGACCCACTCCGGACTGTTGTAAGCGAAGATGCAGGAGATGTCTTTTTCACCGAAGCCCCTGGCATCCAGGTACAACGCCAGGTGAAAGACCCGATCCATGAACTCCTTGGAGCTCAGGGTCACCCACTCGCCCTTGGCGGATCGCCCCGCTCCCTTCGGCAGCTTCTTGTATCTTTGCGCCGGCGCCTGCGGATCGGTTTCGGCCCAGCGGGAAAGTCGGTGAAGGACGGTTGGCATCGTGATTTCTCCTGAAGCAGAGACTGTAGCGCGCCCGTGGGCCGCTTGTCCACCGCCCCGGACTGTCCTGAAAATTCTAGCGCGACGTTTCAGCTCATGTTAGACGCTTGAAAAACCTTCACACAGCTAAGGAGCGATCCCTCATGCCGAAGAGACTCAGCGTCAAGCACAGAAAAACCCGCCGCGACAAAGCCACCGCCTACAAGGCCGATCAGGCACCGAAGGCCCACAAGGTCGCCGTCGAGCGCAGCAAAAAAGCGAAGAAAAAGAACGCCTACCGCGGCTGAGTCTGCTTCAGCAGCTGCTGAAGCTCGCCTCGCTCGAACATCTCCGTAACGATATCGCAGCCGCCCACGAACTGCCCGTTGATGAAAATCTGCGGCACTGTGGGCCATTGCGTGAAAGCCTCCAGCGCCTCCCAGAGCGGATCATCCGCGAGCACATCCACAGCCAGAGGACGCTCGACCCCCGCCGCCCGCAACACCTGGATCGCGCGCGCCGAGAACCCGCACTGCGGAAAATCGGGCGTCCCTTTCATGAAGATCACCACGGGCGCGGAACTCACCTTTTCCTGAACTTTCGGAATCAACGGATGTGACATTTCTTTCAACCTCTCAGCCGCCAAGCAGTTGGCGATACTGCGCGGGCGTGAACGTGCGCAGGGTCAGCGCGTGGATCTCGCCGGAACTCATCTCCGCCTGCACGAGCTTGAAAACCATCTTGTGCTGCT